>CAYYPX010000022.1:0-17107 GCA_964473655.1 uncultured Micavibrio sp.
CGATGGCGGAATTTCCTTGGATCGTGATGTTCGCGCCCATGCGACAAAGCTCGGGCACGTGCATGAAGCGATTTTCGAACACTGTTTCGGTGATCATGCCTGCGCCTTTGCACATGGTCATCATCGCCATGAATTGCGCCTGAAGGTCGGTTGCAAAACCGGGATAGGGTTCCGTCATGATGTCGATGCCTTTTAGATGGCTGCCGTTGCGATAAACATATACGTCATCGCCGTCTTGTTTGATTTCCATGCCAGCACCGGTGAGAGGGCCGATCAGGGAAGACAAGAAATCGGTGCGTGTATTTTTCAAACGCACTTCGCCGCCCGTCAAGCCGACCGCGCACATATATGTGCCTGTTTCGATGCGATCTGGAATGCAGGAATGGGTGGTGCCGGAAAGCGAGGTGACGCCTTCGATGCGGATTTCGGATGTGCCTAAACCTTCGATCTTTGCGCCCATGGAAATAAGCGCGTTGCCTTGGTCGATAATTTCAGGTTCGCGCGCGGCATTGGTCAAAACCGTAATGCCTTTGGCGAGTGTCGCGGCCATCATGATATTTTCAGTGGCGCCGACGGACACGAACGGGAAGGTGATATGTGCGCCGCTCAAACCTTTTGGTGCTCTCGCCTTAATGTATCCACCATCGAGTTCAATGGTTGCGCCCATTGCCTCGAAGCCTTTGAGGTGAAGATCGACAGGGCGTGTGCCGATGGCGCAGCCGCCCGGCATGGAAATATCCGCTTGTCCTTCGCGGGCAAGCAGGGGCCCGAGCACCAGAACGCTCGCGCGCATCTTGCGAACCAGATCATAAGGCGCGATATGTGTTTTGATTTTCGGCGTTTTCAGCATGGCCACGCCATCGGAGCGAAGCGCCACCGTCATGCCGAGATAATCGAGAAGTTCAGAGAGCGTGCGCACATCGCCCAGCGTGACGGGCATATTGTTCAACTGCACCGGTTGATCGGTCAAAAGCGCTGCGCACATATGTTTGAGAGCAGCATTTTTCGCGCCGGAAATTTTGATCTCGCCTTTGAGTTTATTGCCGCCGCGCACGCGAAGGGCGTTCAGGTTCGAAGGTTTTACTTCGCCATGGATGATTTCGATTACTTGTCCGTCAGCGTTGGTTTTTTTCTCGCTGGCGGCTTGAGTATCGGCGGTGGTTGGTTGTGCTTTGGTCAAGATTATCTCGGATTCATATATATGGGGGATTGTGTTTGGATAATAGGTGCCAGCCCTGTGGGTAATAGGGATTGAACCAATTCCATGTCTGCTTTTTTATTAAAGTCGCGCTGCACGGGAATGACATTTGTTTCGGGCGTAACGCCAAAGCGGAAATATAGTCTGGTGTTTTCTGCGTTAAGATAGATAAACCCCAAGCCCGATGGTTCCATACCTGTTGCGGTCTTAAAAATGCTGCGCATTTGGTTTAAAAATTCGTCCGGTTGGCCAAGTTGCCATTTGGCAAATTCATCAACGCCAATGGATGAAAATTTTTCGCAGCGGGACAGAAACGCATTGAACCAATTTTGTCGGCTTTCGGATACGTTTCCAATTGTGAGCTTGCCTTTGAGTGGAAAATCCTTGGCCTCGAGTGTTTCAACATTTTTCAAAGTAGTTCCATGTGTATTGATAGGTCCTCCATCATTGAAAGCGAACACGGCTTCGAAGACATGGGACGTGTTGCCTTTTGAATAACAAAAGTGCGGTTTCCCGTTATACTCAATGACGTCGAATTCAAAATCCATGTTCGTCTTCCAGATTACTTGTCTTTCATACGCGGCAGCGTTACACCACGTTGGCCCATATATTTTCCGGCTCGATCCGCATAGGAAACTTCGCAAGGTGCGGAGCCTTTGAAGAACAGGAACTGCGCGACGCCTTCGTTCGCGTAAACCTTCGCAGGCAATGGTGTAGTGTTCGAAATTTCAAGCGTTACATGACCTTCCCAGCCCGGTTCCAGCGGCGTGACGTTGACGATCAAGCCGCAGCGCGCATAGGTGCTCTTACCGAGGCAGATAACCAGAACGTCTTTTGGAATGCGGAAATATTCAACGGATCGGGTGAGCACGAAAGAATTCGGCGGAATGATACATTCCTTCACATCGCGATCGACGAAGCTTTTTTCGGAGAAGTTTTTCGGGTCGACGATGGCGTTATCGACATTGGTAAAAATTTTGAACTCGGAAGAGCAGCGCGCATCGTATCCGTAAGAAGAAAGTCCGTAAGAAATAACGCCGTCGTGATTTTGTTTTTCGACGAAGGGTTCGATCATGCCTTCGTTCAAAGACAGCTCGCGGATCTGGTGGTCGGCCAGAATTCCGGGGAAGGAGCGCGCGGCGATTGCGGCGCGGAGTTCGTCATCATTCGCTGTCTTGAGATTCTGCATTCTTTGTCCCCTTGTCTGTTTGGCGCAGAGCTTCGCTCTCTTTGCGTCTTTTCAAGTTTTCGCGAAGAGCGGCGGCGCGCTTTTGCGCCTTGATTTCCGCGGCCTTACGACCTGCTTCTGTAAGGTTGTTGCCCATAGTCCGCCCATTTTCCGAAAACGTACCGGACTATAGGACAAAACAAGCTTGAGAGGGAAGGGATATTATAGTAGTTTCCCCCCAACTTTGGGGATAATTCCAAGGTTTTCTAGGGTTCCCGGCTGCCGTAGCTCAGTGGTAGAGCACTCCCTTGGTAAGGGAGAGGTCGAGCGTTCAATCCGCTTCGGCAGCACCATTTACGTTAAAAAATCCGGCATTTGCCGGATTTTTATTTGTTACTTCTGCCCATGTCCCGCGTAGTCGGGGCGGGGAGGAAGTGGTTGATGCACGAAATTCTCATCGATGGCTTTCGGGCATGAGAGCGTCGCCTTCAAAAGGCCCGGCCATTTATCAACCCAGCCACGACCATGATCGGCATCTTGCACCAGCGTGTAATGCACGCATTCGGATGGTCCCATAGACTGGCGGAATGAATGATAAATGGATGGTGGAATATCCTGATCGCCCGCGCCGATAAAGTGATGTTGCGGAACGCCCGCAAGCGCGGTTGCGATATCGTTGGCAAGAATGCTGTCATTGTCCAGAACCTGTCCGGTTTTTTGATACGCCACGAGCGGAACAAGATTTCCGGCAACGGTGCGAAGGCTTGCCACATCTTTGCGGCCAGCGGCAAGCGCCGCCGCAATGTTCGCGCCGCCATCATAACCGATCAGATTGAATTCAGTGATGCCGTAGCGGTTTTTCATTTCGGTCAAGGCTTCGTCATAGGCGGCGATCACTTCGGGGGAGAAGCGGCGCGTGCCCCAGAATTTCGACGGGCAGGCTTTTTCATCTTGGGACTCGCGGAACTGGCAAGGGCGGCTGATGTAACCGAGGTTCGTTGCGTTATCATGCGAGGCGAGGTGGAGCGCGACCGGATTGGTCGGTGTCGGGTCTTCACTCAAATTCCGGTTGAGGTAAGTGGAAACGCCATCGCCCTCAATATAGACATTGGCGGGTTCGCCGCGTTTATGCATACGCTCCCACAATTGGAAATCCATACCGTTCGCGGAAAGACGGCGTTCGGTCAGGAAAGCAGGGCGCGCGATGCGTTCCCCCGCGATCTCAAGGTATTCGGTGTCCCACGGTGTGCAGGCGACGGGCAAGACCATCGAGCCGAGCAGGGCGGTTAGGGCTAGGATGCGGGTGCTTTTTTTCATGGCGGGATATCCAAATAGGAATCAATCAATATCCCGAACAGTTTAAGGCGTTTTGGCTTCGTTGGAAACGTCTTTTAGCTGACTGGGATGCCAGCCGTTCCGCCAGTCTTCGAGGCTCACGATCCACGGATTTTCGCCGTTGTCTTCGAACCATGAATCGACGGCGTATTGTTTACGGCTTTCGGTTTCGGTGATGACGGCGGTCTGGTGCATCCATCCGCGGCCCGAGATGATCGGCCATCTGACTTGCGGTTGCTCGATGTCGTGGAATTTCAACAATCCTTTTTCTCTCAACAGCATAAGATAGATTGTTGTGTTTGTGCTTTCATCAACGCAATCGAGCTGACCTTCGCCCATCTTGATGAACGTGCCGCGCTGATCGACATCCGTTCCGGTGATCGGGCCAACGACGCGCTCGAATTCACCGATCGTGCGCGCGATTTTGTGGCGTTCTTCCAGTGGCGTTTTTGCTTTTGCGCCAAAGGCCTTGTCAATCTTCTTCCAATCTTGCTTGTTCAGTTCCACATGCTTGATTGTGGGGCAGCCGTAACCTTCGCAATGTGGGAAGCTCTGTACTGTCGGCGGCGGTAGTCGTTTTTCCTTCATATAATAATGGAGGCTGTCATAAAGCTCATTCGCGCAGCCTGACATCAGGATGGTGGCGGAAAGCAAAAGGGGAAGGGCGTGTTTCATGATCTCAAGGTCAATATGACAGGTGTGTGGTCGGACGGAGAATCTTCCCCGCGCGGTTCTTTGTCTATGGTGCAGGAAACGAGACGGTCTGTCACGGGGGGTGAGGTCAGGAAATGATCGATACGAATGCCGAAATTTTTCGGCCAGCATCCGGCTTGGTAATCCCAGAATGTGTATTGGCCGCCATCTTGGTTGAAGACGCGAAACGCATCGGTCAGCCCCAGATTTAAAAGCGCACGAAATTTTAATCGTGATTCAATGCGGTAAAGCGCATCGTTCATCCAAATTTTTATATCCCAGCAATCGCGCGGTTCGGGAATGACGTTGAAATCGCCGGTGACGAGGAACGGAATTTCTTCTTCACGTAAAGTTTTAAGGCGGGCGTAGAGGCGGTCCATCCAACGTAATTTGTAATCGAATTTATCGCCGGGCCAAGGGTTGCCGTTGGGAAGGTAGATGTTGATGAGGCGAAGTCCGCCAGATTCGATCTCAAGGTAACGCGCCTGTTCGTCGGCTTCTTCGCCGTCCAGCCGTTCCTTGATGACTTTGAAATCTTCTTTGGCGAGGACGGCGACGCCGTTATAGGCCTTTTGCCCGACCGCGTGGATTTTGTGATTGGGGAATGCATCAATCGGAAATTCCAATCCCTTTAATTCCTGCAAAAACAATATGTCAGGATCGTTTGCTTCAAGCCAGCGTTGAACGTGGGCCGTGCGGGCCTTGATTGAATTGACGTTCCATGTCGCGATTTTCATGCGGGGATATTACACCGAAAAGCTGGTGCCGCAGCCGCAGGATGATTTGGCGTTCGGGTTGTTCACCTGAAAATGCGCGCCGATCAGGGCGTCGGTGAAATCGATCTGCGCATCACGCATATAGGGCAGGGAGATATCGTCGATCAGGACGGTCACGCCATCCTTTTCGAAAACCTCGTCATCGGGGTTTTGGGTGTCGGTTAAGGAGAATTTGTATTCGAAGCCCTGACAGCCCCCGCCATCAACCATGACGCGGAGCTTTAACGCGGGGTTGTTTTCCTGCGTTTGCAAGGCCTTAATCCGTTTTACGAGGCCGTCTGTGAGTGTTATGGTCGACATAGTCCTATTATATATGAGTAACCATGAAAGAAATACAACCTCCCGCTTATAATTATTGCGCCCTGCCGCTGGCGGCCTATGCCTGCCGGCCGGACCAGACCAAGGGCCGCTTATATAAAGAAGAGGAATCGCCGACCCGCACCCCGTTTCAGCGCGACCGCGACCGTATTATCCACACCTCCGCCTTTCGCCGCCTGAAAGACAAAACCCAAGTGTTCGTCTATCACGAGGGCGACCATTACAGAACGCGCCTGTCGCACACGCTGGAAGTTTCGCAAATTGCGCGGTCCTTGGCGCGGGCTTTGTATGTGAATGAGGATCTGGCGGAAGGGATTGCGCTCGCGCATGATCTCGGCCACACGCCATTCGCGCATACGGGCGAGGATGTTTTGAAAATATGTATGGAGCCTTATGGTGGGTTCGAGCACAACGATCAAAGCCTCCGCGTGCTGACAAAACTGGAACGCAAATATCACCGCTGGCAGGGGTTGAACCTAACATGGGAAACGCTCGAAGGCGTGGTCAAGCACAATGGCCCTGTGAGTGGAGAGATTCCGACAACGCTGGCCGAAGTACAAAAGCAAATAGATCTGCGGCTTGATACCTATGCAAGTGTCGAGGCACAATGTGCCGCGCTGGCCGATGATATCGCCTATAACAACCATGATGTGGAAGATGGGCTTCGTGCGGGAATGTTTACGCTGGCCGATCTGGAAAAAGTGACGCTGCTGCGCGAAGTGATTTCCGGTGTTAAAAAATCCTATCCCGATATTTCCGAACATCATCTAATTCAGGAAACGATCCGCGAGATGATCGGCGCGATGGTGGTGGATGTACTGGAAGAGGCGGGACGGCGTTTGAAAGTGCTCAATCCGTCTTCACCGGAAGATATCCGTATGGCGAGCGCGCCTGTCGTTGCGTTTTCGGAATCGATGCTGCCGAAGGTGAATGAGCTTCGCAAATTTTTGTGGGAGCGAATGTATCGTCACGAAACGGTTCTGGCCGTGCGTGCGAAAGCCGAGCGCGTGGTGAAGGAATTGTTCGATGGGTTTCAGAGCAAGAAACATTCTCTGCCTGACCATTGGCAGGAACGAGTAAAAGAGGCGGGTGGAGACACAAATGATACCGCCCGCGCACGCATTGTTTGCGATTACATCGCCGGCATGACCGACCGTTACGCAATCCGTGAACATGCGCGGCTGTTCAATGTGAACTGGGATAAGTGAAAATTATAAATTCGGTGCAGCATATTTTATATTAAAGTTGAGTAGAAAAGCCGCACCGATTACCATCATAACATAACCAAACATTAGCATTGCTGCATAGTTATGATTTATAATTCCTTTAAGACTTAATCTTTCCTGATCCTTTATCTTTAAGACGAGAGATTTTGTTATAAGGAAATACCATATGATTGTAATTGGGGCGCAGATAAAAGAGATTAAATAGGCTATTATAATATGTATCTTTTTTTTGCGTTGGTCTTGTATCGGCAATACTTTACTTACGATCTTGTAAAAATAAATGGTGATAAAAAGTAGTCCTAATAACACTTCAATCACCCCGAATGCACGTTCAGTGGGATTGTCTCCAATTGTATTTTGGCATCCGAGGACTATACAGACGCTGGCCAATATCATCAGACTCATAAACGCATTGTTTTTGGTTTCTGTATATTTTTTTAACAAATTAACCATTTCTCAACCCCTGTAAGTCTCCTTTGAAATGATGACATATCTCGCGGGGATAACAATAATAATTGATGATGCTCCGCTTTACAGGCGGGGTCTTTTTTCATATCCTCCGATTCATGGCTAGAAAAATTGATGATTTTGATGAAGGGGATTCTGACGGCTTGTTCGATCAGGTCCTAAATATTGTATCCAACCGCAAGCGCGAATTTGCGATTGTTTCGGTGGTCGCCGCCGTCGTCCTGTTGGGCGTCGTCGTGTTCGGCAGCTATCCGGACAGCGAGGAAACCGCCGCGAATGAAAGCGTGCCGATCGTGCGCGCCGATGCGGGCGATTATAAAACAACGCCGGACAATCCGGGCGGCATGGAAATTCCATACCGTGATTCCACCGTGTTCTCTTCGAACGGCGATAACGCCACGGAAAACATTCTGGCGGAAGACACGAAAGAAGAGCCTTTGCCACGCGATGAATTGTTTGCAGGTTTGAACACCGAGCAACAAGCAGAGCAGCCAGCCGCAACGACCACCACAGCAGATTCCACCACCGCGCCGACAGGCAAGGGTGAGTTGGAAGAAACAATGGCGAAGGTTGAATCTGTCGAGCAGCCATCCAATGATGATTTGGTGAAAGAAGCGATCGGTACAACGCCAAAAGCGGATGAAACCAAAACAGCCGCCGCGATTATTCCAGAAGCCGCGAAAGCAGCCCCTGTGACGAAAGAAGCCGAAGCACCAACCAAGGCAGAACCAATCGTCAAAGCGGAAGCACCGAAAACGGCACCTGCAAAAATCGAACCAGCCGCCGGTAACGCCGCCGCGAAAGGGATTACGTATGGTACTTCGTATGTGCAGCTCGCCAGCGTGAAATCGACGGCCGGCGCGGATGCCGAATGGAAGAAGATGCAGGCGAAATTCCCAGCTTTGCGCGCGCTTCAATACCGCACGCAAGAAGCCAATCTGGGTGCGAAGGGCACGTTCTACCGCATTCAGGCCGGCCCGATGAGCAAGGAAGATGCAACGCGCATTTGTTCCGAAGTTAAATCCGGTGGTGGTACCTGTATCGTCGCGGCGAAATAAAGATTACAATTTCATGAAAAGCCCCGCTTCACGGCGGGGATTTTTTTAGGAAACATCATGATCAGTTCATCCCAAGCCGTTATCGTTTCTTGTTCCGGTAAAATACTCACCTCGGATGAGAAGAGATTTTTTGAAGATTCCGCGCCCTCCGGTTTCATTCTTTTCGGCCGGAATATCGAAGACAAAAAGCAGCTTAAGAAACTCTGTTCCGATTTGCGCGCTGCCGTTGGTTGGCATTGCCCGATATTGATCGACCAAGAGGGGGGGCGCGTGCGCCGTCTTCGTCCGCCGGTCTGGCCCGCCTATCCATCGATGAAGGAAATCGGCGACCATGAGGACGAAAAACTTCTGGTGCAAAGCGTGCAGGGAATTTCAGATGATCTGCGCGAAGTGGGGTTTGATGTAAACTGCGCGCCGGTGCTAGATGTACTTTTCACGCAAACACATGATGCGATTGGTGATCGTGCCTTTTCCCATGATGCCGATTTGGTCGGGAAGTTCGGGGCGATTGCGTGTGAGACCTTCATTAATGAGGGCATTACGCCCGTCATCAAACATATGCCGGGGCAGGGACGTGCCGCGCTCGATTCCCACCACGATCTGCCGGTTGTGAATGCGCCGATGGCCGCGCTGGAGGATGTCGATTTTCAACCCTTCCGCCATATCATTCACCAGCCCTATAGCCACAAGGTTTGGGGGATGGTGTCCCACATTGTCTATACGGCCATCGATGCCGATCATCCGGCCACTATGTCCACCAAGGTGACGGACGTCATCCGGAACGTGCTTGATTTCAATGGCTTGCTGGTTAGCGACGATCTGTGCATGAACGCCTTGGCGCGGTACGGATCTCCTGCGGATAGAGTGGCCAAAACACTGGAATCCGGGCTTGATATCGCGCTATATTGCGCGGGTCACCTGAACGAAATGATAGAAATTGCAAAGGTTTGCCCGCCTTTGCGTGAGGATAGTCTAAAGCGTTATGATGCAAGCCGCCTTCGAAGAGGACCCACCGCGGGACTTTGATGCCAGCCAGTTTCCCGAAGGGGAACACGAGGCTGATTCTCTGCTGCTCAACATCGATGGTTATGAAGGCCCGATTGATGTGCTGTTGGAAATGGCGCGCAATCAAAAAGTCGATCTTCGCGAAATTTCCATTCTTCAACTCGCCCGCCAGTATTTAGATTTTATCGAGCGTGCAAAAGATTTGCGTCTTGATCTTGCGGCCGAATATCTCGTCATGGCGGCGTGGCTCGCATATTTAAAATCGCGCCTTTTGCTGCCGCGTGAAAAAGATGAAACCGGAGAGCCATCCGGTGAAGCGATGGCCGAAGCGTTGCAATTCCAATTGCGCCGTTTGGAATCCATGCGCGAAGCGGTTGGTAGATTGATGGCGCGTCCGCAGCTTGGCACTGGCATTTTCGGACGCGGCGAACCGGAAGGTTTGAAGGTTGCCTATAACGCTACGTATAAAGACACGCTCTATGATTTGTTGAAAGCTTACGGTGATATCCGCCGTCGCTCTGAAGCTTCCGTTTATGAATTGCCCGTCTTCCGTGTGATGACGATGGAAGAAGCGATCGAGCGCATGGGCAAAATGCTCGGCAATCTTCCAAAATCCGGTCCGTTTTCGGTGTGGACGACATTGCAGAGCTTTATGCCTGACAATATCGATGATCCTTTGCTCCGCCGCTCTTCGCTGGCGTCTACTTTTACCGCCGGATTGGAATTGGCGAAGCAGGGCAAGGTAGAAATTCGTCAGGACGGATTGTTCCGCCCGATTTATTTGCGCACCGCGAACCGTCCGCCGCTCGAAGACGAGCCGAAGAAAATTGAAGAAGAAAGTGAAGATGATGACACCGGAACAAACTGAACAATTGAAAGTGCTGGAGGCGATGTTGTTTGCGTCGGCCTCTCCGCTTACGCCGCAAGCGATCCATGAACGCCTGCCGAATGATGCGGACCTTAATGTATTGCTGAACGAGCTTCGCAATATGTATTCGGAGCGCGGCATTCATCTGGTTGAAATCGGTGGCGCGTGGGCGTTCCGTACATCGCCGGACGTTGCAAGCGCGTTGACGATTGAAAAAGATGTTGAGCGTCGTTTGTCCCGCGCCGCGCTAGAAACCATGGCTGTGATTGCGTATCACCAGCCGATCACGCGCGCTGAAATTGAAAATATCCGCGGCGTTGCGACACATAAAGGTACGATCGATCAATTGCTGGAAATGGAATGGGTGAAGCCGGGTAAACGCCGCGAAACGCCGGGCCGCCCGCTCACATGGCTTACCACCAACACCTTCCTTGACCATTTTGGTCTGGGTTCTATTATGGAGTTGCCGGGGTTGGAAGATTTGAAGGCGGCTGGTCTGCTCGACCGCCGTCCTGCTATTGAAACCGTTCCTGATGCCCGTGATCTGTTCGATGCTCCGGATGTCAGTGCCGCCGAAGTATTGTCCGGCGTAAAAGACGGCGAAAGCGAAGACGACGAATTTGACGGTTACGACGAAGAGGAAGAATAAGATATGGGTATCAGCATCTGGCACATTCTGGTTGTCGTGCTTGTCGTGTTTTTGCTGTTTGGCAAAGGCAAGATTTCCGGCGTGATGGAAGATCTCGCCAAGGGCATCAAGAGTTTCAAAAAAGGCATGGCGGATGATGACGCCGTTCCGCCCAAACAGGTCGAAGACAAACAGAAAGACCTCTAACCATGTTCGACGTCGGCTGGTCCGAAATGCTGGTGATCGTCGCGGTCGCCGTTCTGGTGATCGGCCCGAAAGACGTTCCGAAAATTATGTATCAGGTGGGAAGGTTTTTCCGTCGTCTGCAATATATGAAATTCGCCATGAGCCAGCAGTTCGATGACATCCTGAAAGCCGGTGATATTGAAGAACTCCGCAAGGGCGTGAATTTCGAAGCGCCGAAGACGGATGAAAAAGCCGCCGATGAGGAAGGGACGAAATCCTCATGAGCGCGCAACAAGAACAAGCCCTAGAAACGCTCACATCGCACATCACCGAATTGCGCAAGCGCATTATGTGGTGTTTTTTCGCGATGATCCTCGGCACTGGTATTTGTTATCTGTTCAAAGAACATATTTATGCGTTTTTGGTGCAGCCTTTGGCCGATGCGATGGGCGAGGGCGGCACGAACCGCATGATCTTCACCAATTTGCCGGAAATGTTTTTCACGTACCTGCGTATTTCGTTTTTTGCCGGATGTTTTTTGACGTTCCCGATTATCTTGTCGCAAATCTGGATGTTCGTGGCACCGGCGCTTTATAAGAATGAAAAGAAAGTGTTCTTTCCTTATCTAGTTGTGACGCCCGTATTGTTCTTCCTTGGTGGTGCGCTGGTTTATTATTTGTTGATGCCTGCCGCATGGTCGTTTTTCCTGCATTTCCAAAGTACAGGCGCGGAAACGGTTTTGCCAATTCAGCTTGAGCAAAAAGTCGGCGAGTATCTCGATATTGTCATGACGTTGATTTTTGCGTTCGGGTTGTCGTTCCAATTACCGGTGTTGTTGACGTTGCTGGCACGGGCAGGGATCGTCAGTGCGCAATCTCTGCGCAATGCCCGTAAATACGCGATTGTCGGCGTGTTCACGCTGGCCGCCGTGATTACGCCGCCGGATGTGTTCAGCCAGATCGCGCTCGCCATTCCGCTTTGTGGCTTGTATGAAATTTCGATTTTCTTCGCCGACCGGATCGAAAAGGCCCGCGATGCAAAATCTGCTTGAGGCATATAATTCCAAAATAGAATCCGGCGATATCGCGAAAGATGCGGATCAGGCGCGTGCATCGAATGCTTTGCAGCGTTTGTATAATGACGTCACGGTAAAGAAATCTTTCCTTTCAAAGAAAAAGCCTATCAAGGGCGTTTATCTTTATGGTGGGGTAGGGCGCGGAAAATCCATGTTGATGGATTTGTTCGTGACGCATCTACCGGAGAGCATCAAAAAACGCCGTGTGCATTTTCATGCATTCATGATCGAAACGCAGGATTGGCTCCATGAACGCCGCGCGGGCAAGGCCGTCGATAATCTTTTGCCGCAATACGCCAAGTACGTTGCCGAAAATACGCGCGTGCTTTGCTTTGATGAATTTCATGTCACGGATGTAGCGGATGCGATGCTGCTTTCCCGCTTGTTTACAGCATTATTCGATCATGGTGTTGCGATTGTTTCCACCAGCAACTGGCAGCCCGATCGTTTGTATGAAGGCGGATTGCAGCGCGAGCGTTTCTTGCCGTTCATCGCGCTGGTGAAAGAGCGTATGGATGTAGTGGATGTTGGTTTTGGAACAGATTACCGTAAAGAAGCATTACAAAATCTGGAAACCTATCTTTATCCGTTGAATGCGCAGACGCAGGCGAAAGTTGATGTATTCTTTAAAAATCTTTCGCGTGGTTATGACGGTTGTCGTGCTTGTCGTGTTTTTGCTGTTTGGCAAAGGCAAGATTTCCGGCGTGATGGAAGATCTCGCCAAGGGCATCAAGAGTTTCAAAAAAGGCATGGCGGATGATGACGCCGTTCCGCCCAAACAGGTCGAAGACAAACAGAAAGACCTCTAACCATGTTCGACGTCGGCTGGTCCGAAATGCTGGTGATCGTCGCGGTCGCCGTTCTGGTGATCGGCCCGAAAGACGTTCCGAAAATTATGTATCAGGTGGGAAGGTTTTTCCGTCGTCTGCAATATATGAAATTCGCCATGAGCCAGCAGTTCGATGACATCCTGAAAGCCGGTGATATTGAAGAACTCCGCAAGGGCGTGAATTTCGAAGCGCCGAAGACGGATGAAAAAGCCGCCGATGAGGAAGGGACGAAATCCTCATGAGCGCGCAACAAGAACAAGCCCTAGAAACGCTCACATCGCACATCACCGAATTGCGCAAGCGCATTATGTGGTGTTTTTTCGCGATGATCCTCGGCACTGGTATTTGTTATCTGTTCAAAGAACATATTTATGCGTTTTTGGTGCAGCCTTTGGCCGATGCGATGGGCGAGGGCGGCACGAACCGCATGATCTTCACCAATTTGCCGGAAATGTTTTTCACGTACCTGCGTATTTCGTTTTTTGCCGGATGTTTTTTGACGTTCCCGATTATCTTGTCGCAAATCTGGATGTTCGTGGCACCGGCGCTTTATAAGAATGAAAAGAAAGTGTTCTTTCCTTATCTAGTTGTGACGCCCGTATTGTTCTTCCTTGGTGGTGCGCTGGTTTATTATTTGTTGATGCCTGCCGCATGGTCGTTTTTCCTGCATTTCCAAAGTACAGGCGCGGAAACGGTTTTGCCAATTCAGCTTGAGCAAAAAGTCGGCGAGTATCTCGATATTGTCATGACGTTGATTTTTGCGTTCGGGTTGTCGTTCCAATTACCGGTGTTGTTGACGTTGCTGGCACGGGCAGGGATCGTCAGTGCGCAATCTCTGCGCAATGCCCGTAAATACGCGATTGTCGGCGTGTTCACGCTGGCCGCCGTGATTACGCCGCCGGATGTGTTCAGCCAGATCGCGCTCGCCATTCCGCTTTGTGGCTTGTATGAAATTTCGATTTTCTTCGCCGACCGGATCGAAAAGGCCCGCGATGCAAAATCTGCTTGAGGCATATAATTCCAAAATAGAATCCGGCGATATCGCGAAAGATGCGGATCAGGCGCGTGCATCGAATGCTTTGCAGCGTTTGTATAATGACGTCACGGTAAAGAAATCTTTCCTTTCAAAGAAAAAGCCTATCAAGGGCGTTTATCTTTATGGTGGGGTAGGGCGCGGAAAATCCATGTTGATGGATTTGTTCGTGACGCATCTACCGGAGAGCATCAAAAAACGCCGTGTGCATTTTCATGCATTCATGATCGAAACGCAGGATTGGCTCCATGAACGCCGCGCGGGCAAGGCCGTCGATAATCTTTTGCCGCAATACGCCAAGTACGTTGCCGAAAATACGCGCGTGCTTTGCTTTGATGAATTTCATGTCACGGATGTAGCGGATGCGATGCTGCTTTCCCGCTTGTTTACAGCATTATTCGATCATGGTGTTGCGATTGTTTCCACCAGCAACTGGCAGCCCGATCGTTTGTATGAAGGCGGATTGCAGCGCGAGCGTTTCTTGCCGTTCATCGCGCTGGTGAAAGAGCGTATGGATGTAGTGGATGTTGGTTTTGGAACAGATTACCGTAAAGAAGCATTACAAAATCTGGAAACCTATCTTTATCCGTTGAATGCGCAGACGCAGGCGAAAGTTGATGTATTCTTTAAAAATCTTTCGCGTGGTTATGACGGTGTTGAGGAGGTTGTTCGTGTGAAAGGCCGCGATATCAAGGTGGCGGCGGCGGGTGATGTGGCACGTTTTACATTTCAGCAACTTTGCGAGCAACCGCATGGCGCAGAAGATTATCTGCGTATCGCCGAAAAATTCCATACAGTCTTTTTGGAAGGTATTCCCAAACTTGGTTATGACCGCAACAACGAAGCCAAGCGTTTGATGACGTTTGTTGATGTGATGTACGATATGCGCCGCCGCGTGATTTTTACGGCCGATGCCGCGCCGGAAAAGCTTTATCACGGCGATAAGTATGATTATGAATTCGAGCGTACGATTTCGCGTTTGCAAGAAATGCAATCTTCATCCTATGCGGAAGGCTCTTGATGAGTTTCTTACAAAAATTCATGCCGTCGAAAACGGGCAGATTGTCCGAAGAGGATGAAAAGGCTTTGGCGAAAACGGGAACGGAGCGTCAACGTTACGCACTTGCGTGCAATGAAAAAACATCGCAGGAAATTCTTTATTATCTGGCTTTGCATGACCCTTCATCCAAAGTGAAGAAGGCTGTGGCAACCAATCCATCGACGCCGCTACAGGCGAGTTCCCTATTAGCAAAAGATAAAGACAAGGATGTGCGGTTGGTAATTGCCCAACGTATCATCAAAGTTTTGCCTTCGCTTACCGAAGAAAAATACAGCCAGCTTTATGCCTTTGCCGTGCAGTCGCTTGGTATGCTCGCGCTTGATGAAGTTTTAAAGGTGCGCAAAGCGTTGTCGGAAACACTCAAAGATTATGCCCACACGCCGCCGAGCGTTGCCGCGCAATTGGCGCGCGATTTGGAGCGTGAAGTGTCGGAGCCGATTTTGCGTTTTTGCGCGGCGTTATCTGATGAGGATTTGATCGATATCTTAAAAACCCATCCGGCGAATTGGGCGGCGGAAGCGGTTGCGGGTCGAAAATCATTGAGCGGGCGAGTTTCCGAGGCCGTTATTAACACTGGAAATGTCAAAGCGGGTCAGATTTTGCTTCAAAATGAAGGCGCGGAAATTCTGCCCGATCTTTTGGAGATGATTGTGGAGCGCGCCCGTGAATATCCGGAATGGCACAAACCTATTGCCACACGTAAAAACTTGCCGCCGCTGATGGCGATGAAGCTCGCCGCCCATGTCGGCAATACGGTCAAAAAAATTCTGGTGGAGCGTAGCGATCTGGATGCGGTGACGATCGGGGAGATTATCGCCATCGTCAAACGCCGCATGGAGTATGAAGACAACCGGAAGAAAAATTTTGATAAATCCAATCCGGTGGAACGTGCAAAATCGCTGCACGCTTCGGGAAATATCACCGAAGATGTCGTCACGGATGGTGTATCCATGCAGGATAAACAATTCGTGATGGCGTGCCTTGCGCTTCGTGCGAAAACCACCATCGCTGATATTGAAAAAGTATTCGATGTGCGGGCACCTAAATCTATTTGCGCGATTTGCTGGCGATGCGGTTTTTCGATGAGGCTTGCGCTTAAATTACAGCAAACCTACGGACGTGTTCCTGCCAGTGCGCTGATCTACCCCCGTGGCGGTACCGATTACCCGCTGACCGAGGAACAAATGCGCTGGCAGCTCGATATGATCGGCATAAAGCCTTAAAAAACCACCCCTTGTGCTGCGGTGCGGGAGTGGTAAAATCAACGCGATTGGATTCACAACCTTAACTAAGGAATTTTACATGGCACGGGCAAAAATAGGTTTGGTAGGCGCAGGGATGATCGGCGGAACGCTGGCGCACCTCGTCGGTTTGAAGGAACTGGGCGATATCGCATTGGTCGATGTGGCCGATGGTATTCCCCAAGGTAAAGGTCTGGACCTCGCCGAAAGCTCGCCGGTAGAAATGTTCGATGCGAAATATGAAGGCTCGACCGATTATTCCATTTTGAAAGATTCCGATGTTGTTATCGTGACTGCAGGTGTGCCGCGCAAGCCGGGCATGAGCCGCGATGATCTGATCGGTATCAATTCCGGTATTATCAAAACGGCCGGTGAAGGTATCAAGAAACACGCACCGAACGCGTTTGTTATCGTGATTACGAACCCGCTTGATGCGATGGTTTCCGTTATGCAGGAAGTGACAGGATTCAAACCGGAAAAAGTTGTTGGTATGGCAGGTGTGCTGGATAGCGCACGTTTCCGCTACTTCCTTGCCGATGAATTCAAAGTATCCGTCGAAGATGTTACTGCGTTCGTTCTTGGCGGTCACGGCGACACGATGGTTCCGCTTACACGTTACTCCACTGTTGCCGGTATTCCATTGCCTGACCTCGTTGCGATGGGTTGGACGACACAAGAGAAGCTCGACAAGATCGTTCAGCGCACACGCGATGGCGGTGCCGAAATCGTTGCATTGTTGAAGACGGGCTCTGCTTATTACGCACCAGCGTCTTCCGCTGTTGCGATGGCCGAAAGCTATCTGAAAGACAAAAAGCGCGTTCTGCCATGCGCAGCCAAACTAAACGGCGAATACGGTATCAAGGGTCTTTATATCGGTGTGCCGGTTATCATTGGTAAAAACGGCGTTGAGAAGATCATCGAAATCAAATTGAACGCGGAAG
>CAYYPX010000023.1:0-3434 GCA_964473655.1 uncultured Micavibrio sp.
CCAAATCCAGATGATCCGGGCGCAACACCGCCAGACGCCGCTTTGATCAAAATGGTTCCAAACCCTAAAGATCCGGCAGAGTCCAAAAAATCTTTTGGCGGCCTACCGGCAAAAAAATCGACAGTGGTTACAAACTAAAAAAATCCCCGCGAGATGCGGGGATTTTTTTAAAGCTTGCGTTGAAGACTTATTTGGATGGCGCATCGTCATTCGCCGCCGTGGCAAAGACTTTTAGATGCGCACCTTGAAACACAATACCGCCGGTTATTGGATTGACCATGATATATTGTTCGGAATCCATGATGTCCGCGAACAGATCGCCTTCGAATTCGTAAAGCTGGAAACCATCCGGCACATCAGCATCTTCGATGAAAGCGTCGACTTCTTCTTCATCGGTGAAAATCGGGATGTATTCGATATCCTCATCATCTTCGAGAAGATAGTTCAGAAAATTAAGAACCAGACCTTCTTCATCTTCGGGACGCGCAAAGGCATAGACAATGTTGCTCGCAAGCTTTTTGATCAAAAGCTCGAAAAGTTTGTCGTCGCCATTTACAATCTTTTCGATCGTATCGCGCATTATGTATCCAAGAAACTGCGCAGCTTACGTGAACGCGATGGGTGCTTCAGCTTGCGAAGCGCTTTTGCTTCGATCTGACGGATACGCTCACGCGTAACGTTAAACTGCTGCCCAACTTCTTCCAGCGTGTGATCGGTGTTCATACCGATACCAAAACGCATACGAAGCACGCGCTCTTCACGCGGCGTCAGCGAAGCCAGAACACGGGTCGTTGTTTCACGAAGGTTGGAATGGATCGCGGCCTCGACTGGCAAGATCGCCATTTTGTCTTCGATGAAATCGCCCAGCGATGAATCTTCTTCATCACCGATCGGTGTTTCCAGCGACACCGGTTCTTTCGCAATTTTAAGAACTTTACGAACTTTATCGAGCGGCATGTGCAAACGTGCAGCCAATTCTTCCGGCGTCGGTTCGCGGCCAATCTCGTGCATCATCTGGCGGCTTGTACGCACAAGTTTATTGATCGTTTCGATCATGTGAACAGGAATACGGATCGTGCGCGCTTGGTCGGCGATAGAACGTGTAATCGCCTGACGGATCCACCATGTAGCGTAGGTCGAGAATTTGTAGCCGCGGCGATATTCGAATTTATCAACGGCTTTCATCAAACCGATATTGCCCTCTTGAATCAAATCAAGGAACTGCAAACCACGGTTGGTGTATTTCTTCGCGATAGAAATAACCAGACGAAGGTTCGCCTCGACCATTTCTTTTTTCGCGCGGGCGGCTTCTTTTTCGCCCTTTTGAACTGTTCCTGCGATACGGCGGAATTCGGAAATCGGCAACATGGCTTCGTCGGAAATCACGCCGATCTGATCGCGAATTTCTTTAACCTTGTCTTCGGATTTTTCCGCGAATTTTTCCCAGTTCTTGTCGATCTTGCGAACCTTCGAGAGCCATTTCGGGTCGAGTTCGTGGCCGTAGTAGTTTTCAAGGAAGGATTCACGCTTCACTTTGCTGTCGGTGGCAAGACGCAGAAGCTTTCCTTCCATGCCGACCAGTTCGCGGTTGATTTTGTACAGAGCTTCGACCAACTGTTCGATACGCGCGTTGTTCATGCGCACTTCGTTCATCAGGCCTACCATTTCGGCTTTCAGCTTGTCGTATTTTTTATCCAACGCAGGATCAACTTTCTTACCTTGCGTCAAAAACTCCAGACGCTCTTTTTGAGCGGCCTGCATTTTCTTGTAAGTTTTTTTGATCTTGGAGAAGCTTTCGAAAACCTGCGGTTTCAATTGCTCTTCCATAGCGGCCAGCGATGGGTTATCCGCATCGTCGACTTCACCTTCGCCGCCTTCACCACCTTCAGTTGGCTCCGGTGGCTCGTCACTTTCGGCAGGAACGACAGGCGCGCCAGCGGCGCCTTCCGGCGTTCCATAGGTGGCATCAAGGTCGATAACTTCGCGCAAGAGAATGTCGCCCTTTTGTAGAGCTTCGTACCATGCGAGCAAGGATTCAATCGCAAGCGGGCTTTCGCAGATACCGCCGATCATCAATTCACGGCCGGCCTCGATACGTTTGGCAATCGCGATCTCGCCTTCGCGGGATAGCAACTCAACGGAGCCCATTTCGCGAAGATACATACGAACAGGGTCGTCGGTGCGGCCCGTGTCATCGGAGGAAATGTTACCGCCGGATTCGTATTCGCCTTCTTTGGATTCTTTTTCAGTTTCTTCGGCTTCTTCTTCGCCGCCTTCCGACATCTGGATGCCGACGTCAGACAATGTCGACATCGCGTCTTCGATTTGTTCGGATGTGAAATCTTCGGCTGGTAGAGCTGCGTTCAATTCATCGTATGTGATGTAGCCGCGCTCCTTGCCTTTGGAGATCAGTTTCTTGACGATCTGCGCGAGCGTGCCTTTGGTTGTGGAGGCCGTTGTACCTTCCGCGGATTCTTCACTTTCGGAATCCTTATCCTTGTTCGCAGCTTTTGCGGCCACTTTCTTTACTGGAGCTTTGGCGACGACCTTTTTGGAAGGTGCTGGTGCCTTTGGTTGTGGTTTTGCTGTTTTCTTCGTCATCGCCATTTATTCTGTTCGCCGTGTTAGCCGTACCCGATTCGCTCATTAGACCGGAATTCGCGTGAAAATCAAAGCCCCTGTGCCTGAATTTCGCGTTTTAACCGTCTGAAATGCTACGCATTTCGCGAAGTGCGTTCAGCCGGTTTTCATTCTCCTCACTGGGGTTTTCCTTCAAGGCCAGCTTGGCCTGCTCCAGATCATCCTGCGCGGTCTGCGTTTGCATCGCTTTCCAAGCCGCCCGCCAAGCCACCAAAACGGCACCGAGATCGGCAGAAGGTCTGGAAAAAGATGCGTGTGTGTAGATGGATTCAGAAAGGATACGCCCCAATTCTTCCTCAAATCCCTGCCCCATCAAATGGGAGCGCAAAGCCCCCGCGTCAAGCTCGGGATCACTGCCCAAGGTTGATAAAACAGCCTGACGGAGCCGGTCAAGCTTATTTTCCGGAAGGTCCAGATTGCCAAAATCCTCTTCAACCTCCCCGTAAAGAGCGGGATTATTGATGACCGAGGCCAAAAGCGCCATGGGGAACAGGCTGCCGCGGGAGAATGACGGGCGGCGAAGCGGCGTTACGGGCTGAATTTGCGGCCCATTTTTTGTGAAGTTCGATCCATAACGATTTGATGAATATGTATTTTTTCCGCTCGCAGGCTGCATGGATCTGGCTGGAGCGGCAAAGGCCTCATTAATCTTCCGGCGGAAAGCTTCTTTATAATAGTGCTGGACCGTGCGGTCGGTGATCCTCGTCGTCAGCTCATCCAGCGTCTTGGACAGACCCGCCCTAGATTCAGGCGTATCGAAGATTTTTCCTTCGGTATGGTCGAGCCAGAGGAAA
>CAYYPX010000023.1:3444-9740 GCA_964473655.1 uncultured Micavibrio sp.
ATTAAGCGCACTGTCGATAACAACCTGCAGAGCGTCCTTACCCTTCGCCTTCACCAAAGAGTCCGGATCTTCCCCCTCCGGCAAAAAGGCGATCTTCGCGCTGTGACTTGGTTTTAGCAGGGGTAAGATACGCTCGCACGCACGCGATGCCGCGCGGCGTCCGGCATTGTCGCCATCGAAACACAAAACCGGAATTTTGGACTCTTGCGGTATCATCTTCCACAAAACCAGAATTTGTTCTTCCGTTAATGCGGTGCCGAGCGGAGCAACTGCGCCGCGATAGCCCGCGCGAAAACATGCGATGACATCCAGATATCCTTCAACAACCAAAATTGGTGCGCCTTCATTCGCCGCCATGCGCGCATGCGGTTCGCCATACAGCATCTTGCCTTTGTGGAAGAGTGGCGTGTCGGTGGAGTTGATATATTTCGGTGGTTTAAAATCTCCGCGATCGGGGCTACGCAGATGATCCGGCAAAATGCGTCCGCCGAACGCGACGATGCGCCCTCTTCTATCCGGCACGGGAAACATCACGCGCTCGCGGAAGAATGCATATGGTTCTTTGCTTTTCTCGGATGATTTGATCAGGCCGCCTTCGATCATTTGCGCATCGGTATAACCTTGCAGCGATAGATGCTTGCGGATTGCCTGCATATCAGATGGTGCGTAACCGATACGGAATGCATTCATAACTTCATCCGGCACGCCGCGCTCACGCATATAATCGTACGGCACTTTGTTGGATGGCGCGCGCAATTGCATTTCCATCCATTTCGCCGCCTCTTCCATCATTGTGTAGAGGCTTTTTTCTTTTTTGGCTTTTTCGATATCTTCGGGTGCGGATTTTGGAACCTGCATTCCCGCTTGCGCGGCAAGAGATTCAACACTTTCAGGAAATGATAGATTGTCATGACGCATAACGAAATCGATGATCGATCCATGCGCGCCGCAACCAAAGCAATGGAAAAATTGTTTGTCGTCGTTCACGTAAAAGGATGGCGTCTTTTCATTGTGGAACGGGCAGCAGCCTTTGAACTCGCGCCCTGCCCTCGTTAAACGCACACGTTTTCCCACCACATCGGACACATTGATGCGGGCGCGGAGCTCATCCAGAAAGCGCGGAGGGATTGTCATGAATTATGTGTATCAGCCCGATCGGGAATTGTCATTACAACCGGTTGAATACAAGAAGAACCCTATGGACAACCTTAATGATGCTATTATCATGGTTGTATAGTTTATTAAGAGTTCTCTTATATATATAATTATTGTATTCGTGTTTAAAAATATAAGCCGTTGTTAATATATGCAAAAAGGGGAAATCGCATGTTTAAGGACAACAATACCCGTGAACAAGAAGCTTTACTCACTGCCCTCGATAAGTCGCAAGCAGTCATCCATTTCAAACCGGACGGAACCATCCTCTGGGCCAACGACAACTTCCTCGGCGCCTTAGGCTACACCTTGAAGGACATTGTCGGACAACATCACCGCATGTTCGTCGACCCCGTTTACGCCAACACTTCAGAATACGCTCTTTTCTGGAAGAGCCTTGCCGATGGAAAATTCCAAGCGGCGGAATATAAACGCTATGGCAAAGGCGGAAAAGAAATCTGGATTCAAGCCTCTTACAACCCTATCCTCGATAACAAAGGTAAAGTATGCAAAGTTGTAAAATACGCGACCGACATTACAGACCGCACTTTAGAGGGCGCGGATCACAAAGGTCAGATCAACGCGATCGGGAAATCTCAAGCCGTCATTCACTTCAATCTGGATGGAACCATTCTTTGGGCCAATGAAAATTTCCTTGGTGCTGTCGGATACCGTCTCGATGAAATCAAAGGCAACCACCACCGTATGTTTGTAGACCCGCAATATGGCGCGAGTGCGGAATACCAACAATTCTGGAAGCTTTTGGGCAACGGCGAATTCCAAGCGGCGGAGTATAAACGCTTTGGCAAAGGCGGACGAGAAATCTGGATTCAAGCATCCTACAACCCTATCTTTGATCCCACCGGAAAACCTTTTAAGGTCGTGAAGTACGCAACCGACATAACGGCACAGGTCAATGCGCGCGTTGAAAAACAGCGTGTCGGCGGTATGGTAGATCAAAATCTCGGCAGCATCGCGGATGCTGTTGGTAACGCAAGCCGACAGACCACATCGGCGGCCAGTGCCTCAACACAAGCGGCCAGCACTGTGCAGACCATCGCAGCTGCGGCGGAAGAGCTGAACAGCTCCATTCAGGAAATCGCCGAAAGCATGGCGCGCTCCAGAACATCGGTTGAGCAAGCAATTGATCTCACCGAACAGGCAGATAAATCCACGCAGGAATTATCCAACGCCGCCGAGCAAATGAGCGGTATCGTCGGGATCATTCAGGATATCGCCAACCAAATCAACCTACTCGCCCTGAACGCGACAATTGAATCCGCACGTGCGGGCGAGGCTGGAAAAGGTTTTGCAGTTGTCGCCAGCGAGGTTAAAAACCTTGCCACGCAAGTCGCGCAAGCAACCGATAAAATCTCGCTCGAGATCAACGGCATGCAAAGCGTGGCGGATGATGTTGTGCGGTCACTGGGTAGCATTAAGGAATCTATCGGCTCTATCCAACAAGGTGTCACCGGCGTTGCCAGCGCGATCGAAGAACAAAGCGCGGTCACCAGCCAGATGTCATCGCATATGCAAACCGCTTCGGTCGCGTGCAGTGAGGTAGACAACAACCTCAAAGACATCTTGTCCGCTATGGAAGTATCGAACCAATACACGCGGGAAGTGCAGGAACTTTCCAAGGGCCTGCTCGCGAACAGCTAAGAAAAACCCCGCTTCGGCGGGGTTTTTTATTTTAGGCCGACAATTTCTGCTTGATCACACCGCCGGCTTTGCCCATGTCGAGCTGGCCCGCATAGTTGGCTTTCAATTCGGCCATCACCTTGCCCATATCCTTGATACCGGCCGCGCCGGTTTTGGTGATGATGTCGCCGATAATCTTTGCGACCTCGTCATCCGACAATTGTTTGGGCAGGAAGCTTTCGATCACGGCGATTTCGCCTTCTTCCTTTGCGGCCAGTTCGGGACGATTGTTGTCGCGAAAAATTTTAGCACTCTCGGCACGCTGTTTGATCATCGATTGCAATAGCGATAACAAGGTCGATTCGTCGATCCCGTCATTGCGACCGTCGGTACGGCTGGCGACGTCCTTGTCCTTCATCGCGGCAATGATAAGTCTTATGGCAGCAAGACGCTCCATCTCCTTGTTTTTCAAAGCATCCTTCATGGCGGCGTTAATTTTTTCGCGCGTGCTCATGTTTTTTCCTTCCATAGAGAGGCAAAAATGTTTACTAAATCATCTTCCAGTGGCCCCTTTTAACTGGAAGCGCGTCGATGACCGATATATCTACTCCCAAGCCCCCCAAAAACGCAAGTGCCGTCATAGTTTTAGCCGATGGCTCCGTGTTTTATGGACAGGGAATCGGGGCGCAAACCAAGACGGTCGGCGAAATCTGTTTCAATACATCGATGACGGGGTATCAGGAAATCCTGACTGACCCCTCTTACGCCGGCCAGATCATCACCTTCACCTTCCCCCATATTGGCAATGTTGGTACGAACGACGAAGATATCGAAACGATCAACCCCGCTGCTCGCGGTTGTATCTTGCGCGAACAAATCACGGATGAAGAAAGCTGGAGAGCCTCCAAACATTTTGATGCGTGGTTAAAATCGAACAATCTGCCCGGCATTTGCGGGATAGATACGCGCGCGCTCACACGCCGCATCCGTGATATCGGCGCACCGAACGGTGTGCTTTGTCATCAGGCCGATGGAAAATTTGATCTTGATGCGCTAAAAAAAGAAGCTGCTCAATGGCCGGGCCTCGAAGGCATGGATTTGGCGAAAGAGGTTTCGTGCACCCAAACATATAAGTGGGATGAAAGCACTTGGTCACTCAAAGACGGCTACGGCAAACAAACCAATCCAGAATTTCACATCGTTGCCATGGATTTTGGCGCGAAAAGAAATATCCTGCGCTGCCTCGCTGCATCTGGTTGTCGCGTCACCGTCGTTCCGGGCAATGCGAGTGCGGACGATATCCTCGCACACAATCCCGATGGTGTGTTCCTTTCCAACGGCCCCGGCGATCCGGCGGCTACGGGCGTCTACGCCGTGCCGACCATTCAAACCCTGCTCGCGAAAAATATTCCGATCTTTGGGATTTGTCTGGGGCATCAAATGCTCGCGCTCGCTATCGGCGGAAAAACAAAGAAAATGCACCAAGGCCATCGCGGCGCAAACCAGCCGGTGAAAGATCTCACCACCGGTAAGGTCGAAATCACATCGCAGAACCATGGTTTCTGCGTTATGCCGGAAACATTGCCATCGAACGCCGAAGTCACGCATATATCTTTGTTCGACCAATCGAATGAAGGGCTACGATTAAAGGACAAACCAGCTTTCTCCGTGCAATACCACCCCGAAGCCTCACCCGGCCCGCAAGACTCTCATTATCTGTTCCAGCGATTTGTTGATATGATCGTCCAATCCAAAAGAAAGAAAGCCGCATGAGCCTGCATGACAGCATGATCAAGAGCGGACATACGATGTTTCGTTTACGGAGCTATCTACCCCTTCTGATCATTGGTCCTATTTTTGTTGCATTAGAAGAAAGCATCTACGTTGAAAATCTGGTCGGCGACAATATTGAAGACATATGGGTTCTATTGTGTTTCCTGCTTTCGATGTTCGGACTTACCCTACGCTGGATAACGGTTGGTTATGTCCCTGCGGGTACATCTGGCCGCAATACTCAGAAACAGCGCGCCGACGAATTGAATATGACAGGTATGTATTCAATCGTCCGTAATCCACTCTATCTTGGAAACTTTATCATTATCCTTGGCGTACTTTTATCCATCAAAGTGTGGTGGCTTATTGTTATTGGCACGCTCGGGTTCTTTATCTACATGGAACGCATTATTCTTGCGGAAGAAAATTTTCTTAGCGAAAAGTATGGCCAGACTTACACTGACTGGCGTAGCAGAACCCCCGTCATATTGCCCAATTTCAAACTATGGCAAAAACCCGCCCTGCCCTTTTCATGGAAGACCGTCATGAAACGTGAATATACAGGCTTGATGGCCGTAGGCGCAGTTTTTTTTACAACCGAACTGATTACCGACGTTATCTTTGAAAAAGAAAAGATAACCGAATGGGTATTTGATGACGGTGCATGGCCAGTCATGTTTGTAGCGTTTATGGGGATAGGATTGACTCTACGTTATTTGAAAAAACATACCAATGTTTTGAAAGTCGAGGGACGCTGATGGCAAATTCCCTTCTCAAAGGTTTCAAACTCTTCCGTAAAGAAAATTATGAGGGCAACACCCTCATGAAGCGTTTGGTGAAAGAAGGTCAGTCGCCGGAATATTTTATCATTTCCTGCATCGATTCAAGATCAAATCCCGGAACAATCTTTCGCCCCGAACCGGGGACTTTTTTTGCACACAAAGCGATGGGAGCGATCGTCCGTCCTTATAAAAAAGGCACCGCCCTTGCCGCCGCACTGCAGTTCGCGTTGATCCACAACGAGGTAAAGGAAATCATCGTTCTGGGGCATACGGGCTGCGGCGCGATCAAGGCGATGGTCGAAAAAATAGATGACGAGGAAATCTCATCTTTTATTAATGTTGCTCAAGAAGGCGTTGAAAAAGCAAAACATCGTTGTGGTAATACCTGCACTCATGACGAACTACTCCGCCATTCCGAAGAAGAAATCGTACTGCTCTCAGCTGAAAATTTAAAATCTTATCCAAGCGTTGCCACCGCCCTCGCCGAAAATCGCGTTATTGTCCGCCCATGGTTATTCGACATGGAAAGCGGGGAACTCTATCAATATAACTACGACTTCCAAGAATTCGTCCCACTCACAGCCCATAAGAAGAGCGAAAATGCCTAAACGTACCGACATAAAATCCATCTGTATCATTGGTGCCGGCCCAATCATCATCGGACAAGCTTGTGAGTTTGATTATTCGGGAACGCAAGCATGTAAAGCGCTCAAGGAAGAAGGTTATCGCGTCGTTCTGGTGAACTCCAACCCTGCGACCATCATGACCGATCCATCAATGGCGGATGCAACCTATATCGAACCGATCACACCGGAAGTCGTCGCCAAAATTCTCGAAAAAGAAAAACCTGATGCGCTGCTGCCCACAATGGGCGGACAAACGGCACTCAACACAGCCCATAAGAAGAGCGAAAATGCCTAAACGTACCGACATAAAATCCATCTG
>CAYYPX010000023.1:9840-16949 GCA_964473655.1 uncultured Micavibrio sp.
AAGAAAAACCTGATGCGCTGCTGCCCACAATGGGCGGACAAACGGCACTCAACACCGCGCTAGCGCTTGCTGAAAATGGTACGCTCGACAAGCTTGGTATTGAACTCATTGGTGCAAACCGCGAAGCGATTGCAAAAGCCGAAGACCGCGACCTATTCAAACGCTGCATGGATGAACTCGGGCTTGAATCTGCACGTTCCGAACTTGCCCACAACGCAGAAGAAGCAAAAGCCGCGCTCGCCAAGATCGGCCTGCCTGCCATTATTCGCCCTGCTTTCACGCTCGGCGGTACGGGCGGCGGAATTGCATATAATAAAGAACAGTACGAGCAGATCACTCGCGAAGGCCTTGATGCCTCCCCCATTTCGCAAATTCTGGTCGAAGAATCTTTGCTCGGCTGGAAAGAATTTGAAATGGAAGTCGTGCGCGACAAGAATGATAACTGCATCATTGTCTGTTCCATCGAAAATATCGATCCGATGGGCGTGCACACAGGCGACTCTATTACTGTCGCCCCCGCGCTGACGCTGACCGACAAAGAATATCAGATTATGCGCAATGCCTCGATCAAAGTGTTGCGTGGCATCGGCGTTGAAACCGGCGGATCGAACGTGCAATTCGCCGTTCATCCGGAAACAGGACGCCTTATCGTCATCGAAATGAACCCACGCGTATCACGCTCTTCCGCTCTTGCTTCTAAAGCCACAGGATTCCCGATTGCAAAAATCGCGGCCAAGCTTGCTGTTGGCTACACGCTCGATGAATTGGGCAATGACATCACGGGCGGAAAAACCCCCGCTTCGTTCGAGCCAACGATTGATTATGTCGTCGTCAAAATTCCGCGCTTCAACTTTGACAAATTCAAGGGCACAAAACGCTCGCTGACCACGTCTATGAAATCCGTCGGCGAAGCGATGGCTATGGGCCGCTCTTTCGAAGAAGCGATGCAAAAAGCCCTGCGCTCGCTCGAAGATGGCCTCAATGGCTTTAACGACATCAAAATTGGTGAGTCTGATACACCGCACCATGATGAAATCCGCGCCGCCATTTCAAATCCTGCGCCGCGTCGTTTGATTTATGTCGCGCAAGCCATGCGCCATGGTTTCAGCCTTGACGAAATTTACGAAGCCTGCAAAATCGATATGTGGTTCTTGAAACGCATCAAGAATATCGTCGATGCCGAGAGAACCGTAAAAGACAAAGGACTGCCCGTTGATGCCGAAGGTTGGATGAAGCTTAAGAAAATGGGCTTTGCCGATAGTCGCCTTGCCAAACTCGTCGGCGTCGAAGAAAAA
Organism: uncultured Micavibrio sp.; assembly: GCA_964473655.1. Classification (GTDB taxonomy): domain Bacteria; phylum Pseudomonadota; class Alphaproteobacteria; order Micavibrionales; family Micavibrionaceae; genus Micavibrio_A. The sequence continues at coordinate 11,136 of CAYYPX010000023.1, forward strand.
GCCGTCACCAAGGCTCGCCAGAAGCACAAGGTACATCCTGTTTACAAACGCATTGATACCTGCGCAGCGGAAATTCCTTCCGAAACGCCATATATGTATTCCTGCTATGAAGGCAATGGATTGACGTCGGCGGAATGTGAATCGGAGCCAACCGACAAAACCAAAGTCATCATCCTCGGCGGCGGCCCGAACCGCATTGGCCAAGGAATCGAATTCGATTATTGCTGCGTTCATGCCTGTTACGCGTTGAAGGAAGCCGGTTTTGAAACCATTATGATCAATTGTAATCCTGAAACGGTTTCTACGGATTACGACACTTCTGATCGCCTGTACTTCGAACCGCTCACGGCCGAAGATGTCATCGAAATCATCCGCACCGAAGAGAAGAACGGCAAGGTTCTCGGTGTGATCGTCCAGCTCGGCGGGCAGACACCACTTAAACTCGCCCACGCCCTCGAAGCTGCGAACATCAAAGTTCTCGGCACGGACACGGACTCTATTGATCTTGCAGAAGATCGCGAACGTTTCCAGAAATTCCTGCACAAACTGAAACTCCGCCAACCAGATAACGCGCTTTGCCGCTCTGAAGAAGAAGCGTTGGAGAAAGCTGAAGAGCTTGGCTTCCCGCTCGTCATTCGCCCCTCTTACGTTCTTGGCGGCGCGGGCATGGAAATCGTGCAGACGATGGAAGACATGAAATCCTATATGGGCCGCGCCATTCAGGTATCGGGCAAAAATCCGGTGTTGCTGGATCGCTATCTCAAAGGCGCACTCGAAATCGATGTCGATGCTCTGTGCGATGGCAAGGATGTCTACATTGCTGGCATCATGGAACATATTGAAGAAGCCGGAATTCACTCCGGCGACTCCGCTTGCGTTCTGCCGCCGCATTCTCTTCCTTTCAAAACCGTGAAGGAATTGGAAAGCCAAACCATCAAGATGGCGAAGCAGTTAAAAGTCCGCGGCCTAATGAACGTGCAATACGCGCTAAAACGTAACAAAGAAACCGGCGAATACGATATCTTTATTCTTGAGGTAAACCCGCGTGCATCCCGCACCGTACCGTTCGTTGCCAAAGCCACCGGCGTTCAAGTTGCGAAAATTGCCGCGCGTGTGATGGCTGGCGAACCGCTTTCGAATTTCTCCGATCAATTGACCGGTATGTCGATGGAGCATACGGCCGTTAAAGCGCCCGTGTTCCCCTTCAACCGCTTCCCCGGCACAGATGTTCTGCTTGGCCCGGAAATGCGTTCGACCGGCGAAGTCATGGGTCTTGATAAAGATGTCGCACAAGCATATGCGAAAGCACAGCTTGCCGCCGGTACAAAACTTCCAACACAAGGCACGGTGTTCATCTCCGTGAAAGACAGCGACAAGGAAAACATGGTTCCTGTCGCCAAAGAATTGGCCGAGCTTGGTTTTAAAATCATATCAACGGGCGGCACAGCAAAGTTTCTTCAGAATGCCGGATTGAATGTCACGCGCATCAACAAGGTGATGGAAGGCCAACCCCACATTGGTGACGCCATCATCAACGGTGATATCCAGTTGATCATCAATACGACGACGAAGGGTGCACAGGCCCTCACAGACACATTATCGATCCGCCGCCTTGCCTTAACCCACAAAGTACCGCTCTTTACCCTACTTACCGCGGCACGCGCGGGTATTCAGGCCATGCGGGCCATGAAGTTCAGGGATATGGGGGTCAAACCAATCCAAGATTATTTTGATAATGAGGGCGACTCCGAGGATTCCGGTGATTTTCCTTCTGTAGCCAACGGTTAATAGCAGAAGCGGAACTTTTTACGATTTCCGGCGTTGATGTGTCATAGTTTGACCATTCTATCAACCTAAGGAGATTTATAATGAAAAAATTAGTAATGCTTATGGGCGTTTCTGCCCTCGTTCTGACAGCAGTTTCAGGCGTGGCTCAGGCCCGTACGGAAACCGAAGTTGTCGGCTATGTTAAGACTGAAACAGTTATCAACGACCGTGATGCTGAATTTCACAAGATAGACACGAGCGGCGATGGCGCAATTAATTTCAAGGAATTTGAAAGATACGCCTTGTTGGACAATGAATACGAAATGTTCAAAATGAACGACACGAACAATGACGATCTTTTGACAATAGAAGAATATCGCGTGTTCAGCAAATGGGGCCCTAACCGCGTTGCGGATGGTCCAAGTTTTACAAACTATAACTTCAATAAAAAAGGCACACAGTCTCGTTAATTAAGCTTTTAGAGAAGCCCCCGCTTGGATGCGGGGGCTTTCTTTGCTTGACGGGCCTCTTTATCCTTGCTTAGCTGGAGTTATCCGCCACCGATGGCGGATTTTGTTTTGTAATATATAAGGTTAAAGACTATGGACAAAATTCCAATGACCCGCGGCGGCGTCGAAGCCCTTGAGAAAGAATTGCGTCTGCGTATCAGTCAGACACGCCCTGCAATCATCGCAGCGATTGCCGAAGCACGCGCGCATGGCGATTTGTCTGAAAACGCGGAATACAGCGCAGCAAAAGAACAACAAAGTCACAATGAAGGTCGCATCAAAGAATTGGAAGCAGTCATAGGGGCCGCTGAGATTATCGATCCTGCACAATTCGCCGGCCATACGGTTGTTAAATTTGGTGCAAAAATCGTGATCATTGACGAAAACACAGATGAAGAGCGTCGCCTTCACATCGTTGGTGAATATGAATCAAATGCCGATGAAGGAAGAATATCGATTACGTCGCCTGTTGCTCGGGCTTTAATCGGGAAATCAAAAGGCGACAGCGTCGAAGTGCGCAGCCCGAAAGGTGCCGTTTCCTACGAAATTATCGAAGTCATCTTTGAATAACGGCTGCGTCGATTTGTGACGCCAGCGTGAAATCAAGTTTGCTCAAACCGCCAACATCATGCGTGCTTAGCGTGATGGAGACTTTGTTGTAAACATTGCTCCAGTCCGGATGGTGGTTCAAATTTTCCGCCTTCTCCGCGACACGCGTCATGAACGCGAACGCATCCTGAAATGCTTCGAATTTAAAATCCTTGGTGATGAATTTTTTGTCGTCGGAGAGTTTCCAGCCCTTCAATCCTTCCAGAGCTTTTGCAACGGTTGCATCGTCAAGAAGGACCGGCATGATCAATCGGCCTCGATTGGAACGCCGGGTTCTTCTTTGGCGGTGCGAACCAGCGGCATTGTTTTAACGGATGTAACATTCGATGCGGATGTCAGGTTTTCGGTCAGGAAGCGTTGATAGCTGTCCCAGTCTTTTGCGACGATACGCAGCATGAAATCCACTTCGCCAGACAACATATGGCACTCGCGCACCAACGGCCAAGAACGGCACGTATCTTCGAATTTTTTCAAATCGCTTTCGGCTTGTGATGTCAGACGGACCATAGCGAAGACAGTGATGCCATATCCCATCGCTTGCGGCTCGATACGCGCGTGGTAACCCTTGATAAAACCAGATTCTTCAAGGGAGCGAACACGACGTAAACAAGGCGGCGCGGAAATCCCTGCGCGTTTGGCCAGTTCCACGTTTGTGATACGGCCATCGGCCTGCAGGTCTTTGAGAATCTTACGGTCTATTTTGTCTAGCTTGATACGTCGCATTTTGTTCACTTTGAGAAGTTTATTACAAGAACAAGCAAATATGTTCTGTGTTTTAAAGTTAGGTTGATATAAAGTTGCGGGATGAGAATTACAAGTGGTTTTATTGAGGCCGCCAAGATATTGATTTTCGCATGAGCGTCAACCCCAAATCCCTGCATTGCTGGGTCATCACGGAAGGCATGGCTGGAACGGAAAACCAGTGCCTTGGCGTGGCCGAAGCCTTGGGCGTGGAACCCATCGTAAAGCGGGTAAAATTACGCCAGCCATGGAAGGTTTTTTCGCCCTATCTGGGCTTTGAATGCGCCTCTAGTTTTGAGCCAGCACTGGAGGGCCCGTGGCCTGATTTGCTGATTGCCTCTGGCCGTAAGAGCGTTGCCGCAGCCCGCTATATTAAACGCAAGAGCGAAGGCAAAACTTTTACCGTCCAAATTCAAGATCCGCGTGTAAGCCCAAAAAATTTCGATCTCGTCGCCGTACCCGCGCATGATCCGACACGCGGCGAAAATGTCATCGTTACCGCCGCAGCGCCAAACCGTATTACCGATCGTGGCCTAACAATTGCCCGCAATGATTTCGCCCATCTATTCGCTATGATGCCCTCGCCGCATATTGCTGTATTGATCGGCGGCAATTCCAAAGCGCATACGATGAGCGCGTTCGGCATGGAACGTCTTGGGGCGCAACTCGCAGGGCTAAACGGCAGCCTGATCATCACTGCCTCCCGCCGCACGACGGAAGAACAAAAACAAGCTTTCCTGAAAGGCCTCGGCAATCATCCGCATTATTTCTGGGATGGTACCGGTGCCAATCCCTATCTCGGTATGCTCGCTTGGGCGAATGCAATTCTCGTGACGGCGGACAGTGTTTCAATGCTCTCCGATGCCGCCACAACCGGCAAACCGGTCTATATGATTCCGATGGATGGCGGCTCTAAACGCTTCGATAAATTCCATCAGAACTTACTCAACCACGGCGTCATCCGTCGCTTTACGGGCACCCTCGAACCATGGAGCTACGAACCCTTACGGGATTCCGCCCTGATTGCCGCGGAAATCATGCGCCGCATGGCTTCCCGCTAGGGAAAAGTCCCAAAATCCCCTTTACCCGCCAAACCGTGCTCTATATTAATTAACGCATTCAACAAGCGAGTAAAAATGGCTGAAACACAGCACACAAAAGTTCTTATTATCGGTTCTGGTCCTGCGGGCTATACGGCGGCAATTTACGCCGCGCGTGCCAATCTTAAACCAATCCAAATTCTTGGATTGGAACCCGGCGGACAATTGACCATCACGACGGATGTCGAAAACTATCCGGGCTTTAAAGATCCGATCCAAGGCCCATGGCTCGTCGAACAAATGCAAGCGCAAGCCCAACACGTGGGCACGCAAATGATTTACGACCTCGTTACCGATGTCGATTTCACCAAGCGCCCGTTCGTTGCCAAATGCGATAGCGGCAAAGTTTTTACCGCCGACACAGTGATCATCTGCACAGGCGCAAAAGCACGCTGGCTTGGCCTGCCATCCGAAGCACAGTTCCGCAACATGGGCGTTTCCGCCTGCGCAACATGCGACGGTTTCTTCTTCAAGAACAAAAAAGTTGCCGTTGTTGGCGGCGGTAACTCCGCCGTGGAAGAAGCTCTCTTCCTCTCCAACATCTGCTCCGAAGTCACGCTCATTCACCGCCGCGACAAACTCCGCGCCGAAAAAATTGCACAAGATCGTTTGTTTGCAAAATCAAATGTGAAGGTTATCTGGAACGCGACTGTCGAAGAAGTCAAAGGCATAAAACCGGGCGAAGGTGATTTGCCGGGTGTAACTGGCCTTGTTCTAAAAGATACAACGAATGGCAAGCTACAGGAGCTTTCGCTCGATGGCGTGTTCGTTGCGATTGGCCATGATCCAGCGACCGAACTGGTGAAAGGCAAACTTGATCTGGATAAAGAAGGCTACATTATCACCGCACCGGATTCCACGGCGACAAACATCGATGGCGTTTATGCTGCTGGCGACGTGAAAGATAAGCTATGGCGTCAGGCCGTGACCGCTGCTGGCATGGGCTGTATGGCCGCGCTGGAAGCGGATCGTTACATCGCAAATGTGATCGAAGCACAGCATGACAAAATCAAAGAGGCCGCTGAATAATGGATTGGGACAAGTTGCGCATTTTCCACGCCGTTGCCGAAGCAGGTAGCTTTACCCAT
>CAYYPX010000024.1:0-16720 GCA_964473655.1 uncultured Micavibrio sp.
GGTCGCATCGTTCACGATGTTCAAAAGGCGGGAATTGATATGATCGCGTTCTGAAAGTAATTCATCAAGTGTCATCGAACCCATCACAGTACGAAGATTTGTCATCGTAAGGTTCAGAATAGATAGCTCCAGATTGCGCACTTCATAAGCGGCTTTGGCGGCAACAAGAACCTGATAGAAGACAACGCCGTCAACTTTGACGAGTGCGTTGTCTTTCGTGATGACTTCTTGCGATGGAACATCGAGTACAGTTTCCATCATATTGATCTTGGCACCAACAGTATCGACAACCGGAACAATGAAATTTAACCCCGGCGAAAGTGTATGGGTATATTTGCCGAAACGCTCGATCGTGTATTCCATACCTTGTGGAACGGTTTTTACACCCTTGATGACGACGATAATCGCCAGAACGGCAAAGACGATTGGAATAATTGGTTCCATAAAAAACCTCCCCAGCGGTTGGACTGGGGAGATCATAAAATAGAATAATTAGGCCGCCAAGGACTTCCCAGCAGATTTCAGATCCTTATACGCTTCATCCATACGCTTCACGAGGCCCTTTTCGCCCTCCCGCAGCCAGACACGGGGGTCATACTGCTTTTTGTATGGCTTGCCGTCGTCCGGATCGATCTGGTATGCAAACGCCTTTTCGTTGGCCGCCACATAATTACCAATGGATTCAGCAAAGGCGAACTGCGTGTCCGTATCGATGTTCATTTTGAACACGCCGTAACCCAAAGATTCTTCGATCTTGTCTTTTTCCGAACCTGAGCCGCCATGGAAGACGAGGTCGAGCGGGTTCTTACTCAAACCCTTGGCCTTTTGCACGAGGTCTTGGGAATTTTTCAGGATGTCAGGACGAAGTTTCACATTCCCCGGAGAATAAACGCCGTGAACGTTGCCGAACGATGCTGCTGTCGAGAAATGACCGATAGGGGCCAGAACCTCATAGGCGCGCAAAACATCTTCCGGCTGTGTATAGAGTTTTGCATTGTCGATATCGTCAGAACCAACGCCATCTTCTTCCCCGCCCGTTACGCCCAATTCGATCTCGATCGACATACCGAGCGGAACCATGCGCTTAAGAATACGAGCACATTCATGCAGGTTTTCTTCAATAGGCTCTTCCGAAAGATCAACCATGTGCGAGGAGAAAAGCGGGAAACCGCGCTTCTTATAAAACTCGGTACCGTAATCGATCATGGCATCGACCCATGGCAATAATTTCTTGTTTGCATGGTCGGTGTGAAGCACAACACATACGCCGTAATGTTCGGCCATAGCATGGACATGCATGGCTGCAGAAACGGCGCCCAGAACCTTAGCTTGGAAACTGTCTGGAAATCCTTTGCCCGCGTAGAATTCCGCGCCGCCATTCGATAGCTGGATGATGACATCGGATTTGTTTTTAGCAGCGGATTCCAGAACGGCGTTGATGCTGTTCGTGCCGATCACATTCACGGCCGGAAGGGCGTATTGGCCTTCCTTACAAGCCTTGAGCAGTGTTTGGTAATCATCACCCCAGACAACACCGGGTTTTAACTTAGACATCAGATATATCCTTTAAAATTAAGCGGCTTTGCTGTTTGCGCCATAGCCAACAGCGTGCATTTTGGCGGCCGTGTCTAGCATACGGTTCGAAAAGCCCCATTCATTGTCGTACCACGTCATGATACGGACCAGCTTGCCATCAACAACTTTTGTGCCTTCGTAAGAGAAGATCGAAGAATGGATGTTGTGGTTAAAGTCTGTCGAAACCAGAGGCTCATTGTATGCGTCCAGAATATTCGTCATATCGCCGAGTGCTTTCTTGATCGCGGCATTAACCTCATCCGCTGTTGTTTCACGGGAGGCGATGAATTTCAAGTCAACCACGGAAACGTTTGGGGTTGGAACGCGAAGGGAAACGCCATCTAGCTTGCCTTTCAGTTCCGGCAATACTTTGCCAACGGCTTTTGCCGCGCCAGTCGATGTCGGGATGATATTCAAAGCCGCCGCGCGAGCGCGGTGCAGGTCTTTGTGGAACGTATCTACCGTGTTCTGGTCGCCGGTGTAGGAGTGGATTGTCGTCATAAATCCGCTCTCGATCCCGATGGCTTCGTGCAGGACTTTCGCCACAGGAGCAAGGCAGTTCGTCGTGCAAGACGCATTGGAAACAACTGTGTGCTCGGCTTTGAGCTTCTCAGAGTTCACACCGTAAACGACAGTGATGTCTTCTTCTTCGGCAGGTGCGGAAATGAGAACCTTCTTTGCACCGGCTTGGAGGTGCATGGCGGCCTTGTCCCGTTTCGTGAAGATACCTGTACATTCGAACACGATGTCGATACCCAGATCACCCCAAGGAAGTTTCGTCGGGTCTTTTTCTTGAGTCACAACAACAGGCTTACCGTTGATAACCAATGTCTTGTCATCTTTGACTTCAACTGGAAATGGGAAAGGCCCATGGACGGAGTCATATTTGAGCAGAATTTTGTTGCCTTCGAGCGTCGCCAAATCGTTGATCGCGACCAGTTCGATATCCGTGCGTTTTGATTCATACAATGCGCGGGCGACAAGGCGACCGATACGGCCGAAACCATTGATTGCTACTTTTACTGCCATGGGAATTCCCTCTAATTTTTAAACGTTTTCGTGGTTGGAGTTTTAAAGAAGGACAGGCTATCCTGCAACCGAATTAAGAAAAGGCAAGACATGATTCTGAAAAATATCGCTCTATTATCTACAGCAGTTTTTCTTCTATCTTCGGGCGAGGCATTTGCGACCAAAACCATCACCAGCCCTTATGTAACGGAAGGCAGAGCCACGGTTGAGTGGCGCGGCGGGCTGGAAACCGATAACGACAAGCAAGATGTTTTCAAAACACGCAACCAGTTCGCTTATGGTTTTACAAACTTCTATGAAATGAAGCTAAGCGTAGATACGCGGGACGACAACGCAGGAACATTCAGCGATTTCGACATTGAGAACAAATTCCAGATTCTACCCAAAGGTGAATATTTCGTCGATCTGGGTCTACGTCTGGATTATGCCCGTTCGTTGAATGGCGGCACGGATGAAATAGGCACCAAAATCTTGCTTGGGAAACAAACCGGTAAATTAAACCATTTGTTGAATTTAGAGGCGGGTACAGAAGTGGGTGAGGACTCATCCGATGAGTGGTCCTACGGATTTGCCTATGGCTTATCCTATCCCTTGACGGACAATCTTTCACTTGGCGGCGAATGGTATAGTGATTTTGGTGATTTCGAAGAAGATTTCGACGATCAGAACCACATGGCAGGTCCTGTGCTCTACGGCACAGCATTCGATAAAGTGAAATATCAGGTCGGCGTTCTTGCCGGAGTTTCCGAGGCAGCACCAGATGCAACACTGAAAGCTACCATCGGTTACAGCTTCAATTTCTGATTATCAGCTATTTTTCTGTGCTGCTTCGACAACCGCTTCGGCGGTAATGCCGAAATGTTTATAGAGCGTACCGGCTGGTGCAGAATCTCCGAATGACTTCATGCCGATAAAGATACCGTCACGGCCGATGATGGAATCCCAGCCCTGACGAACAGCCGCTTCCACAGCGATTTTCAGGGAGTCATTTCCGCACAGTTCGTCCTGATATTTCTTGTCCTGCTCGAAAAAGATCTCCGTACAAGGGACGGACACAACACGCGTTGTATCACCAAGCTTTTCAGCGGCGGCGAGAGCAATTTCAACTTCGGAACCAGAAGCGAAGATCGTTACTTTTGGCGCACCTTTAGAGTCTTTCAAGATGTAGGCACCCTTGGCGCATTTGTTGTCTACTGAATCTTCACGAACCGCGGCAACCGCCTGACGGGTGAGAGATAAAACTGCGGGAGACTGTTTGTGTTGCAAAGCAAGCTCCCAACACTCGGCTGTCTCGATTCCATCACATGGACGGTAAAGATATAAATTCGGAATCGCACGAAGGGCCGCCAGATGTTCGACCGGCTGGTGCGTTGGGCCATCTTCACCTAGGCCAATCGAGTCATGCGTCATTACGTGGACGACACGTTGCTTCATCAATGCCCCAAGACGAATGGATGGGCGGGAATAATCTGCGAACTGCATGAACGTTCCAGCATACGGAATGATGCCGCCATGAAGGGCGAGGCCATTCATGATTGCCGCCATTGCGTGCTCGCGTACACCATAGTTGATATAATTACCGCTATAGTCTGCCTTTGTAATGACTTTAGAAGCTTTCGTTTTAGTATTGTTCGAACCTGTCAAATCGGCAGAACCGCCAACCATTTGCGGGAAAGCGGGGATCAATTTTTCCAAGCACTCGCCAGATGTTTGACGTGTCGCCAGTTTCGGTTTCTTTTCGGCGAAGTCTTTTTTGAGTTGGGCGGTAATATTTTTCAAAGAAGAAAGATCAGCCTTTAATTGCGCTTCGAATTCGGCTTTCTTAGCAGAGGCATTCAAACGCTTTTGCCAATCAGCGGAGTCTTTCGCACCTTTCGTACCGATGGCACGCCATTGATCTAGAATATCAGCGGGAACTTCAAACGGTGCGTGCGCCCAAGACAGGTTTTTGCGTGTACCGGCGATTTCATCATCATTCGTAATCGCACCATGCGCGCTTGGCTGCGCTTCCAATGTTGGCGCGCCAAAACCGATTTTGGTTTTACAGCAGATAATGCTTGGGGCTTTTGCTTTTTGAGCATGGATAATCGCTTTTTCAATCGCATCCGCGTCATGACCATCAATCGTCTGCACATCCCATCCGTAGGCTTCGAAACGTTTGGCGGCGTTGTCGGAATAGGTGAGGTCAAGCTTCCCATCAATTGTAACGTTGTTGTCGTCATAGAAAACAATCAGCTTGGAAAGTTGCAAGTGACCAGCCAAAGAACAAGCTTCGTGGCTGACGCCTTCCATCAAACAGCCATCGCCCGTGAACACATAGGTGTAATGACTTACAAGATCTTCACCAAAGCGCGCATTCAGAATACGTTCCGCAATCGCAAAACCGACCGAGTTGGAAATACCTTGGCCAAGAGGACCGGTTGTTGTTTCAACACCGATAGAAACATCGATCTCCGGATGTCCCGGCGTTTTGGAATGAAGTTGGCGGAAATTTTTGATTTCCTCGATCGTCATATCTTTGTAACCAGTCAGGTAGGCGAGCGCGTACAGCAGCATAGAGCCATGGCCGTTGGAAACGATCAGACGATCACGATCCGCCCAAGTAGGGTTGGTTGGATCGAATTTCAGAAATTTGGAATAGAGGACGGTGGCAATATCGGCCATACCCATCGGCATGCCCGTGTGTCCGGAGTTCGCCTTTTTCACCGCATCCATGGCAAGAAAGCGGATGGCGTTTGCCATGCCGGCCAGTTGAGGTTGCGTAAGGGTGCTTTCGGTGGCTTTTGCAGCGGCCTGTGTCATCTAAAATCCTTGAAAAGGTGAATGTTGCCGTACAATGCCAAGGCGGCTCGGGCGGGTCAACCTGACTTTGGTAAAAAAACGCGGGAAAACTGCGGACTCAAGCTTGACCGCTTTCGATAGAACGTCATAAATGAAGTTATCTTTCGAACATAACCGTTTATCGGACAACATAAAAAAGGGACCGCCGTGAGCGCAGCCATCCAGAAATCCTTAGGTAAACTGAATTCCGCCGTCGCCAAATTGGAAACGGCGATCGAAGCGAAGAAAGCTGTACCCGCACCGGTTAAAAAAGCTAGCGGCCCGCAAAACGACCTTTTCAGCGCATTGGGTGCCGTTCCGGCACAAGCGGCGCAAATGAATGCCGCCAACGTCAAAATGCTGGCGACGAGACTGGATCATGCAATCAATCAGGTGGAAGAAATCCTGAAAGAAGGGCGGGGCTGATATGGCGGAAATAAGCATCACCATCAATGGACGCAACTACGGCATCGCTTGTGATGACGGTCAGGAAAAACGGGTTCAGGAACTGGCTCGCTATGTCGACGCGAGACTTCGTGAAATCGCCCGCGCGGGTGCAGCCTCGAATGAATCCCATCTTCTGGTTTTAACATCCATCATTTTGGCCGATGAAATCGCCGACATGAAGGCGCAAGGCGTTCCGGTTGCCCATCAACAGGCCGCTGTCGGCGTCCGTATGAGCGATGAAGAGGAAGAGGCGATAGTTTCCGCCATCGACCTTCTGGCCGCCCGTATCGACCAGATCGCCGGAAACCTGCAGAAACTCTAATATTTTAACGATTCGGCCAAATTTATTTGACCCAGCGGACCACAATCCCATATCAGTATGGTATGATAAGTTAGCTGCGGTACTCGTGAATCCAACTTAATTCCAGAGGCCGATAATGATTCTCATTAGGGACCTGACGCTGACCGGATCTTGGTCCGGTTATTTTGGGACCCACCTGTTTTACAGGGCCACAATGTGAATTCCGTTTTGGACACGGTACTCGCGGCACTTATTTCTTTTAAATTTTGTATGTATACGCGCCATTGATGCTGTCGAAGCACACGGTAATGCGCTTTTGCTCCCCATCTTTCATGGCAACGTAATCCTTCGAATACGAAGCCTCGGCGCAAGGCTGGGTAGGCTCGCTCGTGTCTTCATTAATGTCGGTAAAACCGTTGTTTGTAAGATATTCGATGCCTTGATTAATACGCTTATCAAATGCGGCGTATGTTGCAGTGCCTGCAACCAAAACAAATGCACAAATGATGGCGTGATCGCTTTTTATATTCATGTACAAATTCTTAGCATAACGTTTTCATAAGTCAACAAAAGATCAGATTGTCGTTTTGCGTGAATAGGTTAAGCTTTTACTATGTCCGATCCTAAAATCCCATTGCGCGAACAAGCCTTGCTCCACCGCGATCGTATCCGTCCGGAAGACGAGGACATCGAAGCCGCTTCCAGCGTTTTAGAAACAGCAATTTCCATCAAGGCAGGACAAATCGTTGCGGCCTACTGGCCCATCGGTAAAGAATTCGATGTGCGCTACATTATCGACGATTTGTTGAAGAAGGGCGTCACCATTGCTTTGCCCGTGACAAACAATGAAAGCCGCGTCATGCAGTTTTCAAAATGGGACGGCAAAAGCGATCTTGTCAAAGCAGGACATGGAACATTCGTGCCGCCGGTTTTAGACGTGATTGAACCGAACATAGTCTTAGTGCCGCTACTGGCGTTTGATCGCAAAGGAAACAGACTTGGGCGAGGCGGTGGATATTACGATGCCACGCTTGAGGCACTCCGCGCCAAGCGCAATATATTGGCGATAGGGGTTGGCTACGCCGCGCAGGCCGTGCTATTTAATCTACCAATCGAAGAGCATGACCAGAGGCTCGATATGGTCATCACGCCCGCAGGCGTTCACGATTTTCGAAGCTAGAAAGATCATTATTAAATGCGGATTTTGTTTGTAGGCGATGTCATGGGGCGCGGAGGCCGTGATGCGGTTGCCAAACACTTGCCTAAGCTCAAGAAAGATTTGAAAGCGGATGCAGTCATTGTTGATGCTGATAACGCCGCACATGGTTTTGGCGTTACCGAAGTCATTTGCAAAGAGCTTTATGAATACGGTGCAGATTGCATTACCACTGGCAACCATGTCTGGGATCAACGCGAAATCATTCCATACATCACGCGTGATCCAAAACTTTTGCGGGCCGTAAACTTCCCTAAAGGAACAATCGGCAACGGTTCATATCTTTTCACAACCGCCGAAGGCCAAAAAATATTGATCGTCCACGCGCTGTGCAGGTTGTTCATGGAAAATCTGGATTGCCCGTTCACAGGCGTCGATGAAGTTTTGAAAGATTATCAATTGGGTCGCAATGTCGATGCCATCTTTGTCGATCTGCACGGCGAAGCAACATCGGAAAAAATGGCATTTGCCCATTATTTTGACGGACGCGTTAGTGCGGTCGTTGGAACGCACACACATATGCCAACCGCGGACTCACAAATCTTCCCCGCAGGCACGGGATTCCAAAGCGATGCGGGCATGACCGGCGATTTCGATTCCGTGATTGGTGTGCGCAAAGATATTTCCGTTCATCGTTTTGTGAAGAAAACACCGTCGGAGCGTATGGTTCCGGCGGACGGCGAAGCCACATTCTGCGGAACATTCATAGAAACCAATGCCAAGGGGCTCTGCACAAGGATTGAGCCAATAATCATCGGTCCGCGCTTGCGCAACCAAGTACCGATATTGTAAAAACTGTCATCCATCAGGAGTTAACCATGGCAGGACATTCAAAGTTTAAAAACATTCAGCACCGCAAAGGCGCACAAGACGCGAAGCGTGCAAAAATCTTCACCAAGATCGGGCGCGAAATTATCGTCGCGACGAAACAAAGCGGGCCTGACCCATCTACCAATCCACGCCTTCGCGCCGCCATCATGGCTGGCCGCGCCGAAAATATGCCAAATGACCGTATTAAACGCGCTATCGACTCCGCTTTGGGTGCGGGCAACACCGACAGCTATAAAAACATTCGCTACGAAGGATATGGTCCGGGCGGCGTTGCATTTATTGTCGAAGCCCTGACCGACAACGGCACACGCACGGTGGCAGAAGTAAGATCATATTTTTCCAAACTCGGCGGATCACTGGGTGAGACAAATTCAGTATCCTTTATGTTCGATCATGTCGGTGAAATTATTTATCCGGCGAATAAAGCATCTGCAGATCAAATGTTCGAAGCGGGCGTAGAGGCAGGGGCAGATAACGTCGAAAGCACCGCTGAAACGCATGAGATTACTTGCAAGCTTGAAGACCTTGCGCAAGTGCGCGACGCACTGATTGAAAAATATGGCGAACCATCGAAGTCTGGGTTTGTGTGGCGTCCAAACGTCAACGCCAGCGTCGATGAGGAAACGGCCAAGACCATTCTCAAGTTGATCGATATGTTGGAAGACTACGACGACGTCCAAACTGTATACACCAATTTCGAGGTGTCGGACGACATTATGGAACGTTTAATGGCATAATTGTCGATAGCCCGTTTCCTTTTTGTTCTTCCCGTGTTACCGTTTTGCTTATGAGAATTCTTGGAATCGATCCGGGTTTACAGAAAACAGGCTGGGGTATTATAGAGGCGGTGGACAATCGTCTGCGCTATATCGCCTGCGGCCTAATCAAAACTGATGCTGGCCTAAGCCTTGCCGAACGGTTGCTCCAAATTCATCATGGTCTGGAAGAAGTTTTCAAGGGATGGGAGCCTGTAGAGGCCGCCATCGAAGAAACCTTCATGAACAATAATGCAGCCTCTGCTTTGAAACTTGGCTGCGCCCGCGGTGCGGCGATGGTCAGCGCGGCAAAAATGGGAATGCGCGTGCATGAATATCCAGCAAACCTCGTCAAAAAATCTGTGGTCGGCAATGGCCATGCGACGAAAGATCAAATTGGCATGATGATAAAAACATTGCTTCCGGGATCACAAGCAAACGGCGCTGATCAAGCGGACGCCCTCGCAATTGCCATCTGTCATTCACACCATTCAACAACCCGCAATATCATGGGCGGCATCATGGCGGGGGCCGCACGATGATCGGAAAACTCTCAGGAATTATTGATTCTTTTGGAACGGATTACATTCTACTCGATGTTTCTGGCGTTGGATATTTGGTCCATTGCTCGACGCGCACATTGCAAACCGCTGGCCAAACAGGCGACACAGCATCGTTGCTTATCGACACGCATGTACGTGAAGATGCGATTAATTTGTACGGATTCAAAGACGCGCTGGAGCAACAATGGTTTCGTTTGTTAACAAGCGTGCAAGGAGTTGGTGCTCGCGTCGGAATGTCTATCCTCGGCGCTTGCCCGCCGGAGCGTTTGGGATTTGCGATTGCTTCGGGAGATAAAGCCGCTATTCAAGCCGCCGATGGCGTCGGCCCAAAATTGGCCGTGCGTATTGTCACTGAACTAAAAGACAAAGCCAGTAAGATGGATTTATCCGCCGCACTACCGCAAAAGAATGTTCAAGCAAACCACAAGGCTGCACCAGCAGAAGCAACCATCGATAACGACGCTGTTTCCGCACTCGTCAATTTAGGCTACGCAAAGTCCGATGCGTTTCAGGCAGTCTTGTCTGCCAAACAAAAATCGAATGACAATTCCTTGTCCGACATTATTCGCCTTGCGTTGAAGGAGTTGAGTGCATGACCAACCCAGCCCTGAAACGCGAATTAAATGACGGCGAAAAATTCGAAGAAAATCCGCTTCGCCCAGATAAATTATCCGACTTTACAGGCCAGAAAGCAGTTCGCGAAAATCTAAAAGTTTTTATCGAAGCCTCAAAATCACGCGGCGATGCGATGGATCATGTATTGCTTTTTGGCCCACCGGGGTTAGGCAAAACGACACTCGCGCAAATAATTGCAAAAGAACTCGGCGTTGGTTTTAGAGCCACATCTGGCCCAGTCATTGCGCGCGCAGGGGACCTCGCGGCGATCTTGACAAACTTGCAGCCGAACGATGTTTTGTTCATCGATGAAATTCACCGCCTCAATCCCGCCGTTGAAGAAATTCTTTATCCAGCTATGGAAGACCGCAAGCTCGATTTGATTATCGGCGAGGGGCCAGCGGCAAGATCGGTACAGATTGACTTGCAACCATTCACGCTTGTGGGCGCGACAACACGCTCAGGCCTTTTGACCAATCCGCTGCGTGATCGTTTTGGTATTCCATTGCGATTGGAATTTTACACGCATGAAGAGCTTTCAAAAATAGTAGCACGCTCCGCACGCATTATGGACATGGAATTATCAACCGATGGCGCAATGGAAATTGCAAAACGGTCACGTGGTACCCCACGTATTGCCGGACGACTGACCCGCCGCGTGCGCGATTTCGCCGCCGTGGATGGAAACAAAACCATCAACGCAAAACAGGCTGATGCCGCTTTGTCTCGTTTGGACGTGGACGCTTCGGGACTGGATGGCATGGACCGCCGCTACTTGAACTGCATCATCGAAAACTACAACGGCGGGCCAGTGGGAATTGAAACCATCGCGGCAGTACTATCGGAGCAACGCGATGTCGTCGAAGATGTGGTCGAGCCATATTTGCTCCAGCAAGGATTTGTACAGCGCACCCCACGCGGGCGCGTGATCTCCGCCAAAGGATATCAATATTTCGGCCTGACACCAAAAAAACCGCTGTCGGATGAGTTGTTCGAGGACAAATAACCCTCTACATTGTCGAGCATGAAGACTCACACCTATGAATACCGCGTTTATTACGAAGACACCGATGCTGGCGGCATTATGTATCACGCCCAATATATCAATTGGTGCGAACGGGGACGTTCCGAATACCTGCGCGATATAGGATTACAATCTTCTACTATATTCGAAGACACAGGTGTTCTTTTCGTGGTTCGTCACCTTGAGGCCGATTATTTCAAACCTGCCAAATTAGACCAACTTTTGAGGGTGGAAAGCACTCTGAAAGAGCTGAAAAACAGCTCTTTTATCCTGAATCAGTCTATTTTTTGCCAAGATTCTGTGCTTTTCTCCATGACAGTCACAATCGTCTGTATCGACGGAAATGCCCGCCCCGTGCGGATCCCCGATATGGTTAGACAAAAATTACAGGAGTAGTTACCCGATATGAACGCAGCCCCAGCACCAGCGGTTGACGGAACCGCGATCGGCCAGTCTTTTAATGGCGATATGAGCATCATCGCACTGTTCATGCATGCCGATATCATCGTCAAATGCGTCGCACTGATTCTGGTTTTTGCCTCGGTCTGGTCATGGGCCATCATTTTCGAAAAGAAAGCGACGATCGGAAAATTGAACCGCCGCGCCAACAAATTCGAAGACGCTTTCTGGTCGGGTGAGCCTCTCGATAAGCTCTACCAACGCATTAAGAAAAGCCCACATGATCCTCTGTTGAAAACCTTTTCAGCCGGTATGGAAGAATGGCAAAATACGGTTTCCGGTGGCGTGCCAGACCGTGAACAGTTGCAGGCCTCTCTGCGTCAACGTGTTGAACGCGCGATGTCCGTCGCAATTTCCCGCGAAATGGTCCGCCTTGAGCGTGGCATGACATTCTTGGCCACCGTTGGTTCAACCGCCCCGTTTATCGGCTTGTTCGGAACGGTCTGGGGGATCATGAATTCCTTTACCTCCATCGCGCATTCCAACAACACATCTTTAGCGGTCGTTGCTCCGGGTATTTCCGAAGCCTTGTTCGTAACAGCCCTTGGTCTGGTTGCCGCTATTCCGGCTGTTGTGGCCTACAACGGCTACTCCAGCAAGCTGGACAGATATGCGGGCCGCCTCGATGCATTCGTTACAGAATTTTCTGCGATCCTTTCGCGCCACCTTGAATCGGATAACGGCAAAACGTCCTCTGCCAAAAAGGTAGCCTAATATGGGTATGTCAGTAGGAAGAGGCGGAGGAGGCCGCGGAAGAAGAAGCCACAGGCCCATGGCGGAGATCAACGTCACGCCGATGGTCGATGTCATGCTCGTTCTGCTGATCATCTTCATGGTGGCAGCACCGTTGCTCACAGCAGGTGTACCAATTGACCTACCGAACTCCAAAGCGAAAGCCATTAGCGATGAAGACAACAAGCCACTCGAAGTATCGATTACCAGTGATGGCAAAATCTTTGTCGGCGAAACAGAGGTAGACGAATCCCGCATCGTAACGATCCTGACGACCATGACCGAAGACAATCCTGACCGCCGTATTTATATCCGCGGCGATAAAGGCATAGATTACGGAAAAATTATGTCTGTTTTGGGCACCATCAACGGTGCAGGCTTTAATAAGGTGGCATTGATATCCGAAGCCGCTCCATAAATTGGCCATAAAACGCAAGTAGAAGATTCGACCATGGCTGCCAAAGCACTCAAAGATAAATGGAATGAAGTTCCAGAAGGCATGAAAACACCGCTGATTATATCGGCGTTTTTTCACATTGGTTTGGTTATCGTCGCGATTACGGGGCTGCCTTATCTTAAGAGCGACCCAAAACCTTTGATGTCGGCAATATCTGTCGAAATTCTTCCCGTTGCAGAGATGGCAACCACAAACCGTAAACCGGTCGAAGCACCGCCTAAACCCGAGGAAGAAGAGAAGACCAAACCCAAAGATGCAAAACCACTACCACCGAAAGTGGAAGAGGTGAAGCCACCAGAACCACCAAAACCTAAAGCCGTAGAAAAACCAAAGCCAAAAGCAAAGCCCGTCGCGCCGCCA
This sequence comes from uncultured Micavibrio sp., assembly GCA_964473655.1. GTDB lineage: Bacteria > Pseudomonadota > Alphaproteobacteria > Micavibrionales > Micavibrionaceae > Micavibrio_A. The sequence goes on from CAYYPX010000024.1 coordinate 13,185, forward strand.
CCGCCGGATGAAGCCGCTCTGGAAAAGGTGAAAGAAGCTCCGAAACCGGAAGAGAAAAAACCACCTGAGCCTGAACAGGCAGAGGAAAAAGCGGTTGAGCCAGATACATCGCAGGACTTCACCAAGCTTTTGAAAAATTTGCAGGATGCTCCGCAACCTGTGGAAGAAGAATTGCCTGAAAGCAAAGAAGCATCGGCAACGCCATCGCCGAATATTGAGCAGGGCACGCAACTGACCGAAGATGAATATGCCGCTTTGCAACGGCAATTGAAAAATTGCTGGAGCATTCAGGCCGGAGCCCGTTACGCCGAAGATATCGTTGTAGAACTTCGTACAACAGTATCTCCGGAAAAGCGCGTATTGAGCGCGACGGTCGTCGATCAATGGAGATATGGCCAAGACAGCTATTTCCGGGCGGCAGCAGATTCGGCTTTACGCGCCATACACTCTCCACAGTGTGAAATCCTCGAATTACCCGCCGGTAAATATGATGCTTGGAAAGACATGATTTTGGTGTTTGATCCAAAGGAAATGCTGTAATCGCCCCACAAAGACAGATATGCTCTGACAAATTAAGGAATCACTTATGACCAGAATTTACTCGCTCTTTATTGTTTTGATCGCCCTGTTTGTTGCCTTACCGGCGCAAGCTCAGCTTCGCGTAGATGTCAGCAAAGGTAAGATCGAACCTGTGCCGATCGCGATCAGCCCTTTTTATGCAGAGCGTGCGGAATTCAATCAATTCGCAAAAGAAATTCCTGACATCATCACAAACAACCTGAAAGGCTCCGGCTTGTTCAAACCATTGGGTGCCGGTGCCTTCATTCAGGACCCTAATTCTTTGCAAAAAGATGGACCTCGCTTTGCAGAATGGCGCGCGATTAATTCACAAGTTCTGGTTTCCGGATCAGTAACGCAAGCACCGGATGGACGCACACGCGTTGAATTCCGTTTGTGGGATGTATTTAGCCAGAAACAAATTTCCGGCATGGCCTACATGACGACGCCACAAAACTGGCGCCGCATCGCACACATAATTTCAGATGAAGTGTATAAACGCGTAACCGGCGAAGAGGGATATTTTGACTCCCGTATTGTCTATGTTGCCGAAAGCGGCGTCGCTACGAACCGCATCAAACGTCTGGCCATCATGGATCAGGACGGCGCAAACCACCGCTATCTGACCGAAGAGGGCACGCTGGTTCTAACGCCGCGCTTCTCTCCAACAGCGCAGGAAATCACCTATATGTCCTATAAAGGCGGCAAACCTCGTGTTTATCTATACAACATCGATTCAGGCCGTCAGGAAGTTCTAGGCGATTTCCCGGGCATGACATTCGCACCTCGCTTTGCGCCGGATGGAAACAAAATCGTGATGTCGATGGCGTCTGCAGGCAACACCGACATTTATGAAATGGATCTGCGCTCCCGCAAATCTCGTAAATTGACGGATGCTGCCGGTATCGACACCGCACCAACATACTCACCGGATGGACGCCAGATTGCTTTTGAATCTGACCGTGGTGGTACGCAGCAGATTTACGTGATGGACGCCAATGGCGGCAATGCAAAGCGCATTACGTTCGGTAATGGCCGCTACGCGAACCCAGTCTGGTCACCACGCGGTGATTTGATCGCCTTCATCAAGATGAGCGGCGGACAATTCTATCTGGGTGTTATTCGCCCCGATGGTTCCGGTGAGCGTTTGATTACGCAAGCCTTCCACGTTGAAGGCCCAAGCTGGTCTCCGAATGGCCGCGTCATAACATACTTCAAGGAATCAAAGGGCGGATCGAAGGTCTACACAATCGACATTACTGGATACAATGAGCGTATGCTCCCAATCCCACGTGATGGTTCAGACCCAGCATGGTCGCCACTTAATCAATAAAGAATATCCCCGCTATTGCGGGGTTATTTTTATGTCAGCAAAAGCCCTGACAACTTCTCGATAGGTTTCGATTTTAAAGGGCACGATCAACTCAGGCACTTGTTGCAAGTCTACCCATTGATATCGTCTGAATTCCGGATGCTCCCATGCATCAAGCTTGATATCGGATTCTTCGCCTGTGAACTGGACAGCAACCCATATTTGCTCCTGTCCGATGAATTGATTACCCCATGAAATTCTTTGCCTTACTTCGGCAGGAATTTCGTAGCGCAGCGTTTTACCATGAATACGGATGATTTTTGCTTTATCCGTGCCGATCTCTTCTTTCATCTCACGAAGAGCGGCACGCTCAACATCTTCACCTTCATCAATACCACCTTGCGGCATTTGCCATGCACCGATACCATCAAGACGTTCACCAACGAATACTTTTCCAGCAGAATTGAAAATGCAAAGACCGACACAGGGCCTGTAGGGAAGCGAAGGCATTTTACTGCACCATGGCAGAAAGCGGGGCCATCTGGATGTTCTTGGCCTCAAGCGTACGAGCCCAATCCTGCACCTTGTTCACAACGATAGGATAGGGGTGCATGAATGCCACAACCTTACCCTTGCGCACAGCCTGAATTTCCAGCATCTGAAGTAAGCGATCTATCGTTTCAGGTCGAAGATCACCATCCAGCCAGAAATTATTTTGAACGTACGGGGAACCTTCCTGCATGGCATAGGAAAGACCAAAGGCAGGTATATCTGGATTGCTCTCGGCAAACGCAAGGCCGCGTCCGAATATCTGCTGCGCGCTCGGCGCGACATCGATATCATCCGGTTTGAAAATATGGTCCTTTTCAGAGACTAGTCCTGCATATCCGCTTGCAACACCCATCACAGCCTGAAGACGCGCTTTGTTTTCAGGAAGTCCGCCGTTCAGCACCAACGCATCCGGCCCTACATCGCTTGGCGCGGTGTCTTTGGTTTGCATGGGCAGGGAAATCCAGAACTCATGCCCATACGCGCGCGCAGCCGACGCCCATCTTGCCGGATCACCCGTATAGGGATTCATCACGAAAGAAATATCGGCCGGCATATTGTCGAGCAGCGATTGGGAAATGGTTTCGGACAAGCCGTAATCAACCACAACGATCGAAACGAGCGATTGCCCCGTTGCCTTGAATGGCTTTTTGTAGGCTTCGAAGGGCGTCAAATCATCTTCGAAACGGGATTTTGGCAAGGTGCGCCCATCCACCGTTTCAAACAATCCCTCGATAGGTGCTTGTGGTAGTGCGTTTATATTTTTTGCATTCCCTAAGGCTTTCTGTGAAGGAGAATTCGGATCAGGCTTCGAAACCGGCTTTTCAGGTTTTTCAATCGATGCGGTTTTCACAGGTATGAGCGGCTGCAGTTTTTCGGCTGTATCACTAGCCCGTAACATCATCCATCCGAGCAGGACAACCATAATAACTGCACCGGCAATAGTGCCTTCGATCAAAGCTTTCTTAAATGGGGGAGTCACAGGAGCATCATCCGGCGATTTCGCGCCAAAGGAAGGGATCAAACCCTGTAACTTTCCCTTGATGCTCGCAACATCGACCAAAATTGTTCCCCGTTCTAACGGTTAGTTGGATTTCAGACGACCTTCATACATGGA
>CAYYPX010000025.1:0-16369 GCA_964473655.1 uncultured Micavibrio sp.
TTTTTTTTATAAAATTATCTTGTACCATGAACAAACGATAACCCGTTCGGGTAGCAGGAAGCACAAATCGTATTTATCTAGGAATGATAACAGGAGACTGTCTTATGAAAATTAACTTTAAACAACCTTTGATGCTTGCCGCATTGTTGGGATTCATGGCGTTTGTGCCGGGGATTGCCACAGCGCAAACTGAACCAATTACTGCAACCGTCGTTGTTCAAAACGCGTTGACCATAACCGAAGTAGATCCTCTGGATTTTGGTACTGTGGCCGCGATTTCCGATGCAACGGATGTTGCAACGATATCGATTGATGCCATCACCGGTGCTCTGGCCACATCAACGACCGGCGCGCCTGCCGTATTTGCGGTGATTGATAACGCAACCGCTAGCCGTGCGCAAATTACGATTGAAGACGGTGCCGCTGGTGCAAACATCAACTATACCATCAACAACGTCGTTAACCCGATCTTCGGTGGTAACGCATTCTTCCTGACAGGCTGGGAAACGGCGTACAACGCGGGTCCAGTCACGGCTCAGGCGGTTAACGTATCTTTCTCGTATCCGTTCTCTGCATCAGGCGCCACTGACACGTTGAACATTGGAGCAGAGATCCGCACGCAAACAACTGTTGCGACTTATGCTGATGGTACTTATCTAGGATCCTTCGACGTCGTAGCGTCCTACTAGTAAATAATTCAAATTTAAAACCCCGCGAAAGCGGGGTTTTTTTATTGGCGGTTCGATTGATATTATGAACTTATCTTTATAGGCGTCCATAAGCATAGAGGGATAAAATATTTTTATCAAGTCTGTTTAATTAAATTTTTCCGTGTAAATTTTTAGTTCTTCCCGAGTATCCGGCGTTTTTGTCGTGACTGTTAAACATTACATTGAAAATCATAAACCCTTTGGAGGACTAAAATGGCCGTTATTAATGGAACGAACAGCGCAGAAACTTTATATGGCACATCAGCAGCAGACACAATTTCGGGACTGGGCGGTAATGATACCATTTGGGCCGATAGCGGAAACGACACTGTTTATGGAGGTGCGGGTAATGACAAAGTTTATGGCCAAGATGGCAATGACACACTTTATGGTGAGGCCAATAATGATCAACTATGGGGTGGAAATGGTGACGATTATCTCTATGGCGGAGATAACACGGATTATTTGTCGGGCGATATCGGGAATGATTACCTTGATGGTGGAGCCGGTACAGATGCCGTTCGTTATGAAACCGCCAGTTCCGGTGTCGTTGTAAACCTAGCTTTAGGAACAGCCTCTGACGGAGACGGAGGGACGGACACTATCGTTAATATAGAAGGCGTTGTAGGCTCAGCTTATTCCGATACGATTATTGGCAACAGTGCGAGTGGTAATTTTAATGGTGGGCTAGGTGCTGATTATATATATGCAGGTGCTGGGCATGATAATATATGGGGGGGACATAGCATCAATGACGTCAGCGATGATCAGCTTTATGGTGAAGCGGGCAATGATCAGTTTATAGCGGATGCTGGAAATGACCTGCTTGATGGCGGTGCTGATATAGATACTGTCAACTTCTCGGATACAGCAACGGGAATTATCGTTAATCTCGCAACTGGAACGGCCAGTGATGGTCTTGGTGGTACTGATACCTTGGTTAGTATAGAAAATATTCTTGGATCTTCTTATGGTGACACAGTTATAGGTGATAGTAACGATAATTATATTCGGTTGTATCTTGGTGATGATATTGTATATGGCGGAGATGGCCTTGATCAGTTAGAAGGAGGCGCAGGAAGTGATACTTTTGTTTTTGAAACAGTCTCTGCTTTTAACGATATCGACCTAATAGATGATTTTAGTGTTGTTGATAATGATAAAATTGATCTTTCAGATTTATTAAGTGCCTATGATCCTCTGACAGACTTAATTACTGATTTTATAGAAGTCACAACAAGCGGAGCAAACAGTGTCCTTAAAGTCGACTTGGATGGAACGGGAACGACTTACAGTATGGCTCAAATTGTGGAGCTAAGGAATGTGACCGGCCTAACAGATGAGGCGGCTTTGGTAACCAGTGGAAACATTATCGTTTAAACAAAATATGAATAATAAAGCCCCGTGGGTAAAACCGCGGGGTTTTCTTTTGTCTCAAAAAATCCTAAACTATGGGCAATCAGAACCACCCTTGTTAGGTAGACCCATGAAATATCTCGTTTCCCTGTTTTTGTTCTTGTCGTTCGTTGGGACTGTTCCACAGCAAGCGCATGCCGGGCGCGTCGATATACTTCCGCGGAAGCTGGTTCTGGATGATCGCACCAGAAGTGCCGATATTACAATTTTGAATTTGGGTGATAAAACGGGAACGCTCAGAATTTCTCTGCTATCTTACAAGCAAGATGAAAAAGGTGCTTATCAATTGCTTGATGTGCCGCTCAATCCGGCATTCGATCCTGAAAAAGTCGTACGTTTTTCACCAAAGCAATTCACGTTGCCGCCAAATGGCCGTCAAAAAATCAGATTGTCCATTCAACGCCCCGCCGATTTGCCGGATGGTGAATATAGATTTCATGTCAAAGCGGTTTCCTATGATAGTGAAGCCGAAGCGGAAGGAAAGCCTGTGCCCACTAAAGGCAGCAGCTTGGCCCTCAAGATGAATCTTGCCGTTGCCATTCCAGTAGTGGTTCACAAAGGAAAACTGACATCGACCGCCAAATTAGAGAATGTTTCCTTGTTGGCGCCGAGCCAGAACGAATTCAATAAGCCTGCACTAAAATTCGATGTTACGAGAACAGGTACAGCGGGTGTTATGGGCACCGCCCAAGTTTTTTCAGACGGTGCGGGTGGGCCAAAACAGATAGGGATCAGCAGCAACCTTAATGTTTTCAGCGAATCCCCCAAGCGCACTGTAACTATTCCGTTGACTGAAATGCCGCAAGGTGCGGGCAATATCCGTGTTCGTTACACGAATGATTTCGGAGACAAAGGCGTCTTTGATGAAATCATCCTGCAAAGATAGGAAATATCTTCGCGGTGTTTTGGGGGTGGGATTTTTTTTATCCCTGCTCTGCGCGATTCCATCCTTTGCACAAACGATCACGCCGGTTACCGACCTTGATTTCGGCGTCATCGCCATTCGCGACTACAACGCGGTCGGGCGTGTGACCCTTCTTCCCGGCGGTGCGTTCAATTACAATTCTAACGTCTATATCCATGAACCGCCTACGCGCGGGGAGTACCTCATCCAAGGATTTCCGGCCAATTCGTTTTACACGGTCACGCTGCCCGCCAGTGTTCCTCTCGTTGGCGCGGGCACGTCCTTTACTCTGGATAATTTCGTGGTAGAGCCAGCCGTTCTTTTCACCGATGCGTCAGGGGATGATACTTTCTATATTATCGGCCGCTTGCAGACGCAGGGCGGTGGCATTGTTTATTTGGATGCAACCTACGGTGTGACCTTTCCTGTGACCGTCAACTTCTGAGTCAAAAAATGACTCAAATACAGGCACTTAAGTCTGAATTGACATAGACGCCACGATCAATTCTAAAACTTTGATTCTAAAGCATTTCCGTTTGACTTTACCCTGTACGCTCCGTAGCCTTAACGTGAGGGATTCTCTTGATTCAGGGGGGAGCCTTCGTGTCTACATGGCACAACATATCTTAGGGAAAACACCATGGTCATGGTGAAGGTCAAGGAGCATACGTGATGCCTCCGAGGCCTATAGAAAAAAGTTTGCTCTGCATTGCTCTGTGGCTGATTGTCATTGCCACAGCGGGATGCGACGCGTCCATGCCAACCAGTTCTGCACCGCCGCCGCCGAACAGTGACGCGCGCGTCGAAAAACTAAAAACAAATTTCACAGTCGAAGAGGCGCGCGAACTTGCGCAACCGGCCGGTAACACGGCGGGCCTCAGCGTGGATGTGCAAGGCGCGCAAAATACCGGTGTTGGTAATGAAAGTTTCAATGGCGAAATAGGCGCGCCAAAAGGATTGAACACACAGCGTTTGTTTGGTCAGGCCGCTAGCAACGACGATGAGCGTTTCGAGCGTTTGGAAGCGGCCGTGCAAGCCTTGCGCGATGATTTCGATGCAGTCAGCCCGTCCATCAATAGATTGATTTCCATCGAGCGCGAAATTCAAACACTCGTCGATCAACTTGGTGTTCTTGTCGGCAATGATACATCCGCAGCAATCCCTGCCGATATTCCGCCTGTGCCTGCGGCGATGGTGGAAGAAGACCCGAATGAATTCCCGCAAGATCCATCGCAGCCGCAAACGCCGCCAATGCCGATTACACCACCGGTGCCTGCACCGCCTGTAAACGCTGCGCCTGCTGCAATACCTGCGCCTCCGACACCTGCCGTGGCACCGGCACCGCAAGCGCAACAAGCTGCGCCTGCTCCCGTTGCTGCGCCATCGTCGACGGCGGAATTAAGCAATCTGCGTATTGCGGACAACGACAAGGCTGCGCGTATTGTGTTTGAGGCAAATGAAAACATTCCGTACACGGCAGACGTTGATTCAGAAAATATTCTGCTGGTGACCTTTGCAAAAGGAACATCGAAAGCCGATCTTTCTTCTACAAAAATAAAATCGTCGTTGGTAAAGTCAGTCGATTACACGCCGCAAAATGCAGGCGGATTTATATTGGCGATACCGCTTTCGAAATCTTCCAAGATTATAAAACAAGGTGTGTTGCCGCCTGATGCAAACAATCCGCGCTATCGTATCTACATCGATCTCGCGCGCTAATTTATTCCGCGTTCAATGCGTTTAATTTGTCTTTCATTGATGAACTGTTCCATTCGATATCCGCGCCGATAATTTTTTCCCTGATTATCTGTTGCGGCGAGAGAATGAATGTTTCCGGAATTTTGTAGGTCCCGAACAGTTTTTGAGAGATAGAAAAATCCTTGTCCCAGCCGACGACAACGTTGGCGGGCAATTTGTGCTTGGTTAAAAAGCGTTCGATCTTTTGTTTGTCGTCATCGATGGAGATAAACAGAAATACGCTGTTGTCTTCGGTCATCGCGGCCAGTTCTAGCATTTGCGGGAATTCGATCAAGCACGGCGCGCACCATGTCGCCCAGAAGTTCAAAACGACAACCTTGCCTTTGTAATCGGATAGTTCGTGCTTCTTGCCGCCTATTGTCTGAAATTCGAAATCCGGTGCGGGTTTGTCTATTTGCGCGGTTCTGATTACAGGCTCTGCGGGTGTGCTGTAGAAATCGCTCTGCCATGTATAGGTAATTCCAAGGGCAATCAGCGCGAGCAGGATCAATAGATTTTTCATGCGCTCCGCTCCGTTCTATGAATGCGATACCAAAGTCCGCCGATCAGTGTTGCCTCAAACAAGCAGAACGCGCCGAGTGCGGCGGCAACGCCCGTTATGAACCCGTAAGAGTGTAAGCCCGTGCCGAGCAAGTTCACACCGAACCATGCGAGCGCGACGATGACCGAGAGGGCCGCCATGGCCGCCATGTAGGCGGTGCGTTTCAAATGACCGCTGATGCTGGCGTGTAAGGCCCAGATCAGCCAGAGTACAATTAGCAATGCGCCATTTTCTTTCGGATCCCAGCCCCAGAAACGGCCCCATGATTGATCCGCCCAGATACCGCCGAGGATTGTCCCCACAGCCGTAAACAACAATGCGATAAGGGCCATGGTCTTTGTTGGTGCAATCAATGTATTCGTTTCCTTGCCCAAGGCTTTGCGTGCCAGCCACGTGTGAGCGAGAAGCGATGTCAAAATGCACCAGCCATATCCGGCCGTAATGCATAGAACGTGCGTAGCCAGCCAGAAATTGGTGTTGAGTACGGCGACCAGCATTTTCATCGTATCGTCACCGCCAAAGGATTGTGCGACGAAAAGGAGGAGCAGGCCGCTCAAACTTCCTGCCATCAAGCCATTGCCGTCTTTTTTCTTCCATTCGTAGAAAAAAGAAACAAGCGCGCAAAGTGCGGCCACGAAGATGATCGATTCATAAAGCGTTCCTACGGGCGGGCGGTCCAATATCATGACGCGCAATATGATTGCCCCGATATTTGCCAGCGTACCCGCACCCAAGAAAGACAAGGCTGCAATTCGTACGAGATTTTTGTCCGTCATGGCATGGGCTGCAAAGCCGAGGAAAGCCAGAAAGTATAAGAACAAGGAAACAGTGAGCGGGTGGAAATTATTGTAGATGCGCTCGAGATTTAACTGCCCGTGATCCGCGATGTTTTTGGATTCATCGAAGACTTCTTTTGAAGATTTGATCCATAGTTCTTTGTCTTGTTGTAGATAGGCAAACGCCATGGATTTCCAGAGATCGATGGCGGGGTTGTCTTGTTCTTCCCATGCGGATTTCCAAACGCCCTCTTTTTGCGAAATAACGCGGAAGAGAATGTTGTTTTCGCCGGCCTGTTCCAGAATACGCATTTGGAAGGCAAATTCGGCAATGTGTTTTTCTTCGTGTGTATATTTTTCCGGATCATCGCCTTTTGCGCGGATGATTTTTTGTAAGCGCTCATTGATGCGTTTTTGATAAAGCGCGTAGTCTTTGAGCGTAAATGGTTTTTCTTCCGTGATTTTCAGGAAATCCGGCGGCGTAATATTGAGCGGTAACAGAAATGAAAAACTGCGCAGCAATTGGGTGTAAAGGATCGAGGCTTCATGCAGGCGGATCAACTCGCGCTGGTCTTCGCTCCATTCTTTTTCATCTGTTTCTAAAAGCTTTTGGATGGTCTCGCTGCGGTTTTGTAGGGCAGGGGCCAGTTCGGCGTAGCTGTAATATTTCTTATCCCGCGCTGGCAGATTTAAAGTTTCGGGGCGGAGGATACGGAAGATCGGGCGTTGCAGGGCTTGCGCCGGATCGAACAATGTTTCGGCGAGCCACGTGTCGGCGTCCATGCCGCCCAGTGCATCGCGGCCACTGATATTATTCAGCAGCGCGCGGGCGAAGGTATCGATCGGTTTGATGCGGCCTTCATGTTGGATCGGAATTTGCGCGAAATATTGATTGTCTAGCGCGAACGCGGGCGTTGAAAATAGGGCCAGTAAGAGGAGGACAAGGCGGATCATGCGCGCTCCTTTTTGCGAAGGCGGATAATGATATGCAGCAACAGGCCGATGAATATGACTGCGCTTGCGATATAGGGAAACACGCGGCCTTTGTTTTGAACCACACTGAAGATCGAATATTCACCGTTTGGGCGGAAGCTGAACGAGGATTGGTAGAATGTATAACCTTTATATCGTAAGGGCTCATTCATCCTGATCGTATAGGGCCACTCAATATCGCCATCGCGGACGATGATATCAGATGAAAATCCGCGCGCCATATCCGTGCCCGGATGAAGATCACGTTTGAAATCTTTCAAGAAAATTTCGAAAGGCAGTTCGTGTTGCGCGCGTCCGATGGAAAAGACGTAGTCACCGATTTGTGGTTTGTGTGGAACTTCTTCCATGATCACATAGGTGCCGTCATCATCGCTGCCGGAGATGGTAAAAGTTACGCCCGATAGATTTGCTTCGTTTTCTTTTTCTTCCGGCGCATCGCGCAGTGTGATTTGTTCCGCAAAGCCTTTACGGTTTTCGGCGTTCTTTGCCGGTGCGGGTTGGCAATTGCGGCAGGTGGATTCAATAGTGACTTTAAAAGGAAGCGTGGTTTCTAGAACCTGCCCTTTTTGTAAATCATCAAAATCGAAGGAGGTAAAAAATTTGCCGTCCTTTTCAATCGTGACGACGCGCTTGTGGTAATCCGAAACGCCGTTGTTGCTTTGGCCTTCACCGATAATCAGGAATCCTTCTTGCTGCGATAAGGCCGTGACCATGCCGCCGAGAAGAAGGATGAGAACGCCCAAATGCGTGAGGATGATTCCGGATTGGTAGCCACGCCACGGGCTGTAGAGCAAAAATTTGGAAAGCAGGCAGGCGGTGATGACGCCGAGCGTTGCGTAGGCACCGGGCAGCGGGATCGGGCCGAGCCATAAAATCCACGCAGAAAAGTAGAGATGTTGCGCTGTGTAGAGGCCAAGATCGCGCTGGGCCAGTGTTCCGAAAAATAAAAGGATCATCAACCATGGTAGGGCGTAAAACAAAATGGCGGGGCTGGCCATGGTTTCCAGCCATTGCCGTGCCGTTTTTGCCTGTTTTGCCGCGCTTTCCATGACCCCATCAATTAAACCGGACGGGCTGTGCAATCAATGATCATTTTTTGCATGGTTTTTGGCCGATTCCCGCGGTATGAAAGGGCCATGGACAATGAAAAAACCGACAAGATTGAAATAGCGCTGGCCCACCACGAACAGCAGATTCAGGATTTGAGCGATATGCTCAATCTTCAGCGCAAAGAGATCGACCAGCTCAAGAAGCGATTAGAGATCACCCAAGGCAAATTGGCGGAAGTCGAATTGTCCGTATCCGACAAACGCGATGGTTTGTCCACGGTCGAGCAGGCCGCGCTCGATAAGCCGCCGCATTACTAGGAGTTTTCATGTCCAAAGCCGGAGAATCTTTGTCCCCTTGGGGTTTGCAGGAAACGGGTGTGGTGGAAATTCTTCCACTCAACGGTGCGCCTGTGATTGCCACAATGGGAATTCCGGGTAGCAAGAGTTTTACCAACCGCGCGATCATTCTGGCCGCTGCTGCCAAAGGCAAAAGCATTTTGCGCAATCCGCTGTTTAGCGACGATGCTTACTGGTGCGCGAAAACGGTGGAGGGTTTGGGACTTGAAGTTGAGAGCGATCCTGCGGGCGAAAAAATTTCCATTCACGGCGGAAAGGCATTTCGTCAAGGCAAGGATAAATTATTTATTGGTGCGGCCGGAACAACGGCGCGTTTCTTGCCCGGAATTCTGGCGGCAAAAGGCCAAGGGCGGATCACGCTGCACGCATCGCAGCAATTGTCGGGACGACCGGTTGCGGAGTTGATCGATGCGCTTCGTACGCTCGGCGCGAAGATCGAATTCGAAGAGGTGGGTAAATCTTTTCCGATGACGATCGAAGGCGGAAGCCTTGTCGGTGGTTCGGTGAGCATTAGTGGCCGTAAATCGAGCCAATATATCAGCGGGCTTTTGATGGCGGCACCGCTGGCCCAGAAAGAGACGATCATTCATGTGCCGGATGGAATCGTGCAATCGGATTATGTGCGCATAACATTGCAGTTGATGAAGGATTTCGGCGTTGATGTAGATGTCGACGATTCTTTTTCCACCTTTACCGTGCGCCCGCAGGAATATCAGGGCCGCGATATCGCGCTGGAGGCTGATGCGTCTACGGCAACATACTTTATGGCTCTGGCAGCGGGCAGTGGCGGGAAGATCACCATCACAAATCTAAATACCAAAACAGTGCAGCCGGATTTTGCCTTTGCAGAGCATTTGAAAAAACTGGGATGCGATGTTGTCTATGATGAAAACGGGGTGACGATTACCGGTCCTGCAAAGCTTAAAGGCAATCAATATTTCGATTTCAATGCGTGTTCGGATTCAACGCCGACGCTGGTTGCGCTTGCGCCATATGCGGAGGGCACTATTGAAGTGCGCGGTGTTGAGCATATTCGTCATCATGAATCAGACCGCGTCAGTGTGATGCAACAAACGCTGGTAAAGGCCGGTGTAATGTCCGAAGAATTTGCCGATGGTTTGAAAATCACGCCGTCAAAAATGCCGGAAAATATTCTGGTCGATCCGCATGATGATCACCGCATGGCGATGGCCTTTGCCGTGATGGGCGCGCTGGGGCAGGGCATTAAAATACAAGACCCGTCTTGTGTTTCCAAAACCTGCCCGAATTTCTTTGAATTGCTGCGCGCGGTCGGCGTGCGCAATCGCGTGGTATAAGCCTTAGATTTCTGCGGAAAATGGTGCCGTTGAAAGGAATTGAACCTTCGACCCACGCATTACGAATGCGTTGCTCTACCCCTGAGCTACAACGGCAATGCAAAACAAGAATTGCCGGATAATTTGTTACCGATTTTCAAAAGATATTGCAACCGGCCCGTGTTTTTGCTACGAAGTTATGGTAATTATTAATTTTTAGAGGGAAGAATGAAAAGATTTTTTGGGCTTGGAGCTAAAGCGGCGCCGTTGAAAGAGGGCGAAGTGCGTACGAGAGGTTTGCAGCCTCAAGATACAAAACATGGTGATGTACCGCGATTGCCACAACAACTGGCTCAAGCGTCACCGGAAACGCTGTCGCCTAATCTTAAATCTGGCAGGAAGGCCTCTCCCATCAATCCAAGCTTGATACCTCACGGCTAAATAGTCTAAAACATCCACGGAAGGTCGGCGCGGGCGATAGCTTCGCCAATCCGGTCAGGGCCGAGAGGCAGCAGCCGCAACGAATTTGCTTCGGGTCGTGTTCGGCCTTCCACCTCTTAAAACTTTTATCCATTTTCATGAACGCGCAGATTTCCTATAGACCAGATATAGACGGGCTTCGTGCGCTTGCGGTTTTATCCGTCGTTTTCTTTCATATGGGTGCGACGTTTTTGTCCGGCGGCTTTATCGGCGTCGATATTTTCTTCGTCATCTCCGGCTATCTGATCACCTCTATCATCTTGCGAGAGCAGCAAAGCGGTACTTTTTCGCTAGGCCGTTTTTACGAGCGCCGCATATCGCGTATTTTTCCCGCACTGTTCGCGGTTATGGCTGTCACAACGATTGTTGGATATTTTCTGCTCTTCCCCCCAGATTTTGAATATTTCGGAGAATCCGTGGCGGCAACGGCGATCTACATTTCTAACTTTCTATTCTGGAAGGAATCCGGCTATTTCGAAACGGATTCTTTAAGCGTTCCGCTTTTGCATACATGGTCGCTTGCGGTTGAGGAGCAGTTTTATATTTTCTTCCCGCTAATCCTGATCGGCCTTCAGAAGTTCGCGCCGCGTTTCAAATTCCATGCAGTTATATTTCTACTCGCGGCTTCGTTCGCGGCTTGTTTATTGGCCATCTACTACCAAAAATACGATGCGATGTTTTATCTGCTTCCCATGCGCGCTTGGGAGTTGATGATCGGCTCCGTGCTAGCGTTTGGAATTATCCCAGTCGTGCAAAAGAAAAGAACGATGGATATTTTGGCTATCATAGGGTTCGGCCTGATCGCCTATGCGTTGTTTTTTTTCGATCACGATACGGTTTTTCCCGGCCCTGCTGCTTTGTTGCCGACCATTGGAGCGATGTTGATTATTTACAGTGGTTTCAGCGGGCAAAGCCTTTCCTATAAGGTTCTAAGAGCACGCCTCCCTGTTTTCTTCGGCAAGATTTCCTATTCGCTTTATCTCTGGCATTGGCCGGTTATCGTCTATATCCACTATGCCGCGCCGTTCGAAGTGAAGGGAGCTTATATCGTGCCTACCTTTGCCGTTTGCGGGGCGTTATCATGGCTGTCTTGGAAATTTATCGAGCAGCCGCTGCGCAATCAAAAGAAATTTAACCGTAAGGCGATATTTATAACGGCCGCTATCGTGACGTTGTGTTTCGCAGCAGTCGGTATGGCGATTAAAAAGAATGATGGTTTGGCCGATCGCTTTCCGATGGAAATTCAAAAGCTCTACCAGACATCGATCGGTCGCAGTCTGCCAGTTATGAATGATGTTTCATGGGGTGGGTACAGGAACATTATCGGTTCTGAAAAGGTGATGGCTTCTTTTATGTTGTGGGGGGATTCCCACGCAACGGCTGCCTCTCCAGCGCTTGATGATCTGGCGAAGGCGCGCGGTATTAAAGGGTATTTTGTCGGCACAGCCGGCTGTATTCCCGCAGTGTCTTCCGTTTCGTTCATGGAAAAGGATTGTAACGATTACAATGCAAATGTCCTTTCGTATCTTCAGGAGCACAAGAGCATTAAAAAGGTCATCCTTCTTTCTTATTGGAGCGCTTATGAAAGAAGATTTGCCAAACAGTCGGGTGATGGGGCTTCTGCTGATTTTGAATCCAGCATGAAGGAGTTGTTCGAAAGGCTGACCAAAGATGGATATGATATCGTGGTCGTACTCGAGGTTCCGGCGGCGCCGGTCGAAGACATCATCCTTTACATGATGCGCGCGGAATTTTACGGGAAGCGCTTGGAAACCAAAGGCACACTAACGGCCCATAATTTGCGCCAGCGATATGTGCGTGATGTGATGAGCAGGCTGTCCGAAGAATACGGATTCAAAATCGTCGATCCTACGAATTCAATGTGTCCCAAGGGGATTTGCGTCATGGCCCATAACGGGCAGTCGCTTTATTACGATAACGACCATCTTTCCACATATGGTTCTTTGCATTTCAAAGAAGCTTACGCTCCAGTTTTTAAATAAATATGTAAAATATACAATAAAAATAGCAAACAATTACGATTTTTGCTCTAGACGCCCCCCAAAAACAATCATAAAACGGAACCGGTTTTAATTTTTGTGGGGCAACAATGATTTCAGCAGGACAATTAAGAGCGGCTCGTGCGCATCTGGACATGAGTCAAGATGATGTGGCACAGGCGGCCGGCATCACCAAATACACGCTTTCGAATATCGAGCGCGGAGCGACCGAAGGCTCGACACATAGTCTTGACGTCTTGAAAAGCTTCTATGAACGTCACGGCCTATATTTTACCGACAATGACGGGATCAAAATCGTGCATTCGGACGTTCTTTCTTATGAAGGGCGGGAGGGTTTCACATCCTTCATGTGGGATGTGGTGCAGACTTTGGAAAAATCGCCGGGTACATATTGTGTGTCGAACGTGGATGAAAACAACTGGATCAAGTGGCTTGGAATGGACGAGGCGGTGAAACTTCGTGACCGTATTCTAGGTATCCCAAACATTCACTGCCATATTTTGGTGAAAGAAGGCGACAACACGGTTTTTGCTCCTTATGCAGAATATCGTGCGCTGCCGGCTGACCTTTTCTACGACAATACATCGCATTACGTTTACGCGGACAAGATCGCCCTCATACGGTTTGACGAAGACAATGTCACTGTGCGTGTTCTTCACAACCGTTACTTCGCCGAAAGTTTCAAGCTCATGTTCTATCGCTTCTGGGACATGATGGCCACACCATTACATGAAGTTAGAAAAGTGAAGCAATATGCCTAAAGAAAGAATGGCCACCTTCGTGACGGCCAAACATTCCGGAGTAAGACTCGACAGAAATAACTTTCCTGAAGAAAGATTCAGGAAGGACGCGCTAGCCGTTTTCAAAGGTGAGAGAGGCGGCATCATGTTCCCCCACGTCGTGACAGGCGAGGGCATGGAAAAATGGGACAAGATGAGCAGCCAGTTCAATAATGCCGCAAAAGGCAATGGTAGCAATATCATCAAGCCCAATTACTATCCATTTTCCGACAGCGCGCACATCATTCAAAGCCAGAAGGATTATTTCCGCCGCCTCGCGGATGAAAAAAGAATTGAAGGCAAGCCCTTGATCCTGATCGAACTGGGCACCGGTTCCGAAAGTGCGATCCGGCAAAAGACGATTCCTTTCATAGAAGCCATCAGGCCTGATGTTTATATCGCAGTCGATATGTCTCCCGAATCTGCCTTTCTTGCTACCACTATGGTGAGAGAAAGATTCGAGCTTATTACCACAGAGTTGCGCATTGGTACGGATTTCAACAAAGATAGTCTCGATCTTTTGAATGATGGTCGTCGTATCATGGTGCAATTTGGCAGCACCATCGGAAACATGGAAGGTTTCCCCGATGGAACATTGCCAAGAAAACAATTCCTCGATGCCTTGAACAATTATCACCGGCACTTGGGCGAGGGGGATGTTTTGATTCTAGATTTGGATCACACGCAAGATATCGACAGGATCAATTCGTGCTATCGCGATGATCCGGGCGTGCAGTCTTTGGCAGAATCCATTCTTGACCGGATACAAGACGAAGTATCATCTGAATTCCAGCGCAACAAGTTTGAATATTTCTGCGGGGTTCATCCGAAAAGCTCATTGAATGTGGTGGGTTACATCGTGAAAGAAGACCACTCGTGGAAGGCGCGGCAGACGGCTTTTGATCGCATTGCAGTGATCCATCAAAAGAAAGGAAGCCTGATCAACTTTTTCAACTCCTACAAACCGACCGTTGAATTCATGGGCGAGGTGTTCAGAGAGGCCAATTTTCGCGAAAGGGATATTCTTGTCGGCCCTGAAAAAGGCATCCATTTCCATGTACAGGAACCCATCTTTCCATAGTTTTATGAAAATATAGCCCATTCCGTTTGAAACCATTCCGGAATCGCTCTAGGTATAAAGTATGTCCGATACCCAGAAAGAATACCGCGTACTCGCCCGCAAATACCGTCCGAAAAATTTCGATGATTTGATAGGTCAGGATGCGTTGGTTCGCACGCTGAAAAACGCGATCGAGAGCGGGCGTATTGCGCACGCCTTTATGCTGACCGGTATTCGCGGCGTTGGTAAAACAACGACGGCGCGTATCATTGCGAAGGCTTTGAACTATACCGGCCCCGATGGAAAATCCGGCCCCACGACAGGAAACACGGATGATTGCGATATCTGCAAGGCGATTACCGAAGATCGTCATCCCGATGTTTTTGAAATGGACGCCGCGTCGCGCACCGGTGTCGATGACATTCGCGAAATTTTAGAGGGCGTGCGTTACGCGCCGGTTTCCGCCCGTTATAAAATCTACATCATCGACGAAGTGCATATGCTTTCCAAAAACGCATTCAACGCGCTGTTGAAGACATTGGAAGAACCGCCGCCGCACGTGAAATTCATTTTCGCAACAACGGAAATCAGAAAAGTGCCCGTAACCGTTTTGTCGCGTTGCCAGCGTTTCGATCTGCGCCGCATTGATGCGACCACGCTCGCCGATTACTACAAAACCATCATCAAAAAAGAAAAGGTGAAGGCCGATGACGAGGCTTTGAGCCTTATCTCGCGCGCCGCCGATGGTTCCGCCCGTGATGGTTTATCGATGCTCGATCAAGCGATCGCGCTATCCCAAGGTGATGTTACGTCCGCCAAAGTAAAAGACATGCTCGGTCTTGCCGATCGTAGTCTCGTGCTTGATTTGCTCGACAAGGCCATGCGCGGTGATTGCGAAGGCGCGCTGTCGTTGATGGATGATCTCTACCGCAAAGGTGCAGATCCATCCGTGATTATCGGCGATATGCTTGATCTCTCTCATCTTCTGACCAAGCTTCGCGCGGTTCCTTCGATGAAGGATACGCTTCAAGTAATGGCAAAAGAAGAAATGGAACGTGCCGCAACTCTGGCCGCGAAACTTTCCATGCCTGCGCTGGGACGGGTTTGGCAAATTCTTCTCAAAGGATTGAACGAAGTTAACTATGCGCCTGTGCCACAAAAGGCGGCGGAGATGATTGTCATTCGTCTGGCCTATGCGGCGGAGCTTCCTGATCCGGCTGAACTGATCAAGAAGATCAATGCTGGCGGGACAACGACAAGCGCCTCCGCACCGACGCCAACACATTCCGGCACGACAACATTTCATCAATCGATCAATTCTGGCGGCTCCGGCCCTACGGCATCGGCCGCCGCCTTGAAAGTTGAAACGGCCGCTGCGCCCGCATTGCAAACGGAAATTTCCAGCCTTGCGGATATGCAGGCTGTTCTCATGCAATCCGGCCATATGGCATTGGCGAGCCACATTTATCTTTATGTTCATCCGGTGAAATTGGAAGAAGGGCGTTTTGAATATCGCCCCGAACCAGAAGCCCCGCAAAATCTCGCGCAGGATTTAACCATTGCATTGAAGGCCGCCACCGGCAAACGCTGGATGGTGTCTGTGTCCACCGCCGCAGGTCAGCCAACACTTTCACAATCGGCCAAGGCCGCAAAAGATGCGCGCTTTGATAAAATGCGCAGTCAGCCCTTGGTAAAGCAGGTTTTCGAAATTTTCCCCGATGCCGAGCTTAAGGCCATTCATAAAAAAGAAGAGATGTAAGACATGAATATCATGAAGATGATGAGCCAAGCGAAGGCCATGCAAGATAAAATGAAAGATATGCAAGAACGCTTGGGCCATGTGATCGTTGAAGGCGCGGCCGGTGGTGGCGCGGTGAAACTCACCATGACCTGTAAAGGGCAATGCCAGTCTGTCACCATCGATCCATCCGTGATCAAAGCGGATGACAAGGAAATGCTGGAAGATCTGGTTCTGACGGCTGTCAACGATGCGCGTGCAAAGGCCGATTCCTATATGGCGAACGAGACAGAAAAAATGATGTCCGAACTTGGACTTCCTGCCGGTGCGCTTGGTGCGGGCGGCTTGCCGTTCTGATGTATATTTTCGGTCTTATCGGCGCTGTCCTGATTTGTTTGGCCTATTTCCTTTTGCAAAAAGGTTTTTTCAAACCGCATAGTTATACTTATCTATCACTCAATTCTGCGGGCAGCGTATGTTTGATCGTCTCGC
>CAYYPX010000026.1:0-16349 GCA_964473655.1 uncultured Micavibrio sp.
AGATCGAGGCCCGCATTGATACGTTTGTCGCCTCCGGTCAGAACGATGATGGCATCCGCTTTTACATCCACTTGCTGTGGTTTCATCATGACCACGTTCGCGGCAAACAGCATCCAGCCCAAAAGCCAGAGCAGGCCGAGCGTAAAAACTGCGGTAAAACAATAAGTGAAAAGACGAATTATAATCATAGGCTTTCTTATGGCATTTTGGTGAGCACGCGCAAGACCGTGAAACGGGCCGTCGTCATAGCGAGCAGCGCAATCGGCAGCGGCATCAGGAACAGAATTGTTTTTTGCACACCATCAAGGCGGAAATCGGGCACAAGATTGACACCAATCTGGCCGGCGACAAGACTGATGATAAAAAGAACAATTCCGCCCACAATCATGCCAGCCGCGCCGCCTTGAAGCGCAATAATCAACGTATGTCGCTGTAGCTGCCCTGCAATGTAGGAATCCGAAGCCCCCATCAAATGAAGCAATTCTAGTTCTTCCTTATTCTCGGAAAGTTTTGATCGAACGCCACCCGCAACCGCTACCAAAGTCGTAGCTCCGATGATAAGGGCAAGCAGGATGGCCGCGAATTGCAATGCGCCTGTAAATCGCAACACATCGGATAACCAGCTTTCATGCGTATCGATCCGTGCTTGCGGCGCGACTTCTTTTAATTTCATCTCAAGCAGTTTCAAATCCGGCTTCGCGCCTTTTGTAAAGGTTACAGAAATCAAACCGGGAAGGGGGATGGAATCCATCACCATATCTTTGCCGAGCCACGGGGATAGTAATTCACGAAGCTGGCTTTCTTCCGTGATGGCGGCTTCGGCTACATCCGGATGCTCGTTCAAAATTTTTGCGGCCTCGTCGGTCATACTTTTGACGATACCCGGCTCGATGATGTTGCCTGCAGAATCCGCAGCTGGAATTTCCACGCTGACTTTGTCTTGCAATCCTTGCGTCCATCGATCTTTCATGGCCGATAGGGCGAAGGATGCAGAGATTGCAAACATCCCGAGCACACACATCAGCGCGATCAACATCCGAAGGAACGTGTTGCTGGAGCTATTGGTCAGCGGCAGATCGTACCGGCGTTTGTCTTTGGCGACGCCCAGCACACGGTTGCGATTGAATGGATTTGAAAAGAGTTTCATTAGTAAACTCCTTCCAGTCTTTGGCGGAGAAGGCCGGAGCGTCTTGGCTCTTCAATGCGCAAATGCCCTTTTTCAAGGATCAATCGCTTGTGCGGAATTTTGTCCATGATCAATTGGTTGTGCGTGGCGATTAAAACGGTGGTGCCCATGCGATTCAACTGGTCGAACAACGCCATCAAACGGAATCCGATTTCATCATCAAGGTTACCGGTCGGTTCATCCGCCAATAACAAGCGAGGGCGTGTAATGACCGCTCGTGCAATTGCCACACGTTGCTGCTGTCCGCCGGACATTGTGTTGGGCAGCATATGTTTGTGGTCGGCAAGCCCAACCCAATCGAGCAATTCTGTTACGTTATTTTTTATTTCTTTTTCGGGGCGGCCCTGAATGCGCAGAGGAAGCGCAACGTTATCAAACGCGCTCATATGGTTCAGAAGACGAAAATCCTGAAACACCACGCCGATCCGCTGACGAATGAACGAAAGCTGGTCGCGGTTCATCTCACCCAGATTTTGCCCGAACATTTGAATAAGTCCACGCGTTGGCATACGGCCAAGATAAAGCAGTGACAGCAACGATGTTTTACCCGCGCCCGAAGGCCCGGATAGAAAATGGAACGATCCGGGTTCCAGAGTGAATGTCACATCTTCTAAAACTTCCGGCCCGATGCCGTATCTTAATCCTACATGTTCGAACTTTATCACGCTGCTACTCCGTGCCTGTGCTCATATCGGCCATCGGCTCCATATCCTGTTCTTCAACATTGCCTTTGTTCAGGATTCTTTGAATGGATTTGGCTTTGAGGTATGCGTTGTCTATTTTATTCGCGGCCGTGTAGGCGTGTTCGACAAACGCCTTGTCCAGAAAAATTCTTGAAACCGTATCGTATGCCTTGTTGCGATAAGGTGATGAATCGATCGCTGCGATGGATTTCAAAACATTGGTGATGTCACCGCGCTCGGCTTCAATCTCGGCGGTCTCGCCGTAGGCTTTGTTACGAAGCGCAGGGTTTTCCATTGCTGCGGCTGTCTTGCGTGCGCCATCATCATCACCGGCAAAGGCCTGTGACATGGCGATATAGGTATAGGCGATACCTTGCGATGGCGGGTGCGTAATTTTTTTTGCTTCCGCGCTCAATTGTGTGAATAGCCCGTCATATCTTTGCTTGGGCCATTTCAAACTTGCCGCCGCCATGCCGATCCCACGAATAGTCATAGCCTTCGTATCGTTGTTTTTTATTTTCTCGATGAGTGCAATCGCCTTGCCGGGTTGATCTTCATAGGTATAGGTCTTGGCCAACTCGCGATAGGTCTGGTCGCGCCAATCCTGCTGCTCGATATTGGGCGTCAGGGTTTCGATTTGTTTCATCAGGCAAGGGCGGTCCATCGCCGTGCAAGTCGGCGTGACTTCCTTCTTCTTCTGGGCCATGGCGGTGCCAGAGAATATGAAAAGCATAAGAACTGTTCCGAAAAGGAACCTGTACATGATGAGCCTGCCTTGCTGTTGACGCGAGTGTATCTTATACATAGAGGAGAAACCAAGCTATTGAGAAGCAAAGCCCACAAATGATCCTGACCTGTCCAGCCTGTACCATGCGTTATATGGTCTCCGAGGGAGCCGTAGGCCCCGATGGGCGGCGCGTGCGCTGTGCGAGCTGTGGACATCAATGGTTCCAAGGACCTGAAGAGGGGCTAGACGAAACCCTTTTCGCCCATGATGACGATATCGGCTTTGCTGAAGATGCGGATACCGGCCACGATGCCTTTTTGGATGATGTGGAAGCGGTGGTTGCCTCGGTTTCCGCTTCCGATGATTTTCAGTCTATTTTACAGAAAGAAATAGAGGCCACCCCGATTCCTGCCGGCGTCATGCCCGAAGCCCACGATCCGGTGATGGAGCAGCTTCAAAAAGACCGCCAGAAAAAATCGAAATTGCCGAGCGGCGAAAAAACCAGCGGCTTCGTCCTCGCAGGCGCGATTTGGGTCTGCCTCTTTGCCGTATTTCTTTTCTGCCATGAATCGATCAGCCGCGCATGGCCACCATCCAATCTGGTTTACAATCTGGTCGGCATGAAACCGGTCATGCCGGGCGAAGGTCTTGCGCTCGATGCACTTCATGCCGCAATTCGCGAAGATGTTATTCTCTTGTCCGGTGAAATCAACAATTTGAAAGACACGGCTGTGAAGGTTCCATCCATCATGGTGTCGATTGTCGATAAGGATAACGTGGTGATCGACCAAGTGTTGATCGCGCCGCCGGTGGCCAGCTTGAAGGCCGAAGGTCAAGCGTCGTTTGAAGCAACTTACCCTAAAGTCCCCGAAGGTGCGGTGAATGTGAATTTCGGCTTTTCCTTTATCAAGGCAAAAGCACCGGAAAAAACCGAAGAGAAAAAAGCGGAAGAAACTTCAGGCGAACACGTGGAAGAAAAACCCAAAGCCCCTGAGCCACCACAGGCACCGGTCCCGCATCATTGATTATGCTTTTGCCGCGGCCTTGATGTTCCAATCCGGAACGACATCACTTCCGACAACATCCTCATAACTCTGTCTTGGTCTGATCACGGCATATTGCCCATCACGTACCATCACTTCGGCGGCAAGGGGTCGGGTGTTGTAATTGGATGCCATCGATGCGCCATACGCGCCGGCGGATTTAATCACACACAAATCACCGGCCTTCATCTCCGGCAACTCGCGGCCCATTGTAAACGTATCTCCGGTTTCACACACGGGGCCAACCACATCATACGTTTCGATCTTCGCATTGCGGTTCGATACAGATTCAATCCCGTGATATGCGTCATACATGGCGGGGCGGATCAGATCGTTCATCGCGGCATCGATGATCAGGAATTTCTTACCTTGGCTTTCCTTCACAAACAAAACTTCGCTTATGATTACACCGGCATTGCCGACCAGATAGCGGCCCGGCTCCATCACGATTTCGGTCTCTAGCGGTGCGATGATATCGTTCACCCATTGCGCATACGCATAGAGGTCCAGTAACTTTTCGTCTTTATAAATGATCGGAAACCCGCCGCCGATATCTAGTCGCGATACAATATGACCTTCGCTGCGCAAATCTTTCACCAATTGCGGGAATGTCGCGAAGGCTTCTTGGAATTTCTGCACTTCGAAGACTTGTGATCCGATATGCATGGATAATCCAACCGCTTCGACATTCTTCATGTCTTTCGCGATAGCATAGGCGCACTTCACGTCATCGAAACCCAATCCGAATTTATCACCCTTGCGTCCCGTGGAAATTTTGTGATGCCCGCCGCCGCTTACGTTCGGGTTCACGCGGAATGCTACACGCGCTGTCTTGCCTATGCTGGCGGCAACTTCGTTGATCCGCTCCAACTCCGGAATAGATTCCACATTGAATTGCAAAATATCCGCTTTCAAACATGCGGCGATTTCGCTTCGCTGTTTGCCGACACCGGTGGAAACAATTTTGTCGCCCGTAAATCCGGCTTTCAATCCGCGGATCAATTCACCTTCGGAAACGATTTCCAAACCGCTGCCAAGCGATCTCAATAAATCCAGCACGGCAACATTGCTGTTCGCTTTGCACGCAAAACAGAGCAGGGGTTGACGGTTGGCAGGCAACGCGCGGGCCATCGCGTTTTTCAATTTGTTGAATTGATCCTCGATCACGGCCGCTGAATAAACGTACGCGGGCGTGCCCATCTCTTTTGCGATCTGCGTCAAAGGCACGCCGTCCGCGTGCAGGCTGCCGTCTTTTTCTATGAATCCGGTCATGGCTGTTGCGGATAGCTGCGCGGGAATCCGTTCGGCTCGGTACCTTCGGGTTGTTCCAGACTGCCGGGCTTGATACCGCAAGCTGTCACAAGCAAGGTTGCCAGAAGGGCCAGCCATAGGCCATATTTGCGCAATGAATTCGTCATGCACCATTAAAACCATGGAAGCCATATGAGGAACAAGATAATTCTGGCGGTCTTCCTCTGCCTCTTTGCTGTGCTCTCATGGCTTTATTACTCATGGTACGCGCCGGAATGGGAAGAGGACGCTCGGGCGCAAGCGCTGATAGATTCTTTCGTTCCTGCCGATGTGCCGGAAAACATCCTCAACCCATTCGCCGCGGATTTTAATTCCGTCTCCCGTGCCACCGAATACCAAACACTACCCGACTCACCCTTCATAAAAATTGGCAAAGAGGGCGAGGTCTATTTCAGGGATTTCACCGGAAAGCCGACATTGGTCAATCTCTGGGCCACATGGTGCGCGCCATGTGTTGTCGAATTGCCCAGCCTGCAAAAGCTGGAAAAACATTACAAAGACCATATGAATGTGATCGCCGTCTCGGTTCAGGATGTCAAAACTCCGCCGGAAATCGCCCAATTCCTTGAAAAACGCCAGATCGGGGACTTCGCCGCCTATGCAGATCCGGATGGTCTTATCGTTAAAAATCTGGGAATCCGCGGCATACCGATCAGTTTTCTCATAGGCAGTGAGGGGCAAATCCTCTATCGTTTTGAAGGTGATGCGGACTGGACCTCGGAACGCTCACGGGCCTTTTTCGACCATTTCCTTTTCCAGAAAAAATGAATGGTTTTTTAAGGGTTTACGGGCAACATGGTAAGATCAAACAACGCGGGACAGAATGTCTGACACAGACGAATATGCTGAAAAACTGACACAGGCCCAGATCGACGCAATGGTCGATCTTCATGCCCGTTTTCTCGCTGGCCGATTGGGCGGCCGCCGCGCGACGTTGAAGAACGCTGATCTTTCCGGTTTGAGCTTCGCTGGCAAAGATATGCGTCAGGCCGATTTCACCGGTTGTAAAATGACACGCATGGATTTATCCAAAGCCAACTTTGCTGAATCCCGTTTGTATGCGTGTGACTTGAGCGATTCAAACATGGCACGCTGTAATTTCTCTCGTGCCGATTTGCGCGGTGCGCGCATTCAATCCGCGAACCTTGAGCAAGCCAACCTTGATAAAGCAGACTTGCGTGTTGGCGGCTTTTCTAAAAACGGAATGTATGACACGGGCGAAAGCGTTTCCTTCCGCGGTGCGAATTTATCCGGCGCACGTTTGGTAGGCTCTCTCGCCAACAGCTCCGATTTCTCCGATGCCATCATGACCGGTATCAATCTTGCTGGTGCCGATCTTCGCAATGCCGAAATGCAGGGCGCGGATTTATCCGGCGCACAGCTTGCGGGTGCGAAACTCGAAGGCGCGCACATGAAGGCGACCATCCTGACCGGCGTGAATATGGCGGAGATCAGCGTCATCGGCGTCGACATTTCCGAAGCCATCACTGATGCCAACATCGGAACATCGATTAAAGAACTTGATCAACCGCTACCTAAACTCATTGAAACGCACCGCCTATGGGTATCGAGCGCAGGGGCCGAAGGCCGCCAGCTTGATTTATCCGGATATGATATGCGCCCGCTCGAAACAATGAAGGCGGAAAAACTAACTGCCATCAAGGCTATCGGCGCGCGCTTCTTCGGTATGAATTTGTACAAGATCGAAATGCAAAGCGCGAATTTGAATGAATCCGATTTCCGCCGCTGCGATATGGAAGAATCTGATATGCGCGGCACATCGTTCAAGGGTACGCGCTTCAACCATGCCCATGTCCGCAATTCTAATTTCGAACCGTTGATGTTCGGCGGCGCGGCGGATTCAAAACGGTTCAGCCCCTGTAATTTCGAAGGGGCGTCGATGACCTACGCCGATTTTTCGGGCTGCAAAATGCGTATGGCGAATTTCAAGGGCGCGGATCTGACTAACACGAATTTCAAGGGCGCGGATTTGCGTGAATGCAATTTCGAAGGCGCGATCATGGATGGTGCTATGCTCGATGACGCGAATGTCGAAGGCGCGAACATCGCCGTTAAAACCGGCTCTGCTTTCAAGATGAAGGCTGAATAAGCCTTACAGCTTTTCGGTCAACTCCGGCACGATCTGGAACAAATCTCCGACCAAACCGTAATCCGCAATACTGAAGATCGGCGCATCTGGGTCTTTGTTGATCGCAACAATCGTTTTGGAATCTTTCATACCCGCCAAATGTTGGATCGCGCCGGAAATACCGATGGCGATATAAAGCTGCGGCGCGACGTTCTTGCCTGTCTGCCCAACCTGATAATCGCTTGGCACGTAACCGGCATCAACGGCCGCGCGGCTGGCACCAATCGCGGCACCCAATTTATCGGCCAACGCTTCGATGATTTTAAATCCTTCCGCCGATCCCATGGCGCGTCCGCCGCTCACCACGATCTTCGCGGCCGTTAATTCCGGACGGTCTGATTTGGAAACTTCTTGGGATACGAATGATGACAATCCGCTATCGCCTTTGACGGCGACATCTTCAATGCTCGCCGATCCGCCTGTGGCTGCGGCCGCATCGAATGCTGTTCCGCGTGCGGTGATGACTTTTTTAGAATCCGAAGATTTCACGGTCGCAATTGCATTGCCCGCATAGATCGGGCGATCAAACGTATCGGCGTCATGAATTGCCGTGATATCCGAAATTTGTTGGACATCGAGCAATGCCGCCACGCGTGGCAAAATATTTTTCGCCGTTGTGGTGGCGGGGCCGATGATGTGGCTGTAATTACCGGCCACATCGACGATCACGCTCGCGGCGTTCTCGGCCAGTTGGTTGGCAAGCGCGGCATTGTCCGCTTTCAACACTTTGGATACACCGGCAATCTTCGCGGCGGCATCCGCCACACCGGCGCAACCGCTACCGATGACAATCACATGGATATCACCGCCGACTTTCGTGGCTGCTGTTACCGCGTTCAACGTGGCGGGTTTTAATTCCTTGTTGTCATGTTCTGCGAGGACGAGGACGCTCATATTACAAAACCTTTGCTACGTTTTTCAGTTTGTCGATCAATTCATCTACGGACGCCACTTTGCCGCCGCCAGTGCGTTTGGCGGGCTCTGCAACCTTCACCACGCTCAGGCGCGGTTTTAAATCCACGCCGTAATCTTCGGGCTTGGTGGTGGCAAGTGGTTTCGATTTCGCCTTCATGATGTTGGGAAGGGCCGCATAGCGCGGCTCGTTCAAACGCAAATCCGTCGTTACGATCGCGGGCAATTTCAACGAGACTGTCTCCATACCGGCATCGACTTCGCGGGTAACTTTCACATTGTCGCCATCAAGCTCAACCTTTGATGCAAACGTTCCTTGCGCCCATCCAAGAAGAGCGGCCAACATTTGCCCCGTCTGGTTTGAATCATCATCGATGGATTGCTTGCCCATGATTACTATGTCCGGCTTTTCTTGCTCGACGATGGCTTTCAAAATTTTGGCAACGGCGAGTGGCTCAACGCCGCCAATGTCTGTCGCCACATCCGTTTGCACCAGAATGCCGCGGTCGGCACCAATCGCCATGCCGGTGCGGATAATGTCTTGCGCTTTGGCGGGGCCGATGGAAACCAGAACGATCTCTGTGACCTTGCCGGCTTCTTTCAAACGCACGGCTTCTTCGACGGCGATTTCATCGAACGGGTTCATCGACATTTTGACGTTGTTTAAATCAACGCCTGTGCCGTCTGGTTTGACGCGGATTTTCACGCTGTAATCGACGGCGCGTTTGACGGGGACTAAAACCTTCATGAAATCTCCTTAGGAACCTTTGGATAGAATGGCGAGCGCGAACAGGGCGATAGCAATACCCTGCATGAAAACGCGTGCGCGCATAATTTTGTTGCCGTATTTGCGGTTGAACTCGCCGCCCTTGACCATCGAGCCAAGCCCCAGTGCTAGAACACCGAGGGTAAGAAGCATGGCGATAATCATCAATGTGAAAAAGAATCCTGACATGGCAATAAGATAAAGCCTATGGCGGGGGATGAAAAGGGTGGGTTTTTGTTGCGGGGCAGTATGTGTCCATTCTTGACCGGCTCACATTCTTCCGTCTATCAAAGATGTTCGTTCATTATATGTGAAAAGGGGTGTTTATGTCTGTTTCTTGGCATTTGTCCGGAATAAATAAAGAAGAAGGGCTTTCAGCTCTCTTCGAAAAGAAAGCGGATCTGGCTAAAACACTTTTAGAAAGCGTGAGCTTAACGGAAGAAGAACTGTATTCTTCAATGCCTCTGAAACGATTTGGTATTCCTGAATATCTGGCCAAAAGAGCCTTGAAACAAATAAATGTAGCCAAAAAACAGCTAGCCGACGCAGCGGCACATCCAACCCCATAGATTAATTGGTTAATTCGGTTATACGTAAATTCATTGACAAAAGGTCGATGAATTGGTTATGACGTGCGTCAAATTAAAAACAAAAAAATGAAGGTGTGAAAAATGAAGCAAGCAACTATATTCAAAGGTATCAATTCCCTGACACTCTGCGCGGAATTCGGCCCTGAATCAGGCTATCCATATGAGTTTATGAAACAAGACGCTGTGGCCGATTTCATTAATGGTACAAGCAGAGGTCGTTCCACAAATGTCCCGATGGATCAACTATTTCTGGCACAAAAGGCGTTCGACAAACAAGCTCTAGCCCCTAAAGCAGCTTAAAAAATAATTCACATCCAGATCGCGGGTGGAGCGTTTGAATCCGCCCGCGATTGGGTCGAACACCATTCCCTCAAGATTATCGACCTTCGCTCCGGCCTCGCGAACGGCACGGCCCAGCTCAGACGGTTTCAAAAATTTCTTCCAGTCATGCGTGCCTTGCGGAACCCATCCCAGAATATATTCGGCGGCAATCTTGCCAAGGATGAAGGATTTCGGCGTGCGGTTGAGCGTCGAAAAGATCACGATGCCATCCGGCTTGCATAAATCCACACAGTTACGCACAAATCCATCCACATCCGAGACGTGCTCTACAATCTCCAGCGCGAGCACCACATCAAACCGCTTTTTGCCGTTCAGTAATTCTTCGGAAGAAAGAGGGCGGTAATCGATAGAAAGGCCGCCATTTTGTGAATGCTCCCGTGCAACCGCAATCGCATTTTCGTCGGCGTCAATTCCGGTCACGTCCGCGCCCAATCTTGCCATCGGCTCACACACCAATCCACCGCCGCATCCTACATCGAGGATCGAAAGCCCCTTGAATGGTTTCAGGCTCTTGTCATCGGTGCCGAATTTTTTGCTGATCTGCTCTTTTATATAAGAAAGGCGCACGGGGTTGAGGCGGTGCAGCGGACGGAAAGGCCCATTCTCGTCCCACCAATGGGCGGAGTCCTTGGCGAAGTTTTCAATTTCCTTTGTATCGACAGTATGCATAGTATCTTTTAACGCCAAGCCGCCAAGAACGCCAAGAGAAAACGCCATGAAAGAGCCTTCGGCCGATTTAGACAGAATTGCTCGCGAAATAGTGGATTCTGCTATTCTGGTTCACAAGGAGCTCGGGCCGGGCCTTCTCGAAAGCGTTTATGAAATATGTCTGGTGGATGTGTTACGTGAACGTGGTTTATCCGTGGCGGCGCAAGTTCCCATGCCGGTAAGTTTCAAAAATAAAATACTGGATGCGGGGTTTCGTGCGGACATGATCGTTGCCGATCAAATACTGGTTGAAATAAAAAGCGTTGAGAAATTGATGGGTATTCACGAAGCGCAAATCTTAACGTATTTAAAACTATCCAAAAAAGAATTGGGGTTCCTTTTGAATTTTAATGCGCCTCTCATGAAAGAAGGCATTCGTCGATTTTATAAACCTTTGCAAGAATCCTTGGCGCCCTTGGCGTCTTGGCGTTGAATTAAACTATGTCGCGGATCGTAGCGAAATTTGGTGGAACATCGGTGGCGGATACATCGCGCATCGAACAGGCGGCGGAAAAAATCGCCCGCGAAGTCGCGCTTGGCCACGAAGTCGCGGTCATTGTTTCGGCAATGGCCGGTGTGACCAACCAGCTGGTCGATTACTGCTCCGCCATTTCCCCCGTGTATGACGCCCGCGAATATGATGCCGTGGTGGCAAGTGGCGAACAGGTAACGGCGGGCCTGATGGCGATCGCTCTGCAAAAGCGCGGAATCTCCGCACGCTCTTGGCTCGGCTGGCAAGTGCCGATCACATCCGATGATGTGCATGGCAAGGCGCGGATTGAAAACATCAATACTGTCAACATGGAAAAAAGTCTGAAGGGGAAAGAAGTCGCCGTGCTCGCGGGCTTCCAAGGCGTCACATCCGACAATCGTATTTCAACACTTGGCCGCGGCGGATCGGACACAACGGCTGTCGCGCTCGCTGCCGCGCTAAAGGCTGATCGCTGTGACATCTACACCGACGTCGATGGAATTTACACAACAGATCCACGAATTGTGCCGAAAGCAAAAAAGATTGACCGTATTTCGTATGAAGAAATGTTGGAGCTTGCATCCTTGGGCGCGAAGGTGCTTCAGGTTCGCTCCGTTGAAATGGCGTTCAAACAAAATGTGCCTGTACAGGTTTTATCAAGTTTCAATCCGGAGATCGGCAGCGAACTGCCCGGTACTCTGGTGACGAGGGAGGAAGACATCATGGAACAATATCTGGTCAACGGCGTGGCGTTCACGAAGGACGAGGCAAAGGTGACAATCATCGGCGTGCCGGATGTGCCGGGTGTGGCCGCGCGCGTGTTCGGGCCTCTGGCCGATGCTGCGATCAACGTGGATATGATCGTCCAGAACATCTCGCCTGATGGAAAAACCACGGACATGACCTTTACCGTTCCGAATTCCGATCTTCAAAAGGCACAGGATGTTCTTCGTAAACAGGATTTGTTCAAGAACATCGAAATCCGCACTGACAATGAAGTGGTCAAGGTTTCGGTCGTCGGAATCGGTATGCGCTCCCATGCCGGTGTGGCCCAGACAATGTTTTCCGCCTTGGCGGAAAAGGGGATCAACATTCAGGTTATCTCCACGTCTGAGATCAAGGTCAGTGTCCTGATCGCCAAGGAATATCTGGAATTGGCGGTTCGTGCGCTTCATGCCGCTTATGGGCTGGAAGATTGATCCGAATTCCCCTATAAATACCGCGCTATGGCAGACCAACCCAACCGCGATGACGCCGACCTGAATTTCCACACCGATATGCCGGTGGGGGAAATCTTGCGTCGCACGCGCATGCATTACGGTCAGACTCTGTTTCAAATCGAAGGTGTGCTCCGCATTCGTGCCTCGCAACTGGAAGCTCTCGAAACCGGTGACGTTACCCAACTGCCGGGCCGCGTCTATGCCATTGGCTTTGTTCGATCCTATTCCGAATATCTCGGACTTGATGGCGACAAGATGGTGCATCTGTTCAAGGAGCAATCCGTGGGACGTCAAAAAAAACCGCTTCTATCTTCTTTCCCCGTTCCGGCGTCGGAAAGCAAAATTCCAAACATGATGGTTGTGGGCGGAAGCATTTTCGGGGTGCTCGTGCTTATCGGTTTTGTGTCTTTTATGATGTTCCCTGAAAATCCACGGGATGGAATTCCACCGGTACCGGATGCTCTGACTACATCGCAATTGAACGAAGCACCTGCGTTGGTAAGCAATCCTGAAAAAGAAAATGCGGATGACACATCCAAAGACGAAACGGCTGCGGCGGAAGAGCCTGCAAAAAATTCAAACCGCATCGTGATCGAAATTGTAGATTCCAGTTGGGTTGAAATTCGTAACGCCGAAGGCGCGGCCATCTTGCGCCAAGTTCTAAAACCCGGCGACGTATTCCTTGTCCCGAATGAAGAGGGGCTAGTGATGGCGACCGGCAATGCGGGCGGCTTGAAAATCAAGGTCGATGGAAAAGAAATCGGCGTGCTAGGTGAAATAGGCCAGATCAAACGCAAAGTCGCGCTCGATCCGGCTTCGCTTCTGGCTGCACCAAAAATAGCTCCGGCACAGCCCGCACAACCCAAGCCGAAAAAGGCTCTCGAGGAACCGCAAGTCCCTGAAAATCAAGGCCGTCCGGAACGCCCGATCAACTAACATCGAATTTTCTTGTCTTTCCATAAATTAGAAATTAGCTTCCTTGCCAGAGCCTAATGGGGGAAGTCATGAAGAAGTTGTTGGTCCGATCTTTGTTTCCAATGTTTATGCTGGCCGTTGGCGCGCGCGTCGGGGCCGGAATTTCGTATGAAGAAGGTCAGCATGACGCCGCGAACTGCGTTGGGTATGCAACGTCCATATTGCAAAAAGATTTACGGCAGGCCCGCATGGATAATCTGCAGATGGCGATAGAAAGGCCGGAAGTTGAACCTAAGGCTGGTTTGATGACGGTTTCTTTTGATGATGAAATGCAAGCTATGAAAGATCATGCAAAGCGCGTAGCCCAAGATTACATCAGACGCGAGGATGAGAGCTGGAACAAATGGGCTTTAAATGCGAAGGATTGCGCTAGCGCACCGGCGCAAGGTTCACCAATTTCTAAATTCCTTGGATTATGAATTCCTAAATTAATTGGATTTTCGCCGGTTTCCTGCTAGATAAACGCCCATGGTAGCAGACCACAATTCAGTGCGTCCTTGGCGGATGATAGAGCGGCGAAAGAGCCGCAAGATCTGGGTCGGAAACGTTCCCGTGGGCGGCGATGCGCCCATCACTGTGCAATCGATGACGAACACGCTCACCCATGATATCGAGGCGACGATTGCGCAAGTGCGCAGCCTTGAAATTGCGGGCGCGGATATCGTGCGCATTTCCTGTCCCGATGAAGAATCCTCTCTGGCGTTAAAATCCATCGTGCCCGAAGTCACGGTGCCGATCGTTGCCGACATTCACTTTCATTATAAGCGCGGAATAGAGGCGGCGCAGAATGGCGCGGCGTGTTTGCGGATCAATCCCGGCAATATTGGCTCGATGGAAAAAGTGAAAGAAGTCATCAAGGCCGCGAAAGACAATAACTGCTCCATGCGGATCGGCGTGAATGCCGGAAGCCTAGAGCGCGAACTGCTGGAACAATACGGCGAACCATGTCCCGATGCGATGGTGGAATCTGCTATGCGTCACATCCGCATTTTGGAAGACAATGATTTCTTCAATTTTAAAATTTCCTGCAAAGCCTCCGATGTGTTCATGGCGGTGGCGGCGTACCAACAACTCGCCGACCGTTGTGATTATCCATTGCACCTTGGAATTACAGAGGCGGGCGGGCTTCGCTCCGGCACCATCAAATCCTCCATCGGCATGGGTAATCTTTTGTGGTCGGGGATCGGCGATACAATCCGCGTTTCGCTTTCCGCCGATCCGGTTGAGGAAATCAAGGCTGGGTTTGATATCTTGAAATCATTGGGTCTTCGTCACCGCGGCGTGAACGTGATTGCTTGCCCATCCTGTGCGCGTCAGCAATTCAAAGTCATCGACACGGTCACCGAACTAGAACAACGCATCGCGCATATCACAACGCCGATGACGGTTTCGATCATCGGCTGCGTCGTCAACGGCCCCGGTGAAGCCCTCATGACCGATATCGGTTTAACCGGCGGTGGGCAGGGCAACCATCAAATTTATATTGGCGGCGACAAAGCACACCGTTTTAATGATGGCGATATGTCCATTGTCGATCACATTGTCAACATGATCGAAGAAAAAGCCGCCCAAATTCAATCATCCCAAAAAATCGCAGCGGAATAAAATATGGATTATCTGGCAAAACTCGGGCCTATCGCGGCGCGGCAAAAAGAAGTGGGCGACAAGATGTCGTCGGGCAATTTGTCCGGCGAGGAATTCGTCAAGCTGTCCAAGGAATATGCCGAACTGCAACCTGTCGTCGATTTATACAACGAATATAAGACGGCTGTAGAAGGCAAAGCCGATGCGCTCGAAATGTTGAACGATGCCGACATGGCCGAAATGGCGCAAGCGGAATTGGATGAACTGAAAACCAAAATTCCAGCCCTAGAAGACAAAATCAAAATCGCGCTTCTACCAAAAGATTCCGCAGACTCCAAAAATGCCGTCATGGAAATTCGTGCGGGCACGGGCGGGGATGAAGCCGCGTTGTTCGCCGCCGATCTTTTCACCATGTATAAAAACTATGCCGCGCTCGAAGGTTGGCGCGTAGAAATCGTCGAAATGTCCGCCTCCGATCTTGGTGGGTACAAAGAAATCATCATGACTGTGTCGGGCAACAACGTCTTTGCCAAATTAAAGTACGAATCCGGCGGCCATCGCGTGCAACGCGTTCCAAAGACCGAAACACAAGGGCGCATCCACACATCTGCCGCCACAGTCGCTGTGTTGCCGGAAGCAGAAGACGTCGACATCCACATCGAAGACAAAGATTTGCGCATCGATGTTTTCCGTTCCCAAGGCTCTGGCGGACAATCGGTCAACACAACGGATTCTGCCGTGCGCGTCACGCACATTCCAACCGGTGTGGCCGTTGCCATTCAGGAAGAAAAATCGCAGCATAAGAACAAGGCGCGCGCCATGAGCCTTTTGAAAACCAGATTGTATGATCTCGAGCGTCAAAAACTTGATGCCGCGCGTGCGGCTGATAGAAAAGGGCAGATCGGGTCAGGCGATCGCTCGGAACGCATCCGCACATACAATTACCCGCAAAGCCGCATGACAGACCACCGGATTAATCTAACACTCTATAATCTCGATGAAATTATGGCTGGCTCCGGCCTTGGCGAAGTCATCGATATGCTGGTGGCGGAATCGCAAGCGGAGCAGCTCGCCAATCTGGACGTTTAATCTCTTAAATATCTATAATCGTAGGGCCACTAGGTAGAGCTACTCTTGGCTTCGAAGCTTGCGCATCGACTGTGCGTAGGCCCGGTTTAAAACCACGAATGACTTTTACGCCCACTTCGTCTTCTTTCAACGTGCCATCAAAAAATCCAGAGAAAATTTTTGCTTGTTGAAGCAAAGATAATGCATATGGATCTGATGGAAATTGGGCAGCTTGCGCAGCAAGGCTCTGAGAGCATATTTCTAACTCGTAACCGCCTTTTTCAATTCTCCAAAAGGTTGAACTTTCGTCCTCGTAACTGAAATGACCAAATGCCCTGATTTCAGCGGAGTTCTCTGTTGATAGGGCTGCAGCGGCCAAAGTAAGAAGGGCGCCAGCAAATCTTGGATTGTCCATGACCGCCTCGCGCGCGCATGAGGTCAGCTTTTTGGCAATGTCTTCTGCACTAATTGTGTCGCTTTTGTAATTGGCTAAAATTTCAGCAATATAAACAGCGTTAGACTCACTCATTGTTTCATAGCGGGCACCCTCATAACTTCTTTGTTTCCAAATCTCTGGAAATATCTCTGATACGTTTTGAATGACGAAATCCGT
>CAYYPX010000027.1:0-16238 GCA_964473655.1 uncultured Micavibrio sp.
GATCAACTGGTTCGCCTGCGTTCCCACCGCCACGGCCGGCGGCACCCCCATGAATAGCAAGAATGGCGTTGCCAAAAACCCGCCGCCCACACCGAACAGACCAGACAGAAAACCCACAGCAATGCCCAATACGCCGAGGCTTTCGGCGGGCACGGAAATTTCGGCGATGGGAAGATAGATTTGCATACGGGAACCCTTGCCCCAAGAATGCAGGAATCGTGGGGGATTGTCACCCGCTTATAGGCATACCGGCGAAAGCCGGTATCCAGAAATCGAAACTGGATGCCAGCCTTCGCTGGCATGCCTGATGTAAGGAAAATCAGTAGGCGGTTGTGCCTTCTGGTCCTGTTTGTGACCAGAAGTAAGTCTCGGCGTCTTTCAAGAAATTGGCGTATTCGCCGGTCGAAAGCTCGTGATAGGCTTTTTTGAAATCAACGCTCTTGATGATACCGCGGAAATCCGCCTGCCAGCGATCATATGTCTCCGCAATCGACGAACAATCGACGACATAGAGTTTACCTCCATATAGCGAAGCAAACATGATCCCTTGGCGCGATTGAATGGCTGTGCCGAAACGCTTGGTATAGCTTGCGGTGGCGTAGCTCGCGAACCAACGCCCCAATCCGACGCCGTCATAAACCTGCCCAAGGTTATAGGTATCGTAATTGCCCATATAGGCTTCCCAGAATTTGCGGCTTACCGCCACCTTCTGAATGGAATCGCCATACTTGGCAGGAAAAATTGTATAGCGCTTGTCTTCACGGACATTCACATGGCACTCCGGCTTGTCGGTGTCGGATGGGCCGAGCACGGTAAGGATCGTATCCGGATTAACGTTGTTCGCGGTCTTCCATGTGTCGGGGAACGTGATCGACAGGCCGGTTTTTTCATCCTGCCATACGAAATAATCTGCCTTCGCCACTGTAGGGAAAGCCAGAACTGCCAATAATGCCAATGCGCCGAATTTCATGGAATCAAAGTATACCTTTCGCATCCATCCCGTCAAAGTCCTACTTCCGCCAGAAACCCATGATATCCATGGCTTGTTTCAGGATCGGTTCGGCGATCGCGTTGGCCTTGTCTGCGGAATCGCCAAGGATCCGGTCAATCTCGCCGGTATCTTTCATCAATTCGCGCATGCGGCCCGTGATCGGCCCCATCTTGGCAACGGTCAGATCGGACAGAGCGTTTTTGAACGCCGAAAATTGCTGGCCACCATAGTCCGCCATCACCTTTTCCCGTGTCGTGTCGGACAGCGAAGCATAGATCGTCAAAAGGTTCTTCGCTTCGGGGCGTCCTTCGCATTCCGCATCGCTACTCGGAACAACACCCGCATCCGTTTTCGCCTTTTTGATTTTGTTCGCAATCGTATCGGCATCGTCGGTCAGGTTGATCCGCGTCATATCGCTCTCGGCGGATTTGGACATCTTGGCTGTGCCATCACGCAAACTCATCACGCGCGTCGCCTCACCCATGATCACAGGCTCCGGCACAGGGAAGAAATCGCGTTTGGCGATATGCTGGTTGAATGAAATGGCAATATCGCGCATCAACTCGACATGCTGCTTCTGGTCATCACCCACCGGCACGTGTGTGCCGTGATAGAGCAACACATCCGCCGCCATCAATGCAGGATACGTGTACAAACCGGCGGACGCTTTTTCCTTGTCCTTGCCAGCCTTATCCTTGAACTGCGTCATGCGGTTCAACCACCCGAGCGGCGTAATGCAGGACAGCATCCAACCCAATTCCGCATGGCCCGCCACAGATGACTGCGCAAAGATGATCGACTTTTTCGGATCAACCCCCGCCGCGATATACGCTGCCGCCACTTCGCGTGTGGAATTTTTCAGCGTCTCCGGATTATATCCCGTCGTGTTCGCGTGCAAATCAACGACGCAGTAAATGCATTCGGTGTTGGGTTCATCCTGCAACTTCACCCAGTTCTTCAGCGCGCCGAGATAATTGCCAAGGGTCAGTCTGTTTGTGGGCTGCATGCCCGAAAATATGCGTTTCATGACGCTTTCTTTCTAACGAATAGTTTTTTGATTTCTGGGAGTGTGATTGTGCCGGTCGCGAGGACGGCGAGTGAATATGTGGCTAGGCCAGAGGCCACCAAGACAGAGAGCGCAGCGATTTTTTCGAATTTTGAACCGTCATAATATCCACTTGAGTAATGCGCTACTATAGCCAGCACAAACGCCATAAGGCAAGAGGCAAATACAATTCGCGGCACGTTGCGCTTGAACCGTGCGTCAAACGCCGTGCGCTCGCTGGATTTAAGGCCCCGCATGAACAGGATGAACTGCAGCCATCCGACCAATCCGGTGGCCAGAGCAATCCCCGCCACGCCCATAAACTGGATGAATATCAACGCCAGCGCAATGTTGGTCAGCGCGCACGCAATCCCGATCTTCACCGGCGTCGTCGTATCATGCTGCGCGTAATACGCAGTTGAAAAAACCTTGCCGCATACATATGGCGCCACGCCGATCGCATAGCCCATCAACACCATCGCCGTGATATGCGCGTCCTCCGCATCGAAATTGCCATACTGGAATAACGCCTTGATCATCGGCTCCGCCGCGATGAACATCGCAACGGCGGCAGGCAATGCGAGTATCAGACAAATCTCCAGCGCGCGGTTGAACAAATGCTTGGCTTCGGCTGTCTGTTCACCCGCCATCGTGCGCGATAGCATCGGTAATAACGCCGTTCCCACCGCAATTCCCACCATGCCCAGCGGCAACTGGTTCAATCGGTCGGCATAATACAGATACGAAATCGATCCGGTCGCGAGCGTCGAAGCAATGATAATATCGACGAACAGATTGATATGGACAATCCCTGCGCCAACAATCCCCGGCCCCATCAGCTTGAACAGCTTTTTGATATCCGCATCGAACTTGGGAAATTTATATTCG
This sequence comes from uncultured Micavibrio sp., assembly GCA_964473655.1. Taxonomy (GTDB): domain Bacteria; phylum Pseudomonadota; class Alphaproteobacteria; order Micavibrionales; family Micavibrionaceae; genus Micavibrio_A. The sequence goes on from CAYYPX010000027.1 coordinate 2,925, forward strand.
ATTTTGATCTTGTAAAACTTGATACAGGCGAGCAGCCCGACAAACTGCAAAACCCCCGCAAAGAACAAACCCCATGAGAGCGCGTGCCCGCCCGTCTGCATCAACGGTTCGAAAAACCACAGCGCGGCGATCAGGGTCAGGTTGAACACAATCGGCGCGGCGGCGAACGGGACGAACTTGTCATGCGCATTCAAAACACCGCCCAACAAGGCCGACAAAGAAATCAGCAATAGATACGGGAACGTCACGCGCGTCATTTCCACGGCCAGCGTATAACGCTCGGAACCCACATCAAAACCCGGCGCGAGTAGATGTATAATCCACGGCATCGCCATAATCGCAAGGATGGTGAATGGCGCGAGGATTACGGTCATCACGGCAAACGCATTGCTCGCGAATTTGTCCGCAGCTTCCTGCCCGTCTTTTTGTAACTTCGCGGAATACATCGGCACGAACGAAACGGAGAATGCACCCTCGGCCGTGACGCGGCGGAACAGGTTTGGCAATTTCAACGCCACGATAAACGCGTCGGCCACCGGTCCCGCGCCGAGGATAATTGCCGTCATCACATCCCGCAGGAACCCGAGGATACGGCTCACCCCCGTTAATCCCCCCACTGTCGCCATTGCCTTAACAAGTTTCATAGGCTAAATCCTTACCATCATTCAAAAAGGATATCATCATGCAAAATCCTGAAAAGAACTGGTTCGGCACCGAAGCCGTTACCCCCGAACAAAAAACCCGCAAAGTGATCGGCGTGTTCGATTCCGTGGCCAGCAAGTACGACATCATGAATGATCTGATGTCCGGCGGGCTGCACAGGCTTTGGAAAAATCATCTGGTCCGCAAAATCCGCCCGCAAAAGGGCCTGCACTACCTCGATGTTGCCGGCGGCACGGGCGATATCGCGTTTCGCATTCGTCAAAAGGCCGGCCCCGATTGCCGCATCACGCTCTGCGATCTCAACACCGAAATGCTTGCCGTTGGGCGTGACCGCGCAATGGATCACGGCTTCACCGATGATTTTGAATGGGTCACGGGCAATGCGGAATCGTTGCCCCTGCAAGACGAGAGCGTCGATGTTTACACGATTGCGTTCGGTCTTCGGAACGTCACGCATATCGACACCGCGCTGCGTGAAGCCCTTCGCGTGCTCAAACAAGGCGGGCGTTTTTACTGCCTCGAATTCTCCAAGGTAAACGAGCCGTTTTTGGCCAAAATCTACGATTCCTACTCTTATCGTCTTATCCCCAAGATCGGGGAAATCGTGGCCAAGGACCGCGATTCCTACCAGTATCTGGTCGAATCCATCCGCAAATTCCCGCCCCGGCGCGAACTGCTAAAACGCATGGAAATGGCGGGATTCAGCCGTTGTAAGGTCGAAAATCTGACCTTCGGGGTGGTCGCCATCCATGAGGGCGTAAAAATCTAATCTGTATTTATGCAAAAAGGTCTTGAAATTGCCGCAATAGGTTTTTATAACCTTTGTCATTGCTTTCATTACCGATTTGGCCTAATGGAGCGTGCCGCGAAAAGCACCGTGTGGGTGAAGATCGTATAATTATTTAAACATCTGAAGGAAGAAACTCTATGAACAACATCGTAAAATCCGTTGTATTCGCCGCCGTCGTCCTGTTCGCAGGTATCGCAGCAATGCAAGTAATCTACAAAAACCAAGACGCATCTTCCGACATCACGGCTGTTGAGCCTGCTGCCGGCGACGTCGTTGCAACACCAACAGAAGATCAAGCTGACGCTGCGAAAGACACAATCGATGCAAACGCAGAAGTAGCAAAAGACGCTGTTGATGCAAAAGCAGAAACAGAAGTTAAAGCCGCTGAAGAAGCTGCTGACGCTGCTCCAACAGAAGCAACAGAAGAAGCCGCTGAAGCTGCAAAAGACGCTGTTGAAGCCGACGCAGAAGCACACAAAGCCGCAATCGACGCTGAAGCCGAAAAAGCAAAAGCAAATGTTGATGCCGCTAAAGACGCTGCTGACAAAGCCGCTGAGTAATTTTCTCGCCTTTTAAGGCTTGAGATACTAGATTAAGCCCTGCCCCACAAAGGCAGGGCTTTTTTTGCGAAAGACATGAATGCTACAGGGTAAAAAAATTCTTCTCGTTATTTCCGGTGGCATTGCCATCCAGAAAACGCCTGCGCTGATTGAACTTCTCAAAAACGATGGCGCATCCATCACCGCCATCATGACGAAGAACGCGGAAGAATTTATCTCCCCTGCTGAAGTAGAAAAACTCACCGGCCACAAAGTCCACACCAATACATTCGATAAAGACGGTTGGATGGAACATATCGATTTATCGCGCGAAGCCGACCTTGTTCTTGTCGCGCCCGCCACCGCCAACCTGATTGCCAAAATGGCGCACGGCATTTCGGATGACATGGCCTCCACGACATTACTCGCCAGTAACAAACCTATCATGGTGTGCCCCGCGATGAATGTCGAAATGTGGAACGCGCCCTCCACACAAAAAAACATTGAAACATTGCGCGGCTATGATATCGACATTATTGGCCCCGCGCCCGGCTTGCTTGCTTGCGGTGAATTCGGCATGGGCCGCCTAACCGAACCACATGACATCTTCAAAGAAGTGCAAAATCATTTCGCACCGAAAATTTTGAACGGATTAAAGGTCGTCGTCACCGCTGGCCCAACACAGGAGCCGATCGATCCTGTGCGCTACATCTCCAACCATTCCTCCGGCAAACAAGGCTACGCCATTGCAAAGGCTCTGGCGGCGCAAGGTGCGGACGTTATGCTCATCTCCGGCCCGACTGACTTGCCCGACCCCAAAGGCTTAAAAACCATTCGCGTAACCACCGCCGCTCAAATGCTCACCGCTGCGCAAAGCACGCCTGCCGATATTTTTATCGCCGCCGCCGCTGTTGCCGACTGGACGCCTGAAAACACGGCCACGCAAAAAATGAAAAAGGCTGCGAGCGTTGAAACCATGGCGATCCAGCTCAAACAAAATCCCGATATCCTTAAAACGATCGCGACTTCCGCAAACCGTCCCTCGCTTGTCATAGGCTTTGCAGCGGAAACGGAAAACACTGTGGACAACGCCAGAACAAAACAGAAAACCAAAGGCTGCGACTGGGTTGTGGCTAACTCGGTCAATGCCGCCAATCCGGTGTTCGGGAGCAATGAAAATCAGGTATATTTCGTGACATCCGACGCGGTTGAAGAATGGCCCAGAATGGACAAAGACGATGTGGCAAAAGAATTGGCCGCCCGCGTCGCCGCTTTTTTTAATCCCAGCGCGGTAAAAACCGCCGCCGAGTAGGAGTTTGCTTGAACCAGTCCGCCGCCCTTAAAACCGAAGAAGATTATAAGGCTGACGGTCACACGCCGATGATGGCGCAATATCACGCGCTCAAAGAACAATATCCTGACTGCATCCTTTTCTATCGCATGGGCGATTTCTACGAAATGTTTTTTGAGGACGCGATCAAAGCCTCCGAATGTCTCGACATCACGCTCACCAAACGCGGCAAAAACGAAGGACAGGAAATCCCGATGTGCGGCGTTCCGTTTCATTCCTATGAACCGTACCTCGCCAAACTCATTCGCTCCGGCTTCCGCGTCGCCATTTGCGAACAAACCGAAACACCGGAAGAAGCCAAAAAACGCGGTGGGTACAAAGCCCTCGTCAACCGCGACGTTATCCGCGTGGTCACGCAGGGCACCCTGACCGAAGACACGCTGCTCAACGCCCGCGAAAACAATTACCTCGCAAGTGTCTGCGAAGTCGCTGGCTCATTCGGCCTATCATGGCTTGATCTTTCGACCGGTGAATTTCTGGTCCAGCCACTTTCCCGCGATCAGCTCTCCGCCGCTATCGACCGTATCGCGCCGAGCGAACTCTTGCTACAAGACCGCCTCGCCACGCAGGATGTATTTGCGCAACAGAAAAACATTCTCACGCCGCAACCCTCTTCGCTCTTTGATTCCCAAAACGCGCAAAAGAGACTGGAATCCCTCTTCGGCGTTGGCACGCTGGAATCCTTTGGCAGTCTGAACCGCGCCGAAACTGCCGCCGCAGGCGCACTCATCGACTATGTGAACCGCACACAAAAAGGCAAAATGCCGCGGGTGGATCGCCTGCGCCAGATCACCTTCGGCGCGGTGATGGATATCGATCCCGCAACACGCCGTAGTTTGGAACTCGCACGCACACAAACCGGCGATCGCCGCGGCTCTTTGCTCGATTGTATCGACCGCACAGTCACCGGCGCTGGCGCGCGTTTACTTCAAACACGCCTCGCCGCACCGCTGACCGACCTCACCCAAATCAATACCCGCCACAATCAGGTGGAGTTTTTCCTCGGCGCAAACGCCTTGCGTGAAAATATGCGTGATCGCCTGCGTGGCCTGCCTGATCTGGAGCGTGCACTTTCTCGCCTCACCATCGGCCGCGGCGGTCCACGTGATCTCGGCATGGTTCGTGACGCTCTCGAAACCATCGAAACTTTGCGCGCGATCCTTGTTTCCACCGGCGGTGATGTCGCCACGAATTTCGCGGGCGCGCTGCAAGTCAACACTGCCTGCCAATCGCTCAAAGACATCCTCAAATCCGCGCTCGATGAAACATTGCCGATGATGGATCGCGAAGGCGGTTTTATCCGCAACGGTTACGCGCCTGATCTTGATCATCTCCGCGGCCTACGCGATGAAAGCAAACGCCTGATCGCCGCGCTACAATCGAAATACCGCGATGATACAGATATCTCGCTGCTCAAAATTTCTTACAACAACGTGCTGGGCTATTTCATCGAAGTGCCATCCCGTCATGCCGACCGGATGATGGTGAAAAAGGATGATGCGAGTAATCCCTACATCCACCGCCAGACGCTCGCCAACAATGCGCGCTTCACCACGCCGGAATTATCCGAACTGGAACGCGATATCGCCTCGGCCGCCGAAAAATCCCTCGCGCTGGAACAAAAATTCTTTGCCGAATTCGTCAACCAAACGGCCACCTGTTCCGATGCACTCGGCAGTCTCGCCCGCGGCGCGGCGGATCTTGACGTCGCGTTATCGCTTGCAGAACTTGCCGCCAATGAAAACTATGTCCGTCCGAAAATGGATGACAGCACCGCTTTCGTCATCACCGGCGGTCGTCACCCTGTCGTCGAAACCGCGCTCAAAAAAGACGGCACGGCGTTTGTTCCGAATGATTGCAATCTGGGACCAGATCAAAAACTCTGGCTGCTCACCGGCCCGAACATGGCCGGTAAATCCACCTTCCTCCGCCAGAACGCGTTAATGGCAATCCTTGCGCAAATGGGCGCGTTCGTGCCCGCCACTGCCGCCCATATCGGCATTGTCGATAAATGCTTCTCCCGTGTTGGCGCATCGGATGATCTCGCCCGCGGCCGTTCCACCTTCATGGTAGAAATGGTCGAAACCGCGACGATCCTGAACCAAGCCACCGCACGCTCCCTCGTCATCCTCGATGAAATCGGGCGCGGCACATCCACCTATGATGGCCTTTCCATCGCATGGGCCTGCGTCGAACATTTGCACGAAGCCACAAAATCACGCGCCATCTTCGCCACGCACTATCACGAACTCACGAATTTGAAATCCAAACTCGCCACACTCGCCTGTTATTCCATGCAGGTGCGCGAATGGAACGATGACATCGTGTTCCTGCATTCCGTGGCCGCCGGAGCCGCTGACCGTTCCTACGGTATTCACGTCGCACAATTGGCGGGATTGCCCGAAAACGTCATCACCCGTGCTAATCAGGTGCTAGAATTGCTGAATAAGGGCGAACAATCCGGCGCGGTCAAACGTCTGACCGATGACCTGCCGCTGTTCCAGAGCGCACCAGCACCTACGCCCAAGAAAAATTCCAAACTGGAAGAAGAATTGAAAGCCGTCGATCCCGACACGCTCTCACCGCGCGAAGCGTTAGAGGCCCTTTACAGGCTTAAATCACTGCTGTCCTGAGATCGATAGAACATCCGTCGCCGGCATCGCGCTGTAACCGATAAACAATCCCACCAAGATCAATATGATGCTCGACACGAAATTCACGCGGCGCAAAAGCTTGACCGTGATGAAATGCCGTGAATAGGCCACAGGCAAACAATAAGCCACAGCAACGCCCGTTTCCACGATGATGATGATCCCGCCAATCATGACCATATCGGTCAGGGTCAGCGTATTAATATCGAGCAACGATGGGAGCAACCCGCCATAGAACAAAATCACCAACGGATTGGATAATGTCAGCATGATCGCGGCGGTTAGATTGTCGAACAACCGTTCTTCACGATATTCCCGAAGCGAAAAATCAACATCCAGATTTTGCAATCCCTTGATCCCAAGATAGATCAAATACACGGCCGCAAAAGCCTTCAGCAGGATCGAGATGAAGAGCAAATCATCCGGCGCAAATTTAAGTCCGGCCAGAACCAACGCGAGGAAAAACATCGAAACGATGCAAACCCCCACCATGAACATAAGGCAAGCCTTCATGCCTTGGGTCAGGGTACGGGACATAATCGCCATCATGCCCGGTCCGGGCTTCATGGCGAGGGCCAAAATGGCCATAAAAAACGTGATTGTTGCTTGCAAATCCATCGACTCTTTATACATTAGGGGCCATGTCTGCTCCAGACCGAAAAACGGCTGCTTCACTATCGTCCCCTCTTTTCGATGATCTCGTCGCAAAGGCCCTGTCCGGACCCGCCTTTTGCCGTACGCATGCAGACGGGATGGATGCTGAATTGCGCGAACTCGCGGCGCAATCTCTCAAAGACACGCCCGATCTGTCCATTATCGCTTTGGGAGGCTACGGGCGCGCCGAGCTCTGCCCCTATTCCGATATCGATCTGATGTTTTTCAAATCCGGCAAGACTACATCCGCCGAAGATTCCGCGATTGAAAAATTCCTCTACGCGCTTTGGGACCGCGGGCTAAAAGTCGGCCATTCCACCCGCACGCTGGAAGATTGCATTACTCTTGCCAAAAAAGACAGCAAGGTTCTAACCAGCCTTCTCGATGCCCGCCTCGTGCATGGAAACAATTCCGATATCGCCAAACTTAAAAACGAAATTGCGATTGCACTAACCCCCGAAGGCAAACGTGCCTTTATCGATGCAAAACTGGCGGAGCGCGACGAACGTCACGGACGCTACGGCGATACGCGTTACGTTCTGGAACCCAATATCAAAGAAGGCAAAGGCGGCCTGCGTGATTTCCAAACACTGCTCTGGATCACCGATGTACTTTATGGTGCAAAAAAACTCGATGATCTTGTTGGGCTTGGCATTCTGACCAAATCCGAAGCCTATAAATTTTCCCGTGCTCATGATTTCTTACTGACCGTTCGCTGCCACTTGCACGAAATAGCTGGCCGCGCGGAAGAACGCCTGCATTTCGATATCCAGCCCGATTTGGCCGAACGGTTCGGTTATAAAAATCGCCGTACCGGCAAATCCGTTGAGCGTTTCATGAAACATTACTTTCTTGTCACGCGCGATGTGGGGGATTTAACGCGCATTTTGCTGGCCGTTATCCAACATGACGAAAACCAAGACAACAAAACGCACGAAAAATTCGAAGAATTCGAAATCATCGATGGCCGCCTGCTCTTCACCCGCGAGCACAAGCTTCAAAAAACGCCCATCGATATGCTGCGCATTTTCCGCGCCGCGCAAAAATCCGGCCATGATGTTCACCCGTTGGCGCTAAAGGAAATCCATCGCCACTTGCCCTACATAGACGAATCCTTGCGTCATGACGAAACTGCAAACGCCATCTTCCTTGACATGATCACCGATGAAACGGGCGCCGCGCTCGCGTTAAAACGCATGAATGAGGCCGGCGTGCTCGGCAAATTCGTGCCCGATTTCGGGAAGATCATCGCGCTAATGCAATTTGATCGGTATCATTACTTCACGGTGGATGAACACATCATCCGCTGCATTGATTTGCTCCATGCGCTTGATCGCGGTGAATTGGTGGAAGACGCGCCGGTCTCTTCCACCATCGTCAAAAATATCGATAACAAACGCGCACTTTATGTTGCCTTGTTCTTGCATGACATTTGTAAAGGTCGCGGCGGACGCCATGCCGATCTAGGCGGTGAACTCGCGCTCATGCTCTGCCCGCGCTTTGGTTTGTCGGGCGAAGAAACCGATCTTGTCTCATGGCTGGTACACGAACATCTTCTGATGTCCGATACTGCTTTCCGTCGTAATTTGAACGATCCGAAAACCATTGCCGATTTTTCGGCACGCATGATGCGCATTCCATCCCGCCTCGATATGCTGTTCGTGCTAACCACTGTTGACATCATGGGCGTTGGTCCCGGCCGCTGGACGGCGTGGAAAGCCCGCCTTCTCGAAGAACTGTATTTGAAAACCAGATCGCTAATGTCCGGTGAAGAACCCGGCATGGTCGCCGAAATTCCGGTGCCGCACGATTACAAAAAAGGCGAAACCCGCGTTGATATCTCTATCGATGAAAGCCAGTCCGCTACTGTTATCATCGTCTACACACCCGACAAATCCGGCCTCTTCGCCACGCTCTGCGGTGCGCTCTCCGCTGAAGGCGCGAATATCATGCGCGCCTATATCAACACTGTGGTGGATGAAAAGGATGGCACCCGCCTCGCCGTCGATCGTTTCATCATTCAAAATCCGACTGGTTTACCGTTCCGGCAAGAAAGCCGTCAGGATGATTTGCGCCAGAGCATTCTGTCCGCCATCAACGACACACTCGACATTGAATCCAAAATTGCGGGGTATCGCCAACCGCTCTCGAAAAAAGACCTCGTCTTTAACATCACGCCGAATATCCGCCTGAACAACGAAGCGTCCGGCACGGATACTGTGGTGGAAATCGATGCGCGTGACCGTCATGGGCTGCTCTATGACATCACGACAGTATTGCGGGATCAGGGACTAGATATTCGGGCGGCGAAGATTAATACCCAAGGGCTGCGCGCCATCGACGCCTTCTACATCCAGTCCGCCAAACGGAAAAAAGTGACCGATGCCACGGCGCAAGAACGGCTGGTTGAGGCTCTTTTCGCAAAGATTGCCAACCATTAGAAAATACTGGCGGAGAAGGGGGGATTTGAACCCCCGATGGGCGTTAACCCATGCCGCATTTCGAGTGCGGTACAATCAACCACTCTGCCACTTCTCCATCCGGTTCAGGGTTTATAAAGCAAGGTCACGAGATTGGCAACTAGTGGCTATTACCGATGCTTGCGCCCTGTCCAGCAGCAGGGACACCACCTTTTCTTACTTAATATAGACTCTATTTAGTTCCAATCTGATTGTAACTGGATCACCTACTTGAATAGGTGGAACTTTAAACTTAATTTTATTAGCACTTGGGATCAGATTCATTGTAACTGTTTCAACCGTGCCATTCACATCAGCCGAAATTTGAGCATCGGCAAAGTGGATATTTAGCGGGTTGATTAAAACTACCGAAAGCTCTGTTCTATCGTTTGTGGTTTTATTACTGACAATAGAAACCGGGAAAATTCCAAAAATTGTTCTTATGGGAGCATAGCCACTATCTATATTTTGCATGTAAGCAGTATTATCTGGCTTTAAAAACATTACTTCGCCGGTTAGCCATATAGTGATCAAGCTAAGAAAAACTAACAATATGCTACTAAATGAAATTTTTCTCATAACTTCCTCCAAATTAATAAAAACCTGATTAACCCCACATACCTCACCTTAGCCGATGCCCATCATGTACCCTATCCTATAATCAATTACAGCCTTTTAAAAGCCTGACCACCACTCTATAACAAGGCATGACCTCATCCCTCTCCACCCTTCTCTCCGCCGCGCGGGAAAGCTTGACCGACGATAGCTTCGTCAAGATCACGCTCGGTCATTACAAGGGCGATGACGACCTTAAAAAAATTACCGTCAAAAAAGTGCTGATCAAGCGCGAGGAAAAACTAAGCTTCACCTACACCCTTAAAACCCGTGACATCGTGAAAAATTTCAGCATCAATGAAGGTCTGCAGCAGGTTGAGGCTGCGCTCAAAGAAGGCTTCCACGCCGCCACACTTTTCACCACTGAATTTGATCTCGCACTTGATATCACCAAAAACAAACTCCACAAATCCGCGCCCACCATCACGGCCGCGCCCTCGCTCGCGCACGACCGCGCCAAAACGCGACAACTCGATCACAAACAATCATACCTTCACGCGCTCGGCATTACCGATGCCAACGGCACCGTGCTGAAATCTTCGCAGGATAAATTCCGTCAGATCGACAAATACGTTGAAATTCTTTCAACCCATCTGAAAAACATCAAATCGCCGAACATCGCCGATATGGGCGCGGGCAAAGGCTATCTCACCTTCGCGCTCTATGATTATCTGACCACACATCAACAAAACCCAATCGTTACGGGTGTGGAAATACGCCCCGATATGGTTGCACTCTGCAACGATATCGCCGCGAAATCGGGTTTTACCAACCTCCATTTCAAACAAGGCTCGATCGAAAGTTACGATGCGTCATCCGCCAACGTGCTCATCGCGCTCCATGCCTGCGATACCGCCACCGATGATGCCATCGCCAAGGGGATAGCGGCGGATGCGGAACTCATCGTCGTCGCGCCGTGTTGCCACAAACAAATTCGCCGTGAATTGGAATCCGCCAAAACCCAAAACGATCTGGAATTTCTCACACGCCATGGGATATTCATGGAACGCTCCGCCGAAATGGTGACCGATGGTCTACGCGCGCTGATCCTCGAATATTTCGGCTATACCGTGAAAGTCATGGAATTCATTTCTACCGAACACACGCCGAAAAACATCCTCATCATCGGTACAAAAAACGCCAAGGCCAAACCGCGTGATCCCGCCATCCTCGCGAAAATCCACGCCGCCAAAGCCTATTTCGGCATTAGACAGCATTATCTGGAACAAGCGACGAAGCTGTAAAATATTCATGATCATTCCTTCTTTGTATTTTTCCTTCTTGCTCGCATCGATCGTCATCGAACTGACGCCCGGCCCGAACATGGGTTATCTCGCGGCGATCAGCAGCCTGCGCGGACACAAGGCAGGATTTTCCATGGTCGCCGGAATCGCGCTTGGGCTTTTGATCATGGGGTTGATTTGCAGCACCGGCGCGGCGACCATCATCATGGACTACCCCGTCATCTATGAAACCATGCGCTGGGCCGGGGTGCTTTATATGCTTTGGCTCGCCTATGATGGATGGCGCGGAAAAATAAATGAATCCTCTCTGGACGGCGATCATTCGCGCTATTTCCTCCGCGGCCTGATCACCAATTTACTCAATCCCAAAGCGGCGATGTTTTATCTCACCGTCATGCCGTCCTTCTTGGATGCCGCGTCCCCGCCTCTGCCACAAGCACTGACACTGACATTTTCTTATGTCGCCATCGCCACCGCGGCCCATTCCCTGATTGCATTGCTGTCTAACAAGGCTGGCTCCTACATAAATCGCGACGGAAGCAGCATCACGCTCATCCGCTACGGCTTTGCCATTCTCATGGTTTTAATCGCCATTTGGCTGGCATGGCATACCGCACGGCCTGCCTGAACCGCATGAATGTATTATCTGGAAAAGGTTTCCGGTATTTAGTCCGTATAAATTCTGTCCGCCCACTGGATTTTTGACCGTCCGGTCTATTTCATAGGGATAAATTCGTGTAATGTGGCGACATGAGGAGCCTATTCGTATGACCAAACAAAGACTTATCTATCCCGTTCTGTTCGCCGCCCTGCTCTCGGGCTGCTCGCTTATTCCGAATTACGAACGTCCGACGATGGATACGCCGACAGGCTGGACCGAAGCACAACCCGGCAGCCCCACTGTTGTGGCGAAGGATTGGTGGAAGAATTTCAACTCCGCCGAACTCAATACATTGATGAATGACGCGCTGGCCTCGAACAATGATCTGAACGCCGCCATCGCTCGCGTTGAACAAGCGCGCGCGAACGCAAAAATCGCCGGCTCCTCGTTGATGCCGCAAATCGATGCTGATGGTACGGGCGGGTGGACACGCACCAACCCTGCCACGGGCAAAACAACATCGGATTCCACTGGCTCCGCTGGTTTGACCGTTGGCTACGAACTCGATGTGTTCGGTTTAAACCGCGCCAATGTTGAATCCGCCGACAATAGTTTGCTCAGCTCCGGCTTCGCTGCGGATGCCACCGCGCTCGTTATCATGGCCGATGTGGCAAAAGGTTACTTCAATGTTTTGAACTTGCAAGAACGTCTCAACATCGCCGATCAGAATTTACAAAGCGCGAAAGAATTGCTCCGCATCGTGCAGGCCCGCTTTGACGCTGGCGCGACAACCGCGCTCGATGTCTCGCAACAAAAAGCCGATCTCGGTAGTGACGAAGCCAACCGCGCCGCAATCGAACAACAATTGGCCGTGGCGAAGAGCACACTCGCCGTGTTGACAGGCAAAGCCCCGCAATCGCTCAAGATCGAACAAAAAGGCCTGCGCTCCCTGCCCGTGCCACAAATCGCCGCCGGACAACCATCTTCGCTGCTGGAACGCCGTCCTGACATCAAATCATCCGAAGCCGCGCTTATGGCCGCCAATGCCGATATCGGCGCGGCGCGTGCGGCGTTCTTCCCGAAACTCAATATCGGTCTTGATCTTGGTATTGCCGCCACGCCAATCGGCGATCCAGCCACGACAACACTTTCGCTTCTCGGCGGCCTCGTTGCGCCGATCTTCAAAGGCGGCTTGCTCGAAGGCAATCTTGCTTTCTCCGAAGCACGCAAAACAGAACTCATCGAAAATTACCGCAAAACCGTTCTCGTATCGTTTAAAGATGTCGAAGACGCGATGGCAGGCGTGAAAGCATCGCAAACGCGTGAAACCTCGCTTGAGAATGCACTGACGGAATCGCGCAAAGCCTACGATCTGTCCAAACAACAATATGATGTTGGTTCCATCGACTTCCAAACGCTGCTCGATACGCGCCGCCGTATGTTGCTGGTCGAAGACAATTACATTCAAACCAAAAACGAACGCCTTGCGGCCGCCGTTGATCTTTACAAAGCTGTCGGTGGTGGCTGGGCGGAAAACACACCGGTTTCTTCGCCGCGCCCCGAAGCAGCCCCTGCAAAGCCCACTACCACAACACCATGAGTGATATGAGATCTTCCGAATGGGCCGTCTAACCTCCCTCCATAAATTCTTGACATTTTAGGAAATAAATCCTAATATGGTTTATGCCCTCCACCGCCGCCCAACCAAAAAGCCAAGCCATTGAAAACACTGGAATTACGCCCATCC
>CAYYPX010000028.1:0-16214 GCA_964473655.1 uncultured Micavibrio sp.
CGATGACATTGTTGAATTTTCAGGCATCCGCGAATTTATGGATGTGCCGGTCAAACGTTACTCATCAGGAATGTATGTCCGCTTGGCTTTTGCTATCGCCGCACACCTCGAAAGTGAAATCCTGATCGTCGACGAAGTTCTCGCCGTTGGTGATGCTGCCTTTCAGAAAAAATGCCTTTCTAAGATGGACGAAATCAGCAACAGCGGCCGCACCATTTTATTCGTTAGCCACAACCTCGCCACCGTACAAACTATGTGCGAACGCTCCATCTACCTTAAAGACGGACAAGTCGCCTTTGACGGCAAAACACCGCAAGCAATTCAAGAATATCTAAAAGACAGTCAGGATGATTTCTTTGGACTTGGCATATTCGATCTTTCCAGCGCAAAACATATTGGAACACAAGACGTTATCTTCGAAAGCATCGAACTCCACGCGATCAATCGTGAAACAGATGAAACTGAGGCGCTACGCACAGGCGACGATTTGTCAGTTACAACATCTTTGAAGTGCACAAATCCTGTTAATGATACGAATGTTGCCATCATTATTTATGATATTTACGGTTCGCGCATTATCGACGCCAATCTTGCAATACAAGGGAAAGCGGCATCCTTTGCAGCGGGTGAAACCCGCAAAATCTGTTTCCTTCTACAAGACGTCCTTCTTAAACCCGGCGAATATATCTTGGGCCTATGGTGCGGCATTCCTAATACAAATATAGACGCTATAGCCGAAGCCATTCGCTTCCGTGTAGATGAAAGATTGTCTGCCAAAAAATATTCGATCACCTTCGATGGTGTATATCAATGCAAATATGAAATTGAAATGGACGCAGCATGAGCCAGAGCATTAAGACAGCACTCAAGAAAATTCCCTTCGTAAAAAAAGGATGGGATTTTTACATCAACATTATCAATCTAAACCGCCGCCTTACTTACCTAGAACAACGTGTTCATAATTTTCGCTGGTATGCCGCAGAACAAGCTGCCGAATATCTTGTCGGCGCGCAGTTAGAGGGCGACTACTGCGAATTCGGCGTGTACAAAGGCGATACTTTTTCGCACTTCATGCGCTATCACGATATTTTTCCGAAAATGCGTTATTTTGCTTTCGATTCATTTGAAGGCCTCCCAGCACCGACAGGGATTGACAACGAAGGCGGATACGCTAGCAATTTCCATCAAGGTGAATTCGCCGTTGCCGAACAGGATTTCCGCAACAACTTAAAAAGCAAGGGCCTGCCCATGGAAAAGGTAATAACCGTAAAGGGCTGGTACGATAAAACCTTGAACGACCAAACCGGGCAAGCTCACAATCTCAATAAAATTGCCTGCGCATGGATCGATTGCGACTTCTATGAATCAACTGTTCCTGTATTGGAATTCCTGACCAAGCGTCTATCTGTCGGCAGCTTATTGATCTTTGATGATTGGAAAGTCTATCGCAACCTTGCGGACAAAGGGCAACAGCGTGCTTGTGCCGAATGGCTTGCCGCTAACCCAAACCTTAAATTAAACGAAATTTTTGACTTCTCTCACAACGGCAAAGCCTTCACCGTGGCAAGGATTCCTGCATGATCCAATCCTGCCCCAATTGCCATACCGGAGAATACAAAGCCCAATCGCAGACTATCAATCTTACGGATACGCTTAAACGCTGGGAAATTGAAACCAGTACGCGGTTTCAACTACAGACTTGGGCCGAATACGAAAAGATCGGCACATCGACCTTTTTCAAATGCGATCAATGTCACTTTGGTGCGTTCGTTCCAGCCGCCGCTGGCACCTCGAATTTCTACAACGATATTACGATCGATGGTGAATATTACGTCCATGAAAAATGGGAATTCACAAAAACCTTCAATCTTATCCAAAAACACGCGATCAAAAGTTTACTGGATTATGGCTGTGGCGGCGGCGCATTTTTGAAACAGGCCGCACAAAAATTCTTGGACTGCTCATTCGATGGCTATGACCAAAATCCACAAACTGTCAAAAATTTTGAAGGCACGAGCATTGGCTTTACCAACGACATGAAACAACATGGCGGCAAGACGTACGATGTGATCACTGCGTTCCAGATTTTAGAACATCTGGAAGATCCGTTTGCCGCACTAAGATCACTCCGTGCCGCACTAAATGATAATGGATTGCTAATCATATCCGTACCAAACACGGAAGGCCCAATCCGCTATTTCCCAGATGCTTTGACGGAAATTCCACCGCACCATGTCAATCGCTTCGGCAAATCATCTCTAGAAGTCTATGTGAAAAACGCAGGTTTCAAAGTGGAAGAGGTGGCCTACGAGCCGCTAGCGCGTATTTTGTGGGAATCCTACCTGCCTGTGATGGCAAGAGAATTCTTGCCATGCACTTTGCGCAAACTATTCGTGCGCCTGAAAGGACAATCAATAATTTTGCATATGGTCAGACTTTTGCAAAAAACCAATCTTAAATCACTGCCACTAAAGGGGCACAGCATCTATGTTGTGGCTAGGAAATGTGCGGAATAGCCGGATTGTGGAATCTTGACCGGCCAGCACCGGACAGAGAAACCATTATCAAACGAATGGTCGAATGCCTGCGTCATCGTGGACCGGACGGCACACAATTCCTGACAAAAGACAACGCAACGCTCGGCCATGCGCGCCTTGCGATTATTGCGCCGGACCCAAGCGCAAACCAACCCATGACACGCGGCCCCTATACGATCGTTTATAACGGCGAGCTATACAATTACCGCGAAGAAAAAGCACGACTGAAAGCCAAAGGATTTTACTTCCAAACTGAAAGCGACACAGAAGTTATCCTTGCCCTTTATGAAGAGGGTGGCACAAACTGCTTTCAACATATGAATGGCATATTTGCCTTCGCTTTATATGACGAACGACAAAAAATCCTTGTATGCGCCCGCGATCATTTTGGAATCAATCCACTTTTGTATGCACGCGCGGAAAAAGGAATTATTTTCGCGTCTGAACTTAAATCCATACTGTCATCCAACTTGATTGAACGAAAAGTTGATAATGATGCACTCACGCTCCTCATGCAAACTGGCAGTATCCCACAACCATACACAATGGTTGAAGGTATTAAATCTCTTATGCCCGGACATTTCATGGTTTGCAGCAATGACAACATTCACATCGAACGCTACTACACATTAAGACAAGCGGATATTTCTTTTAAAACAGACACCGAATGGCAGTCGGCCATTCATGAAAAAATCCGCGCTGCCGTCAAAGATCAACTTGTTTCCGATGTGCCTTTGGGCGCGTTTTTATCCGGTGGAGTAGATAGCGGCGTCATAGCGGCTTTAATGAAAGAATGCTCCGCGAATGTTAAGACCTATTCGGTTGGGTTTGAACACTCAAAATCATCCGGCCAATATGATGAAACAGATGAAGCCGCTGCCGTAGCTCACCACCTTGGAACGGATCATCACACATTCACGATTACAGATGTCGAAGCCAAAACCGTCCTGCCATCTATCATTCGCGGAATCGATCACCCATCTATTGATGGCATGAACAGCTATTTTGTTTCGCAAACAACCTCTCGCCATGTCCGTGTGGCATTGTCCGGCACTGGCGCGGATGAAATTTTTGGTGGCTATGTATGGTTTGCCAATATGCGCGACTACGAAAACGCAGATATATTGCAAAAACTAAAATACACTTTGAAAGGGCAAGATTATCTGTCCTATTATAAATCCCTTCATGGCGTATTTTCAAAAACGACCACACAAAAACTTCTTGGTAAAAATTATACGAATACCAAACGACCACTTCAACCTAATTTGAAAAATTCCCACGGCATTGCACGTACATCCGATCTTGTCATCAGCAGCTTCTTGCAAAACCAGTTACTACCCGATATCAATACGGCTGCATTGACACATGGTTTGGAAGTCCGCGTTCCTTATCTTTCCGTCGATCTTGTTGAAACTGCGCTTGCTATGCCAGATCATATGAAACTCGGCACCAATGACAACACAGCAATTGCCGGTAGCTATGCAGCAGAAGGCACAAAAAAAGTCCTCATTGATATAGCCCGTCAGTATCTTCCCGAAGGCTTTGATAACCGCCCCAAACGTGGGTTTGCCATGCCGATGGCACGTTGGTTGGAAACGATCTGGAAAGAAGATCTTGCCGAAGCAACCTCCACACAAACCATTAAAAATCGTGGGCTGTTCGACGCAGATCAGGTCTCGACGCTTCGTGAATCTTCAAACCTTCCATGGACGCAAAACTGGCTCTTGATGTCTGTTGAGTTATGGTGCCGTCATGTTCTGGATGAAAGCAGGGCGGCATGACGCGCGGCGTACCCGATAAAATCCGTATCTTATTTTTAGGAGAAATGATTAGCTCACACGCACAAAGCTGGATGGGCCTACTCGACTACGCATCTGAAAAATTCAACATACTGGGTTTTGGCGTACCTGGATCACCATACCCACAGAATAGCCGTTTTAAAATGTTCTTGGGAAACGAAAAAATAGTAACAAACACAAGGGTTGGAAATTTTTGGCAGCAGCTTTTACTGAAATACGTTCTATCCACTTACAAACCACATATTGTTCATACATTCGGGGCCTTTCCGACTGCGGCCCTTTATGGGCCTACCTTACGCAAATTCAAATCAAAAACAAAATGGGTTTTGCAGGTAAGAGGGGGGCCTGATGTTTACATCAATTCTCAAGCCCCCAAAAAGCGATCAATTCTAGAGAGTATTTTCAAAAGTTGCGATGTTCTGATCGCCGACAACGAGACAAATTACAGGATTGCAACCGAACTTGGTATTGATCCAGCCAAATGCTGGAGCCATGGCATAGCGCCAGGAACAGGCGGCGTTGATCTAGATGAATTTTCCGACGCCAAACTTCCTTCGCAGTCGGAACGCCGCGTCATCTGGCCCAAGGCCTATGAAGGCTATGAGAGCAAGGGCTTTCCCGTGCTCGAAGCTATCAAGCTTGCGTGGCCGCAGATCAAAGGCACAAAATTTACTTTTCTAGCCGGAAATGCCGAACTGAATAACCGTTTGCAACATATGCCAGCGGAGATCATGGAACATATCTGTGTCCGCACACGCATTCCCCGCGCCGATGCCCTTGCGCTTATGAAGAATTCCCGCGTGGTAATGGCACCATCCTTGCTGGAAGGGATTCCAAACGCACTTTACGAATCCATGGCGGCAAAATGCGTGCCCCTCTTTTCGCCCTTGGAAACTTATGTCCATAAATTTAAGGATGGTGAAAACATAATATACGCCCGAAATATGCATCCTCATGAAATTGCCGATGCGCTTGTCAAAGCCCTGAAGGATGATGAAAATGCCGACCGTATCGCCACAAACAATATTCAACTCGTGGCAAAAATCGCCAACCGTAAAAAAATTGCTGAAAATGTAATAAACCTTTATGAAAGCTTGAGTCAGACTAGGAAATAACTATGGGAATAAACCTCGAATATATGACTTTACTACAAATCCTGCGTCAGGATCATCTGCTAGCAGGCAACAGCGTTCTTGAGCTCGGCGCTCAGGACATCAGTGCCGATTTTTCTGACATGGCAAAACATGCTCGCCGCTTTGCCGGCATGGAAAATGTTCCAGAAAAAATTAAAACCGCGCGGGAATTGTACAAAATTTTTGGCTACGCAGACTATCAAGCGATCGATGCCACCGGTGAGCATGGCGCACACGTCTTTGATCTCAACACTGATATAAAAACTCGTTACGCTTTCACAACTCAATTCGATCTTGTGACGAACTTGGGCACTATCGAACATTGCTTCAACGTCGCCCAAGCCTTCGAAAATATGCACAATATCTGCAGGGAGGGAGGCATAATGGTTCACGCTTTCCCATCGAGCGGAAATGCAAACCACGGATTTTATAATATGCAGCCACGTTTGTTTGCGCTCATGGCGCAGGCAAATAATTACGATATTCTGGATTACTTCTTCACTGTGGATTATAAACCCCAGCTGCGGATGTTCTCGAATAAGGCTTACCGCGCTTATGACGATCGTGATTTGATGTGTTATGTCGCATTCCGCAAGAAAAACAGCAATAAATTCGTATACCCTTTTGATTCCATGTTCGATGACAAAAACCAATTGCAAGAATATAAGGGTAAGGGGGCGCTAGATATCAATGAATTTCGTTCATATATAAAGGGAACATGGACCAACGTAAAACCGCGAAACCTATGTTGCGTTCCAACCGGCCCACTAAAAGCAATTCACTCCGTCAAGCAAATACTGAAAAAGATTTTTGATAAGATTTCTACGTATATCTAGGATCAACCATGACATTCAATCCCAAAATATCCATCGTCATTCCGGTTTATAACGGCACGAATTATATGCGTGAAGCGATAGATTCCGCACTAGCTCAAACATACCAAAACAAAGAAATCATTGTTATCAATGATGGCTCTCGCGATAACGGCGCGACCTTGGAAGTTGCTAAAAGATATGGCGATAAAATCAAACTTATAGACAAACCCAATGGTGGTGTGGCAAGCGCACTCAATGCCGGTATAGACGCGGCCTCTGGCGAATATATCTCATGGCTTAGCCATGATGATATATATCCTGCCGATAAGCTGGAAAAACAAGTGGAATTCCTGTCACGGCTAGATAACAAAGACACAATTCTGTTCGGCGATTTCATCACCATCAATGAAAAAAGCGAACATATGCAAATGGTATCAACGGCAACCGTTGATTCAAGCCGCATGACATTCGAGCTGTATGCGGATCAATGCATTCATGGCTGCACACTTTTGGTACCGAAAAGGGTTTTTGAAACTGTCGGGAATTTCCGCCTCGATCTTCCAACCACGCAAGATTATGATCTTTGGATACGCACTTCGCTAAAATTCCCTTTTATGCATATCCCCGGCATTTATACCTATAGCCGCCAGCACGCAGAGCAGGGCAGCCGCACCCTAAAACATCATCAGGAAGTGTTGAATTTCTATCTAAACAACCTCACCCAATATCTAACGCCGGAATGGCTGGACTCCCGTTACAGCACAGAAGAATTGGAAGACAAGTACCTGATTTTACTTAAGAAATTCTCTAACGGTCGCCTGTGGCCTGCTTTTTTTCAAACATTCCGCCAAGCCCGCAAGCATTTATCCTTCAAAAAAGGCCGCAATACTGTATGTTTCACGCTCAAGGCCATTGGGGCCCTTTATGCCGGCTCAATCAAGGGAGTTATCAAACAGTTGATACCGCTTCCGGTAAAAAACTTTTTAAGGAAAAATATGTCTCTGTCATCTATCAAAAATACCATCAAAAGAATATTGCCAGAACCTGTTCTAAATCTTCTGCGCCGAAACCTTAATCGCCCCTTGAACGATAATGGAAAACCAAACGTTTTGGACTTCATCAATATTTATAAAACGAATATTTTTGGTTCGGATGAATCCCATTCCGGCACAGGATCAACTATGGAAGAGACAGCTTACATCCGCTCTATCTTTCCCGATCTGCTCCGCGAAATAGAGGCAAAAACGCTTCTTGATGTGCCGTGCGGTGATTTTAACTGGATGCGCACCGTGGATCTATCTGGCGTGCATTACATCGGCGGCGATATCGTTCCGGACTTAATTCAAAATAATAATGAAAAATATGCTACGGATACTATTGAATTCCGCATGCTGAACATCATTACGGATGATCTTCCAAAAGTAGATGTCATCCTGTGCCGTGATTGCCTTGTTCACCTGAATTTCGAAAGCGGCTTGAAAGCAATTCAGAATTTCAAGCGCAGCGGCTCAAAATATCTTTTGGCGACAACATTTACAGATCGCAAGAAAAATGAAGAACTGTACGGAATCTGGCGCACCTTGAACCTGCAAAAGACACCGTATAACCTTCCGCAGCCTGTGAAAATAATCAACGAAAAATGTCCGCAGGGCAATGGCGCCTTTGCAGATAAGAGCCTTGGCCTGTGGCTATTGCAAGACCTCTGATTAAATGAGAATACTCGTCGTCGCCATGGTTAATAGTATTCACACAGCTCGCTGGGTGACGCAGTTTGATGGCGATCAGGACAAGGAAATATTTCTGTTTCCATCAACCTTTGGTGGCATCAAGACTGAATTTAACAAGTGGCCAAAACTTCATAGCCTGATGGCTTTTTTTACAAATAAGTCGCGCGGGATTTTTGTTCACATTCCAATCCGTAAAATCAATAGCGCATTCCAAATTTTTCTCGAATATATTTACGGACCTGAATGGCGCATACGTTGGCTTATAAAAACCATCAAACGATTAAAACCAGACATCGTGCATTCGCTAGAATTCCAACACGCCGGATATTTATGCCTCGCCGCAAAGAGTCAGATGGGCACGAAATTTCCAACATGGATTGCGACAAACTGGGGAAGCGATATTTACCTGTTCTCGCAATTAAAGGCCCATAAGACCGCAATATCAGGAATCTTGCAAAACGCAGATTATTATTCCGCCGAATGTGCGCGTGATTATAAATTGGCTGAAGAAATGGGCATGAACGCAAAACCATTGCCCGTGATGCCAAATTCGGGTGGAATGCATTTGCATGCCATGATTGAACCACGCGCCAAAATAAAAACCAGCCAAAGAAACACACTATTGATCAAAGGTTATCAAAGCGTATTCGGCAGGGCACTAACAGCACTCAAAGCCGTTGAGACAATCGCGCCAAAACTTAAACAAAACAAAGCAAAGGTGTGCGTATTTCTCGCAACACCCGAAGTCGAAATCGCTGCTGAATTGCTGGCAAATAAAACCAACCTCGACATAGAAATCATTCCTATCAAAAATTATCTTTCGCATGAAAAGGTTCTAGAACTTCACTCAAACGCACGCGCATATGTAGGGTTGTCCATTTCCGATGGGATCAGCACATCAATGCTCGAAGCAATGGCTCTTGGCGCATTCCCGATTCAAACCTGCACATCCTGCGCCAATGAATGGGTCGAAGACGGAAAAACAGGATTCATCTGCGATTGCGATGATGAAAATGCTTTGGGACAATTGATATTACGCGCTATGACCGACGATGCGCTGGTGGATAAAGCCGCAGAATTAAACTGGAAGACCATCTCGGAAAAAGCGGAATACGAAGACAACCGTAAAATAGCACGCGGATATTACACGACCGCGATCTTCAAAAAATCATAGTCTGGAAATATAATTTTTCCATTGAGCAAATACTTGATCCATCGTCATGTCTTTTGCTTTTTTGAAGCCCGCAGCACCATAAGCATCACAAAGCTCTTGCGATTGAATCAATTCTTTGATGGCTTGCGACAACGCCTGCGCGTCGCGCGCTTTGACAAGAATACCGTTCACACTATTTTCAATCACTTCGTTCGTACCCGTGCAGTCGGCAAATCCGATGACCGGCAGGGAATGGCTCATGGCCTCAACTGTCACCAATCCTAAATTTTCATATTTAGATGGCATAACAAAAATCCGCGCATTCTTATATGCGGAATCCATATCCTTGGTCACGCCGGGCAAACTAACGCGTGGAAAGCTCAATCCACGCCATCTGATGCGATGTTCCAACGCCGAGCGTTCCGGGCCTTCACCGTAAATGATCAAATCCCATTGCGGGAATTCGTTAGCAATCAACGCAAATGCGTCGATCAGAACCGCATGATCCTTATCTTCATTTAATCGACCCGCGCTCAGAACAACCTTTGCCGCCGTATCAGAACGCTTCTGGAAGTCCGAAAACACCGGATCCGGCAAAACGACCATCTTGCGCCGCATGACGTATGGATACAGCGATTTTATCACCGGAGAAATAATCGTGATCGAATGCGCGAACAAACTGAAGAACTGAAGCAAGATGAACTCAAAGGGCCGTGTGCAGTAATATCGCGGCACTGTGTGCTCACTTAGTACAACCTTTATACCAGTGCCCAGAAGCGCGCATTGGAGCGGCACAAACATACTATGCATGAACGCCACAACAACGTCGGGGCGGATCTCCAAAACCTCACGGCGGAGGCGGCCGAGAAGGTCCGGAATGTCCGCCAAACCGGTCTTATTTTTGGTGTTTTTCAAGGGCACGAAATGACGCTTTAAACGGCCATCCAGAGGGTAAAAAACGGCGTCATTTGGGGCATCAAAAGTCAGCATATGGACGTCCGGATTTTCGGCCGCAAAAGCGCTGGCCAAGGACGCGGCTAAACGCTCGGCGCCGCCGACGGAATGGGCAAGTGTTTTAATGGCAAAAAGGATTCTCATATCAACCTGACTGATGCGTTTTAAATGACGCGCGCCGCATAGTACAGAGCCATGAAAATCTATGCGCATCAATCATCGAAAAGATCGTGATTTCTAAAACAGTGGAAAGATAAAGAAAGCCCAGAGCCATAAGGCTTAGATGGCTTTATTATAGGGCGAATTTAGAGGTCTTTTTAAACTAATATATTATTTCCCATAATATACATTATCACATTTGAACGTTGTTCTAAAACTATCTCTCCCATCGTCGTTGTGGGGTGTTACTATCCCTAAAACCACGCCGCCACTAGAGGTTGCTTTTCATGCCCAGACGTCTTTCTTTATTTGCCTTGATCCTTGCCATTATGGCGATGCCCGCGTTAACAATTACGCCGCCGGTTTTTGCGAAATCTTTGGGCGATCTTGGGCTCAATAATGATGAAGCCGCAGCCATCAAAAAAATGACGAATAAACAGCGTCAAAATAAGCAGCGTGAACAGCGAAATAACCGCGCCAAAAACACATCCAAAAACGTGGATGAAACACGCACCGCGCAGCCACAAAAAGCCAAGGCCAAAAAGCCTAAAACACGAGCCCACAGAAACACCCGCCAAAAAGCCCCATCGAATGAATCCGGACAAGGCGTGAATGACTAGCAAGCCATCCCCAAAACCTGCGCCGGACCAAAAGTTAAAACCGATCGACAGGCTCCTTGAAGTCATGGCTCGCCTGCGCGACCCCAATGGCGGCTGCCCGTGGGATCTGGAACAAGATTTCAAATCTATCGCGCCGTACACAATAGAAGAAGCTTACGAAGTCGCCGACGCTATCGATCGCAACGACGTTAACGATTTAAAAGAAGAACTCGGCGATCTATTGTTGCAGGTTGTCTTTCACGCACAAATCGCGCAAGACAAAAAACTTTTCACCTTCGATGATGTCGCATCCGCCATCGCCGAAAAGTTAATTTATAGGCATCCGCACGTTTTCGGTGATCAGACCGCCGCAACTGCCGATGACGTGTTAACTATTTGGAACGCACGCAAAGACGCTGAAAAAGTTAACGACAGTGCGATCGATGGCGTCACGCTTGGATTGCCCTCATTGCTTCGCGCGCAAAAACTACAAAAGAAAGCCGCCAAATCAAATTTCGTTTGGCCTGACGCACAATCTGCATGGAACAAAATCGAAGAAGAACTCGCCGAATTCAAAGATGCAAAAACAAAAGAACATCAAGCCGAAGAGCTAGGCGATCTAATGTTCTGCATTGTGAATTACGCAAGGCTAGCCGGACATGACGCCGAAGAAGTGTTAACGGCGACGAACAAGAAATTTGAAAAACGATTCAAAGCCATGGAATCTGTTTTGAAGGAACAAAACAAAGAACTGAAAAATTCATCGCTGGATGAAATGCTGAGCGCTTGGAACTCAGGAAAATCACGCTAGTTTATTTCTAAGCGGCTCTTTCAAAAATGTATCGAACACCCTATCAGCCAAAACCTTGGATGGCGCGTTGACTAGCCCGCCCTCTAGATCAGTCCCCTTATATGCCTCACCGTTCCATTTTCGGGTGTAAAAGCCCCCCTCTTCCAGCAGTAAAACACCTGCCAGATGATCCCAAGGCTCAATGCGCTTATAGATGGAAAAAACTGACTTTCCTTCAAGCAAATCAACATATTCCCACGCACAGCACGTATATGTTTTCACATCCATATTTTGCGAATGCTGCTCCACATAGGGGCGCAGCCACGGCGGCATGAATTTTGTTGAAATAAACGCCCTCATACCATCAAACGACGCATCATCATGCGGTTTCATGGCCGGATGAAAAACGGTTCCATCCATGCTCACGCCACCATTCTTTTGCGCAGAATAAACGCGGCCTTTGGGTATCTGGTATATCCAACTGGCCACGCGCTCGCCGTTTTGCAATAACGCCACCATCGTTCCATAGATCGGCCTGCCCGCCGCAAAGTTGCCTGTGCCATCGACAGGATCGACCACCCAGACCAAACCATCAGAATTCACGATATCACGCTGCACCTTATCGCTTGATACCGCCTCTTCACCGAGCACCTGCGATCCCGGATATAAATCCTTGAAGATACGGGTCAGCTCGATCTCGGCCTCTTCATCTGCAATCGTCACAAGGTCCTTCGGACTGCTTTTCGCGCGAACCTCATGCTCCTTCAATTGTTGAAAACGCGGAATGATTTTATCCGCCGCCACTTCGCGGATGATATCCGAAATTTTATCGTGATCTATGCTCGGCATGGGTATAAAAACCTAGATTCAAAACGCCCTTTATTATCCGCGCTCAAGCGCGCTTTGACAAGGATATTGCTCTCGTCTTGTTCTTGCTCCAAAATCTCACCTTCCTTGTGCAACCACGCGAGCGCGCGACCATCGGCAGCCGGTAATGTTATATCGAATACTTCATCCGCCTGCGCTATATGTTCCGCAATTTTTTTGAGCAATCCATCTATGCCATCACCACTCATGGCCGACACGGGAAAAATCTTTTCATCGCCGAAATTTGCATTGCGCTTTATATCGGCTAACGCATCTGCCGGCACAGCATCGATTTTATTCATGACTTCGATAATCCTTGGATCATGGTCGTAATCTATCCCAAGGTCGGCCAGAACATTGATAACATCCTGCCGCTGCCACGGGTGATCGTGACTGGAAACATCGCGTACATGCAAAATAATATCCGCGTGCTGTACCTGCTCCAACGTTGCGCGGAATGATTCAACCAGATTGGTGGGAAGATCAGCGATGAACCCCACGGTATCGGATAAAATAACAACCTTCCCGCTGGGTAATTCTATTTTGCGCATGGTCGGATCCAACGTTGCGAACACCAAATTTTCGACAAACACATTGGCGCCCGTCAAACGATTGAACAATGTTGATTTTCCAGCGTTCGTGTAACCTACCAACGCCACGATGGGAAACGGAACCTTCTCACGGTTTTTACGGCCCAGTTCCCGCGTGCGGCGCACCTCTTTCAAATGCAGCTTTAATTGTGCGATCTTGTCTGTGATGGCGCGTCTATCCAATTCGATTTGCGTCTCGCCCGGCCCGCCCAAAAATCCACCGCCGCCGCGCTGTCTTTCAAGGTGGGTCCACAACCGCACCAATCGTGATTTTTGGTATTCCAGCATAGCCAGATCAACTTGAATGCGCCCTTCTTTCGTTTGCGCCCTCTTCCCGAAGATTTCGAGGATCAACCCCGTCCGGTCGATGACTTTGACGTTCCAGAGCTTTTCAAGGTTACGTTGCTGCACCGGTGATAATTTATAATTCACCACGACGACATTCGGCTTTTCATTCACTACGGCAAGCCTGATGTCCTCGGCGGCGCCTTTACCAAATAACAGCGCTGGGCTTATCTTCGTAATCTTGGATACGTGCGTGCTAGAAACGTCCAAATGAATGGCGTGCACAAGACCTTCCGCTTCTTCCAGCAAGTCTTCTATGGCGCGCGAATGACGCGTCGTTCCCTTCTCCATCTTTAATGGCAAGATGGGGTGTACGATCAGAGCTTTTTCAGGCTTTTTGATTAGGCTTGTTTCAAACACTTAAAACGATTTACGCGGCTGGGCCCGTATCGGTTCCCGGCTCTTCTCCTTCATAGAAAGATATAGGGCCGCCCGGCATGATCGTCGAGATCGCGTGTTTGTAAACCAGTTGAACGTGGGATTCGCGACGCAGCAACATCGAGAAATTGTCGAACCAAGTGATAATACCTTGCAGCTTGACGCCGTTGACCAGAAAGACCGTGACGGTCATTTTTTCTTTTCTGATTTTGTTGAGGAATACGTCCTGAACGTTTTGCGCCTTATCAGCCATCTTCTTATTTCCCTAATTCAACCAAGGTTTCGCTGTTACTTTATTCACCACGACGACATTCGGCTTTTCATTCACTACGGCAAGCCTGATGTCCTCGGCGGCGCCTTTACCAAATAACAGCGCTGGGCTTATCTTCGTAATCTTGGATACGTGCGTGCTAGAAACGTCCAAATGAATGGCGTGCACAAGACCTTCCGCTTCTTCCAGCAAGTCTTCTATGGCGCGCGAATGACGCGTCGTTCCCTTCTCCATCTTTAATGGCAAGATGGGGTGTACGATCAGAGCTTTTTCAGGCTTTTTGATTAGGCTTGTTTCAAACACTTAAAACGATTTACGCGGCTGGGCCCGTATCGGTTCCCGGCTCTTCTCCTTCATAGAAAGATATAGGGCCGCCCGGCATGATCGTCGAGATCGCGTGTTTGTAAACCAGTTGAACGTGGGATTCGCGACGCAGCAACATCGAGAAATTGTCGAACCAAGTGATAATACCTTGCAGCTTGACGCCGTTGACCAGAAAGACCGTGACGGTCATTTTTTCTTTTCTGATTTTGTTGAGGAATACGTCCTGAACGTTTTGCGCCTTATCAGCCATCTTCTTATTTCCCTAATTCAACCAAGGTTTCGCTGTTACTTTGGTTTTAGAGGACTTATCCCCAGCCCGCAAGCCCCCATTTGGGCTCAAATACCCAAAACATCCATCAGAAGCTGCTTAATTTCGGAAGGTTTTTGGACCACATAGGTAGGTTTATAGCTCTCGATTAAATCGGGCCGCCCCGGCGCATGGTCGATATAAAGCACAGGGCACCCTGCTTCTTTAGCACAACTAAGGTCGCTCTCGGTATCGCCTACATAAATCACATCGTCAATCGACAGTCTTGATGGATGCTGCTCAACCGCATAGATCAACGGCACGCCGGATGGTTTGTCTTTTTCCGCCACACCCGCGCCGTTATAGACACCGAAATATTTATCCCAACCCAGATGTTCGATCTCGCGGCGAAGAACATCATTGCGCTTGTTACTGACCACACCCATAGGCACACCAGCTATGTGCAGGCTTATGATCAAATCTTCCACACCATGCATGAGCACAAGCTGTGCCAGATGATTTTCTTTAATGTATTCGTAGAGAAGATCTTGCGCTGCTTGCGCGTTATCGCCAAAAATTTTTGGGTAAAGCTCACGCGTTGAAAATAAAATGGCCTTGGAATATTCCTCTGGCGTCCATAATGGCAATCCAAAATTCTGGCGCACATGGTTATGAGAAGCGAATAGCAAAGGGATGCTGTCTACTAAAGTGCCATCCCAATCGAAAAAAACAGCTTTCAAAAAATTAGACCGCACGCTTGAGGTCACCCACTTCTTCGCCTTCGGCATCACCCTTGGAAAGATCGAGCGTTTTGAGTTTGCGGTGAAGCGCGGAACGCTCCATACCCACATAAGTCGCCGTCTTGGAAATGTTACCACCGAAACGGGACAATTGACGCTCTAAATAATCACGCTCAAACGCTTCACGCGCCTCACGCAATGGATAGGTCAGATAATCCTGCATCGCGGCCGCGCGACCTTCTCCTGTTGGCACCTCGCCCGTAATTTCCGGCGGAAGATGTTTCTTTTCAATCGGCTCTTTGTCATTGCCGCCCATGATCATCACCCATTCGATGACATTGCGGAGCTGGCGAACATTTCCCGGCCAATCATATCCTTGCAAAGAAATGATCGCACTCTGGGCAAGGCTGCGTGTCGGCTGCCCTGATTGTTTAGAATATTGCTTCACGAAATGATCGGCCAATGCTGGAATATCTTCGCGGCGTTGGCGAAGAGCCGGAACACTCACCGGCACAACATTCAGACGGTAATATAAATCCTCGCGGAAATGACCATTGGCTATAGCATCGGTTAAGTTACGAGCGGTGGAGGCAATGATACGTACATCCACCTGCACCGTCTCGCGGCCATTCAGGCGCGTAAATTTCTGGTCCTGCAATACGCGGACGATCTTCCCTTGAGTCTCAAGCGGCATATCGGCCACTTCATCCAACAATAACGTGCCACCATTGGCTTGCTCAAGTATACCCTGCTGCACACCTTTGGAGTCTTCTTTGCCAAAAATTT
>CAYYPX010000029.1:0-16032 GCA_964473655.1 uncultured Micavibrio sp.
CTGGCGGTTTAACCGGAGATCCCTATCCATACTCCCAAGCCAAAAAAGATTTCGGCAATCGCGATATCGAAGTTGTGTTGGGTGAATACAATGAAAATTACCAAGAGCCTGGCAACGTAAAACCACTTTGCGGTAAAATCACGATTTCGCTCAGCAACGATAATCCCGCCATTTATAAAAATGATTCAGGTAGCTCAAGCTCGCCGGTTGGGATTCAGGCCGTAGAAAATATGTATTACCGCCTTGTCCAGTCTTTGCTAAGACCGGGTAGCCCGTGGCGTTGGCTCAGCAATGAAACAGGTGCTGAAAGATCAGCGGCTAGGAAATTCAACGCCTTTGGTGAAAGAGCGGCGCATTACTATATGCCGGTAACAGGAAATGCTGGTGCCGATGAAGCAGAGCGCACAAGGATCAATAAGGAAAAGTCCTGTTACAACAGCAATATCCTAGACGATGCTTCTACGTGCGCGGCGGATTGGAAGCCACCATCTGCAACTTTCCAAGAAGCAGTTTCAAGCTATCGCACCAGCTTGGAAATGGAAGTCCGTAAAATCTATCAGGATTTTAGAAGTCATTTGAATCTCAAATTAAATGAAGAACTGGAACATCGTGGCTGGGGCGGCGCAGGTATCTGGTTCAACAATATCGCCGATTTGAACGGAACATTCACAAGCGCGATTTATGCGGTCCCCACCGCCACAGATTTTCCGATGCTGATGGAAGAGATCCGCAAAAAAACCGCCGCCAGTGACGGCGAAAAAAACCAATGCGAAATGTTTTCCGTCAACGTTGCTGGTATAACTGAACTCAAGCTCGACGAAGTAATGGATGCAAGCCTTTTGGGCGGCATGAACAGTGCCTATAGATATTTCTTCTGTGACAACCCAACAAAGGAAACGGGCGATTCAGAAGCGGGAAGTGCCGCTGCTGGCGGGGGCTCAGGTTCCGCCATCGCAACCGATCCATGCGCGCAAGAAGCTGCAAGCGGTTATACGCCGCTTCAAACGGGTGCAGATGTAAAAGGTGTGACCGGCAATATGATTGTCGATGTCATGTCGTTAATCTTCGGCATCAACGGTCTTTTCGACATTCGCGCAGCCTCTCAAATCTGTAGCGAGACAGGACTTCCGTCCGTCAATCCTCTGGCGCAATTGACCACTGTGGGTAAAAGCCTTGTTGAAAATGCCATCCGCATGGTGGGCGTGGCCTTTATATCTTCTGTCGGCGGCGGATTCTTCAGTGTGGCTCAAAAAGATATCGGCAGTATGTTGAGCACCGTGACGGGCATGGCGGTCAGCATCGCCACAATCGGCCTGACCGCAGGATTTATTCTCTACTACATTCTGCCGTTTCTTCCGTTCATCTATTTCTTCTTTGCGGTTGGCGCATGGGTAAAATCCATTTTCGAGGCCATGGTGGGCGTACCGCTTTGGGCTTTGGCCCATTTGAAAATCGACGGCGATGGGCTTCCCGGTCGCGCGGCAATGGGCGGTTATTTCCTGATCTTCGAAATATTCCTGCGCCCCATCATGACTCTTTTTGGTTTGATCGGCGGGATGGTTTGCTTCACGGCAATGGCTGCAACGCTTAATCTTATTTTTGATCTGGTTGTGGTGAACATCACCGGCGCGCTCCCCACGGAAAACGGCGAAACCGTCGATATCGGCGGTATGGAATCGTTCCGTCGCGGCGTGATCGACCAGTTCTTCTTCACACTGATGTACGCGCTGCTTTTGTATATGATGGCTACAGCCTCTTTCAAACTGATCGATCTGATTCCACAGGCATTCACGCGTTGGATGAAAACCGACGTGGGCGTCTTCAACGATGGCAAGTCAGACCCGACAGATGGTTTGACCCAATATGCGGCGCTCGGCGGAGCCACGGCCGGTGGACAAATTATTGGCGGCCTAACACAAGCCGGAAGCGCGCTTGGTGCTACAGGAGGCGCGATAATGGGCTCTGAAACGAAAAACAAAAGCAACAATGACAATAAGAAACAATAGGGACAAAGAATGTCTGTAATGGACGCGGCAAAGGGAATTACGAAAGGACAGGTTCTACGGTATATGTTTATGCCGCAGATAGTGCCGCGCCTGAACGCTTTCTATCAAACGGGGTTCGGCACACTGGCCTATATTATCGCCATGGTTTACCGCGCGATCAATATCCTGCCCGCAAACCATCCGATTTTTGAAAAATCCCGCCGCGATTCTTTAGGTATGCGCGAAGTTTTGGCTGCAGCCGCGTCTGAATTAAAGTTCGATCGCAATCATATTGACCAAGTCATCCTCTATTTCACGATTTTGTTCGGGCTCTTCTTGCTCGCAGGTCAGTTCATCTTAACGCTTGGATATTTGATGGTCAGTCCTGCTCTGGCGGGCGCGACAGATATGCCTACCAACTACGCCGGATTTTTTGCAACGCCCGATCAGAAGCAAGATATCGTCTATCGCATGATGTTCACGGTATTCGGCGTACCCGAGCTTTTCCGTGAAGGGGCGCAGCTTTCAGACTTCCATGTCGCCCTGCACGCGCTGTTCCAATTCTACAGCATCGGCATTCTGGTCATTGCCGTTATCGTCGTCAGCTATTTCATTTTTGCTATTCTGGCGGAAACAGCCCAAACCGGCGTTCCTTTCGGCAAGCGATATGATCACGTCTGGGCGCCGATCCGTCTTGTCGTCGGTCTTGGTCTTTTAATTCCTGTTGGATACGGCCTTAATTCCGCGCAATGGATCACGCTTTACTCTGCCAAATTCGGATCTGACTTTGCCACACGTGGTTGGAACCTCTTCAATGATAAAATGAAGCAGGAATATATCAGCGGCACGGAAAAACCTGTTGGCGTACCTAAGCCACCAGACCTTACGCAACTTGCATCTTTTATGATGATGGTAGGCGCGTGCGAATACGCTTACGAGAATGTCTATCAGGGCGTAAATAGAAGAGAGATCAAAGGCTATCTTGTAAAAAATAACGCCGAAGGAAATGGCGGAATAGATATAGAAACCGTTACCTACAAAGAAGCGAAAGAATATTTTAACAATGGCGATATCCTAATCAGATTCGGCGAAAAGGGGGAAAAGGCAGGCAAGCACGATAAGTTTACCGGATATGTTTACCCATATTGCGGCGAACTCGTACTATCTTCGGCAGCTGGTCAAGATCCCGGATCAGAGTTCATGCAGACCTATTATTTCGAGTTGGTGCAACTTATATATCTGGACAAAAAATTCAGTCTTGCCGATTACGGAATAAAAATTCTACGTGGCCAAGTTAAAATTAATGGGGAAGGATTTCTCGACCAATTTAAATGGAAAGATTGGCCGCCAGCAGATTACAAAACCTATGTTGCCCGATCATTGCTAGGGAATGGCAATGATGGAGAGTTATTAGACGCAATCAAGACTGCCACAAAAACACAAATCGAGTCCGACGAGTGGAAAAAAGACGAAGAAACCCGTAAAAAACTTGGTTGGGGCGCGGCCGGCATTTGGTACAACAAGATCGCGCAAATGAATGGCTCTCTTGTGACGTCGGTAAACAGTGTTCCTGAACCGCGTGTTATGCCCTACGTCATGGAAAAGATACGCAACGAGCAGACGCAAAACAGCATTCACGTCACAGACCCTTACGAAACATATTTGGCCGGTACATCGGGAATTGCTTTTGATACGCCGATTGACAAAGACATCGCCACGGGATTGGTCGTCATCCACCAATATTGGAAATCTGAAGACCCGAGTGACAAGGCAAGCACAAATAACTTCATCATCGATGTCATCAATTTGATTTTCGGCACGCAAGGACTGTTCAATATGTGCGCAAACGCTGACGTGCACCCGCTGGCGCAATTGTCTTTGCTCGGAAAAGGCCTGATTGAGTCAACCATCCGCAATATCGGTCTTTCACTGGGCGTCGGTGTTATCGGCGGAATGTTCCTGAACCCAACGATTCAATCCATTGCGAGCGTCGCATCGGGCGTACTTTTAAGTATCGCTACCATCACGCTAACACTCGGGTTCGTGCTCTTCTACGTAATCCCGTTCATGCCATTCCTTTATTTCTTCTTCGCTGTTGGCGGTTGGATCCGAGGCGTGTTCGAAGCCATGGTGGGTATGCCGCTCTGGGCACTTGCCCACATACGCATTGATGGCGAAGGGTTACCGGGCGAAGCCGCTTCATCAGGATATTTTCTGATTTTCGAAATTTTCCTGCGCCCTCTCCTGATCATTTTCGGACTGTTGGCGTCCATTATCATCTTTTCCTCAATGGTCAAAGTCCTGAACGAGATTTTTGCGCTGGTCGTCACCAATCTGGCCGGACACGATAGATCTTTTGCAGAACTATGCGGTAAGGCCGTAACCCCAACAC
The DNA here is from genome assembly GCA_964473655.1 of uncultured Micavibrio sp. Taxonomy (GTDB): domain Bacteria; phylum Pseudomonadota; class Alphaproteobacteria; order Micavibrionales; family Micavibrionaceae; genus Micavibrio_A. The sequence continues at coordinate 4,378 of CAYYPX010000029.1, forward strand.
CCGGCATTGAAAACAATGCCATGTCCTATTTCCGCGGACCGGTGGATCAGCTCTTCTTCACGGTCGTCTACGCCATCATCGTTTATATGATCGGTATGTCCTGTTTCAAACTGATCGATCTGGTGCCGAACAACATCCTGCGCTACATGGGTGCGAACGCCAGAACCTTCAACGATAGTGCGAATGACCCGACGGATGGTCTAGTCATGAAACTATCCGCAGGTAGCGGTATGATCGGCGGTAAAGTAGTCGGCATCATGGGCGATGCCGGTAAGCTGGCCACAACTGGTGCTTCAGCTCTTCTGACGCCAAAGCCACCTCAGTGAAAAACATAAGGGAGAAAGAAAAATCCCATGTTGAGTGAGCTGGGAATATCAAAAGGCCAAGTGATCCGTTTTGCGGTCTTACCGCAAATATTCCCGCGCTTAAAAAATATTTTTGGCGGCGGATTATTCTGCCTGCCTTATCTATTGCTGGTTGTTTTCAGCACGGTACGCATTATTCCGCGTAATCACCCTGCCCTTCGTTACGAGAACAGAAATCAATATTCTTTGTTTCAGGTGCTGGCACTGGCCGCCAACCATCTGGAATGGACTCGCTCCAATCTGGATAAGATCACCATTTTCACGGTAATCCTTGGCGGGATTGCGATGCTCTTCCTCCAAGTTCTTCTTCTGATCATCACAGTTTTCACGATGCCGGCCCTTGCCTATAACGGCCCCGGAACAGGACCCAGCGCGATCGGCGATTTTTTTACCAACCATAATAATTCACACGATATCGCGTTCCGCCTTCTCGATCTTATCTTTGGGATTCCGGGAATATTCCAATCCGTCGCCATTACCAGCGGAGAAGTCCCCACCCCGTTCCACGAAGGTATGCACGCCCTCTTCGCCTTTTATTCCTACGGTATGTTGCTGGTTGCCACACTCATCATTGTCTATCTGGTCGTAGCGATCGTGCTGGAGACAGCAGAATCCGGCGTGCCATTCGGTCAACGTTTCAATAAAGCATGGGCGCCTGTCCGCCTAATATTGTTCTTTGGTCTTTTATTGCCGACCTCGAGCGGCATCAATATGGCCCAGTATATTCTTCTGTACTCCGCGAAATATGGTTCCAACCTCGCGACAAACGGATGGATTCTTTTCGGTAACGTCGCAAAGCCGGATCATCTGGTAGCTATTCCTAATACACCCGACGTGGTCGAAATAGCGGCCTTCATGTCGCTGGTGAAAACCTGCGCATGGGCGGAAGGTCAGGCCAATGGACGGGATATCCAGCCCTACTTCGTTTATGGATCTAAAAATGGCGATGTTGGTATGGACAATTCTATCCGTATGGCGGGCAACGCCCATAACGACGGAACGCCACCCTTTCCCGATATGGTCGAAAAAGCGGGCGGCAAAACCATGTTTTTCCGTTTTGGAGAAAAAAATCCAACCCTTTACCCGATGGAAACAGGTGGGGTAATGGCGTTTTGCGGCGAGATCGGATTGACTATTGTCGATCAATCCCAGCCCGGGGCCACCTTCATGCAAAAGGCCTATGTCGATATGTTGATGTGCCTTTGGGATGGCCGCACAAGCTCGGCTTTCAAATGCGATGTTCCTGATTTCGACGAAGCAGCGATGGCTTTTGCAAAGAACTATGTTTCCATCAAAAACAATGAAAACCCGCCGGATTTATCCGAGCATATTGGCGGCGACAAACGCATGGAAATTATTGCATCGTTGAATAGAAGCTTGATGAAATCCGTATTCGATGCGGTAAAAAAACAAGAAGACGAAGGGGAATGGAATGATGGCGTTTTTGGTTGGGGTGTTGGGGCTGCCAATAAATACGGATGGGGCGGCGCGGGTATCTGGTTCAATAAAATTGCAGAGCAAAACGGTGCGTTGAGTTCCGCTGTCTTTGCAAAACCCGATATCAAAGCCATGCCATATGTCATGGAAGATATCAAATCCCACAATGAACAGTCGCAACGGAATTTGTCCAGCATGGACATCTACACACCTAGGCTAACCGGCGAAAAACCGTACGTGTTCGAGCCGCCACAAAACCGTGACGTCGCGCTGGCACTCAACAAAGTCTACAAATATTGGGGTAGTGGCGACAACAAGGTCTCCTACCGACCAACAGAAGACGCGCAAGGCGGCACCTCCGATACGGTCCCGCTGGAAGAACGCAAACTGACCGGAAACATCATGATCGATTTCTTCAATATGTTCATGGGCACCGGCGGAATTTTTGATATGTGTAAGAACAAAGATACGCACCCTCTCGCCTCTATGGCCTCATTGGGTAAAGGCTTGATCGAACACTCCGTGCGCGCATTCGTGATCGCAGGTCTTGGAACGGTGGGCGGGACGATAATGGATATGATGGGGCAAAAACCTGCCTCTGAAGCACTAAAGGCTTTTGCCTCTTTCTTCATGACGTTCGCAAGCCTTGGCTTTGTTTTGGGAATACTCCTTTTCTACGTTATTCCTTTTATGCCGTTTCTTTATTTCTTCTTTGCTGTCATGACATGGGTGAAAGGTATTTTCGAAGCCATGGTCGGTATGCCGCTTTGGGCATTGGCGCATTTACGCATCGATGGTGAAGGCATGCCGGGGGCTGCCGCTGCCGATGGATACTTCTATATATTAGAGGCATTCGTTCGCCCGATTATCATCCTCATCAGCTTCCTAGGCGGCATCATGATCTTCACGGCTGTGGTAAAAGTTTTGAACGAGACTTTTTATCTGGTCCTTGCCAATCTTTCAGGACACCACGCAGTGGGAAGCGCAGGCTGTTTCCAACCTCCTGCCGGATCACAAATCGGTCAATCAGTAGAGTCTGTTATCAAAGAGCAAGACTTCCAGCGCGGCACGATTGACCAGTTTTTCTACACCGTCATCTACACCGTCATTGTTTATATGATGAGCGTGCCTTGCTTCAAACTTGTCGATCTTATTCCTGACAAGATCATGAAATGGCTCGGCACCGGCATCTCGTCCTTCGGCGCAAGCGATGGCGATCCCGCTTCGCAGCTTATGTCACATATTTCAGGTGGTATGTCCTTGCTCGCCCTCAAAAAAGGATTGGGCCAATAAAAAACCCCTCTTACGAGGGGTTTTTCGAATTCAATTCTGATTACTGCTGACGGAGATGATCCAGCAATACATCAACCTTGCCGCCACCACGTTGAATCACGCTCGCGAAATCGGCGCGCTGTGTCATCGACATACTCACACCTTCAACGATAATATCGACGACTTTGTACGAGCCGCCCTTGTTGCGGACGCGCCAGTCAACTTGCACCTGCGGACCATCGGTTGGAACAATAAAGGATGTAACAACGCTGTCCTTTTCATTTTCCTGACGGGAAGATTTCACTTCGAATTTTTGACCGTTATATTCCGAGAAGCGGCGGGAATAGACTTTTACGATCATTTGCTTGAACAGCTTTTGATATTCTTGCTGCTGTGCCGGTGTTGCTTGGTTCCAGTATGTGCCAAGGGCAAAACGGCCGATCGTGCTCATGTCAAAACTGTCATTCAAAAGGCGGCTGAATTCAGCACTCTTCGCTTGCGCACTCATGCTGCCGTTGCCAAGAAAATTGATACCGCGATCACCCATGCTGGCGATAAAGCTTTTCGCACCTTCTGTTTGGCCGGCGACCAGAACGATATTGTCTTGCGTATTCACAGCACGCAGATCGGCAGCTTGTGCCGGAGTGCCAAGAATGGTGGCGGTCGCTACACCTGCGAGAATGAATGTCTTAAATGCGGTCTTCATGTTTTTTCCTTTTTCGGCCTTGTTGTTTTTGTTGCCAAAAGGGCCGTTGGCTAGATCCTAGCATACGGCCCCTTTGTAGATAAATTTCTGCGAAACTGTGCCTTTTTGAAGGCACAGGGCAAATTCTTATTCGTAGTCTGGAATGTCTGGACCTGCGGAAGTCGAAGGATCCATGTCTTGTACCAAAGCCGAACGACGTTGATAGTATGCGCTGCGGATTGCGGCATAGTAATCGAACGAGTTGCGACGCAGATCGTCAATGACATCCAGCATCTCTTCACGCGCATCCAGAACGGTCACGCCAAGACGTGTGTAATGCAGCCATTCCAGATCATGGTTGAACATATAAATGCGAACAGGGTCCGCGAACGAGTCGACAAGCATGCCCGTACCGTCACGCAACGAAGATGGTCCGATAATTGGAATAACAACATACGGACCATGACCAACGCCCCATGTGGCAAGAGTCTGACCGAAATCTTCGGACTCGTAAGGAATGCCGCCCATGTCGGCAACGTCAAACAGACCGCCAACGCCAAGCAGCGTGTTGATGATCAGACGACCCGTAGCATTACCGAAACCTTCAAGGTCACCTTGCAGCAGTTGGTTACCCATGATGACAGGGCTTCTCAAGTTACGAAGGAAATTACGAACGCTGTTGCGGACCGGTTTGGGGGCAACATAGCGATAACCGCGGGCGACTGGCTCGAGCACGGCTTTGTCGATGCCCTCGTTGATGGAGAGCATGACGCGGTTTCCGCCTTCGAGAGGATCGTAAATTGTCTCGCCGCCGACGACTTCTTGGTTGGCACCAGTGCTGGCACAACCCGAAGCGAGCAGGGATATCATGACGGCCGCAAATACAGCCAAGTATCTGGAATATTTATTGTTTTTCATTCTCTCTAAGTTCCCCATCAGAAATTACTGATGCCCAAAATAACAAACTAACCTTTACAGGCCATTAACCACATTTCGAATTCTATCTATTATTCTGAAAAATAAGACTTTTTTCAGCATACGACTAGATTACCCGAACATACACGCGTCAATAGGCAAATCAACGGTATTTGGGGCCTTTCCCACAAATCATCCATCCTCTGTTGTAAGAATGACACTAACCCCAAGGCTAAGGGCTATCAGGGGCGGAAACCACGCCGCCAAAAGGACCGGAATCTGGTCGGACGCACCAAGAGCCTTTAGGAAGCTGGAGGCAAAAAAGACCAAAAAGCCGATAACCACACCAGACCCGATCATGAAAACAGTCGGTTGGAATCTGGCAACTCTCAAGGAAACCGTGGCGGCCAAAATGACCATGGCGGCAAAGAGAAGGGGCTGGGCCAAAAGACTCTGGAAATGAATACGCAACTTTCGGGAATCGAACCCTGTCGCCTCCATCGTACGGATATAGGATGGCAGGGTCCAGAATGGGGTTTGCTCAGGCGTTGAAAAACTCTCTTCGATTTCGGTGACCGTCAAGTTGGTCTTGAGAACTTCTTGCCGAATTTTTTGAGGTGCCGCGCCCGCCTTGTTGGAAATCACGTTCCTGAATGTCCATGAACCATCGGCGAGCGTTGCGTCCTTCGCGTCGATACGGCGGCGGAAATCACCTTCCGGTGTAAAATAAAACACCGTCACATCATCCAGTTTCCATTCCGGCATTTTCACTTTTGCTGCGTGCAGAATGATCCCGCCCATATTTGTTTTTTGACGCAGCCACAAACCCTGTTCACTGACTGAAACCGTGTTTTCCTTCACCTGCAAATATTCGCTTTCCATCGTTTGATAACGGGAAATCATAGCGGCGCCGATCGGGTTAATCACGGCCATGTGAAATATTCCGATCATGATCGCAACACCGATGATCGGCCCCAGAAATTGCCACACCGAAAGGCCGGCAGCGCGCACGATGACAAGCTCATGCCTTCGCACCAGAAACCAGAACGTGTAAAGTGCGCTAAACAGCACGGCGAAAGGCAGGATGATCTGACCGACATCCGGCAATTTTAAAATACCCATCTGCAGCACAAGTGAAAGCGGAACATTTTCGAATTTCGCCGCACGCCGCAGCAATTCCACCGTGTCGAACAGATAGACGATCGCCAGAAGAATGCCGAGCAATTGCAAAAATGCGAGAGCGTAAGTTTTCGCCAAATAGCGGCTCAACGTCGATGGAAACATCGTTTTCACAGCAATCGCTCCAATCGCTTTTTCATCTTGATACGAAAGCCTTCGGATTGCGGCGTAAGAAGATAATATCCCCCCGCCAGCGGTGCGAATGTCAAAACATACATCAGGATAAGCCCGAACGTGCCTTCCTTCGCAAGGTTATAGGCCACCAGATAGAGCCCTTGCAGCAAAATGATCAAACCGCTTGCCGCAACAATCCGCCATCCAAGCCCGCGCCGATCGATTGTACCAAGCAACAAACAACATAAAGACAGAACAGTAAACGTGATAGCCAGAAACGGACTAACAACGCGTCTGTGTGCTTCCGTTCTGAATTCACGCATCATTTTGGGGCTTGAGCGTATATCCTCGCCGGGATTCAAAAGCTCAAAAAATGTTCTCTCATCAGGTTCTTTCCATCTTTGCCGCACCGGCTCGGATTCAGGAAGATCGAGCGAGTAGCGATCGAAATCCAGACGGTTGAGCGCACCATTTACGGGATTGTATTCCTGTCGCGATCCTTCATAGACAACAACCTGCTGCCCGTCATGATCACTTACAATCACACCGCGCTTGGCCAGAATAGTTATAGGAAGTTTGTCCGCACCACGACTATCGTGAATCAGTAATCCTTCCAGATCGCCATTCGATAGACGTTTGTGCACATAGACGGTGAGATCTTTGCCGATCTGGTTGAACACACCTTCGCGCAGCAAAAGAGCGGAATATTGCGCTTTAATGGTAACGCGCATCGTCTGCATTTTCGAAAGCGAGATCGGCGCGATCCAAGCCGTGATGAAAAACACGATGATGGTGGTCAAAAGCGCAAGTGCTAGCGCAGGACGCGACAATCTCAGCGGTGAAAAACCGGAAGCGCGCATGACCGTCATCTCGCTATCGGCCGCCATACGGTTATAAATGAACACCGTGCCGATCATCAGGGCGATGGGTAAGATCACTTCGAAGAATCGCGGCAAAGCCAGAAATGTCAGAACGAAGAACGAAAAGCTCGATGCGCCGGAATTGATGATCAGCTCTAAAAAACGCAATGATTGGGTCAGCATGATGACAGACGCCAGCGACAAAGCTGTGAACATTGTCGCCAAAAGAAGGTTTTTTAAGAGGTAGCGGTCAAACACCATGGAAAACGTCGCAACTTGCCTATGGAATTGGGGCCAAAAAGATTTATGATATCTACACGCATATAGTCATTGCGTCCATCCACCCGCCCTTTTTCATGGAAAAAAACACTGCATGAGCACCCCCATTTCCCTAAGCTTCTCCAAATCCGCACCAACCAAAGCCGATACCGTCGTCATTTTTGCCGCTACAGGTGGTAAATTGCTGGCCTCTGGTACTGCCCTCGATAAGAAATCGGGCGGTTTGATTTCCGGTGCGATTGAAACAAGGGATGGCTTTAAAGGTCGTCATGGCGATTTGCTCGCGGTCTTCCTGCCCAAATCTGCCGGATATAAACAGGCGGTGGTCATCGGTCTTGGTGATCTCGCCAAACTTGATGTACTTGCCTTCGAAAATGCGGGAGGCAAAACCTTCGCAGCGCTTAAATCCGCCTCCGCTCAAAACGCCACCGTACTCTTCGATACGGACAAAACCATCAAGGTAAAAGAAGCCGAAGCAGCGGCAGCGTTCGCATCGGGCCTTCGTCTTCGCAACTACAATTTCGACAAGTACAAAACAAAGGACAAAAAGGATAAATCTGGGGACGGTTTAAAATCTGTTGTGATCGCAACGGATACTTCCGCAGCCGCCACAAAGCTGTACGATGATTACGAAGCCATCGCCAAAGGCGTGATCTTCGCGCGCGATTTGGTAAACGAGGTCGCGAACGTACTCTACCCTGAAAGCTATGCCGCGATCCTCGCCAAAGAATTCAAACCGCTCGGCGTCAAAGTCGAAATCATCGATCACAAGAAAATGGAAAAGCTCGGTTTCGGCGCGCATTTGGCCGTCGGCCAAGGCTCCATCCGTCCGCCGCGCGTCGTCATCATGCGTTGGGATGGTACGTCGAAGGGCTCGAAAGATGCGCCACTGGCGTTCGTCGGCAAAGGCGTGACGTTTGATACGGGCGGTATTTCGATCAAGCCTGCCGCCGGTATGGAAGAAATGAAAATGGATATGGGCGGATCTGCCGCCGTTGTCGGATTGATACGTGCACTGGCCGTACGCAAGGCGAAAGTAAATGTCGTAGGCATCGTTGGGCTGGCGGAAAATATGCCGTCCGATCGATCGTACAGACCGGGCGATATCATCAAGTCGCTGTCCGGAAAAACCATCGAAGTACTCAACACGGACGCCGAAGGACGCCTCGTACTGGCAGACGCACTCACCTACGTGCAGCGCACCTACAAGCCCCGTATGATTATCGATCTTGCAACACTGACCGGCGCGATCATGGTCGCACTCGGTTATGAATACGCCGGTACATTCGTCAACAACGACAATCTCTGGACACAATTGGAAAAAGCCAGCCGTACAACCGGTGAAAAACTATGGCGTATGCCGCTCGATGAAGCGTACCGCAATGAAATGAAGGGCAGCGTCTCTGATCTGCAAAACCTTGGAAATCTGGGACGTTACGGCGGCGCGTGCTCGGCTGCGGGCTTCTTGGAACAATTCATCGAAGGCGACACACCATGGGCGCACATTGATATCGCCGGAACGGCGTGGTGGAAGTCCGACAAAGCAACCGTGCCAAAGGGCGGCACAGGTTTTGGCGTGCGCTTGCTTTACGAACTGGTGACTGCTAACTATGCCAAATGACGGAAATTCGCTTCTATCATCTGCAAGTACAATTGCCTGAACAGGCGCTTCCTGCGATTCTCATGAAAGCCTTGAGCGGTGGCCGCCGTGCCGTCGTACGTTTCGGCAGCGAGAACGATGTCCGTCATTTCAACGAAGCTTTCTGGACATACAATCCTGATACTTTTTTGCCTCACGGAGCAGCCAACGATGGCCACTCCGACAAACAACCCGTCTATCTGACCGCCAAGGATGAAAATCCGAATGGCGCCGATATGCTGGTTTTGTGCAATCAACAAACCGTCCCTGAAAATATCGCCGAGTTTTCTTTATGTTGTGATTTCCTGAACGGACAAGATGATGAATCCGTTGCCGCAGGCCGCGCGCGCTGGAAAGCCTATAAGGATGCAGGCCATCCGGTGACCTATTGGCAGCAGACCGACACAGGCGGCTGGGAACAAAAAGCATAAAAAAGGGCACTCATCGGTGCCCTTTTTAAAAATCATTTTCGATTGATTAGTGCGAAGCCGGTTTCTTGGCTTCTTCTTTTGGTGCTTCCGCTTTGGCATCGGCTGCTGGAGCAGCTTCACCTTCAGCAGCAGCCGGTGCTGGCGGCGCAAGCTCGGCTTCTTCAGCCTTGATCTCGCCATCGGAAGGGAGAGCCTTTGGCGCATCCGCTTGAGTACGAAGCCAAGCAATCAAAGCCGCACGATCTTCAGGCTTTTTCAAACCGGCAAAGCTCATCTTCGTGGCTGGCGCATAGGCTTTTGGCTTCCAGAGGAATTTATTCAACTCGGCATAAGTCCATGTCGTGCCGCCAACTTCCAACAACGCGCCGGAATAAGCAAAGCCCGCGATATGGTCTTTTGGACCGCCCACAACGCCGTAAAGATTAGGACCAACGCCGTTCGGGCCGCCCTTGGTGAATGTATGGCAAGCCGCGCAAGCCTTGGCGATCTTCTCGCCCTTGGCGGCATCGGCCGTGGCCAGCATCGCCAGAATTGGTTGGGGCATTGGTTTTGCGCCGCTCGGGTCTGCCGCTTCGACAACTTCGATATTGTAAGCAGGCTCGGCCAGCTTCTTAGGATGAACCAGCTGTTTGGCTACGAAACCGCCGAACATCGCAATGATACCGGCGACCAGAATAGCCGCGAAGATTTTGTTGAATTCCATACCGCCCATGTCGGTGACCCCTTACGAAGGAACTGATTGCCTTGCAAAAATTATGTGTTTAAGCCTATACCAGAGCGCGGTGCCCGTCGAGGGGGCGGTGCGCCCATACGGTGTAAATTCGGACAATGGAAAAATCAAGACCTTAGAATGGCCAAGACCCCAGATAACCTACGTAAAATTTCATTCCAAGGCGCGCATGGCGCCTATTCCGATATCGCCTGCCGTGAAATGTTTCCCAATCTGGAAACTATCCCATGCAATACGTTCGAAGAAGCCTTTGTCGCAGTCCAAAATGGTGCCGCCGATCTGGCGATGATTCCAATCGACAACACCCTCGCCGGCCGCGTTGCCGACGTGCACCATTTAATGCCCGGAAGCGGCCTTTCCATTATTGGCGAGCATTTCTTGAAAATCGAACATTCACTACTAGGCGTCAAAGGCACCAAGATCGCAGATCTAAAGCACGTGCACTCACATCTGCACGCCCTGCCCCAATGTCGCAAACTGATCAAAGAATTGGGTTTAAAGGCACATGTCCATGCCGACACAGCTGGCGCCGCCGAAGAAGTATCGCAAAAAAATGATCCGCAGCATGCCGCGATCGCCTCGTCGCTTGCTGCACAAATTTACGGCCTCGATATATTGCGTAAAGACGTTCAAGACGCCGATCACAACACAACGCGCTTTATGGTGATGTCGAAAAAACCGAGCGTGCCGGAACTTGATGAAAACATCACCTACATCACCAGCTTTATCTTTAGTGTCCGCAACATTCCGGCCGCCTTGTTCAAGGCTATGGGCGGTTTCGCAACCAACGGCATTAATATGGTGAAACTGGAATCTTACGTGAATCCGCAATTTCAGGTCGCACAATTTTATGTCGACGTGATCGGCCATCCGGAATCGCGCCCGCTTCAACTGGCGATGGAAGAGCTCGGGTTTTTTGCAAAAGAAGTCACGATTTTAGGCACCTATCCAGCCAGCCCATTCCGAGCGAAATAATTTTTTGAAAGGATTAAGAAGATGATCACCCATGCACAACTCGCAGCAAAATTGCTCAAAGATGCCGCCGTATTTTTTCGCACGATCGGCGATCAAAACCCGCCATTGAAAATCCAGATGGATGAAAATGCCAACGTGTTCGAACAGGTCGCCGATCTTGTCGAACAAGACCCTGCCGGCATAGTAGACGAAGGCTGATTACATAAATAGTTTTAGCGGGTTAGGAAATAGCTGCCCGCAAAAGCCGCAACACTGGCCATAATCCCGAAAATGACCAGAAATATGATCGTGTAGTCCTTCTTTGGCGTGGACTCGAAGATCTTCAAAGTCATATCGACGGTGCGGTTTTTCTTTTGATCAAAGAATTTCTTTTTAACCTCGATCTTTTGATACTTTTGGGTTTCATGCAGGCTTTGCGCTTCGACCATGGCTTTCATCATGTCTTCCAGCGTGGAGTGTTTTTTCCAGCTATTGTCGCCCTTTTGTTTGGGAGAAGGCATATCGAACGTATAAATCGTGTATTCGATTTGCGCGGCCTGTGCCTGTGTCATGTGAAATCCCTTTGATAGGAAAGATGAAGGGTATAGAGATCCCCTTTGGCTACGGTAACGGGTAAAGCGTTAACAAAACCTTAACGTCTGCACAGATAAGTTTTTGCTTATCTAGAGGCCCTGTTTTCTTGAGATTAAGACAATCCACGGCTACAATAGGGCAAATGATTCTTAAGGGCTTCTCCGCCCCCTTCCTCTAAAAGTTTTCCATGGCCAGCAAGTA
>CAYYPX010000030.1:0-14389 GCA_964473655.1 uncultured Micavibrio sp.
GGGTGGCAAGAAATTCGGCGGTGGCAAACCATCTTTCGGCGGCGACAGATGTTGCCGCGCGCGGTCTTGATGTTCCGCATATCGAACACGTGGTAAACTATGATCTTCCACAAGTTGCCGAAGATTACATTCACCGTATCGGCCGTACGGCCCGTGCAGGTGCAAAAGGCCATGCCGTGTCCTTTATTTCCAACGGTGAAAAACATCTGTGGCGCGATATTGAACGTATGCTGAATCCGAATGCTCCCGATAGCGATAAGCGCGAAGGCGGCTATGGCAAGCAAAAATCGGGTGGCAAGAAATTCGGCGGTGGCAAACCATCTTTCGGCGGCGACAGAAAGTTTGGCGGCGAGCGTAACTATGGCCCGAAAAAAGAAGGTTCTGGTTATGGTGCAAGAAAGCCATTCGGTCGCGCGGATCGTAAAGACCGTAAAGCGAGTGGCTGGAATCCGGATGCGGATTTCCAACGCAGCAGCGAAGCTGGAACCGAAGGTGCTTTCGACTCCCGCCCGCAACGCAATGAAGGTTTCAAAAAGCCATACAGAAACGACCGTCCACAACGTTCGGAAGGCGGCTATCAAGGAAACCGTGATGGCGGATTCAAGAAGCCGTTCAAAAAACGCGATGATGATTTTGCAAGCAATCCAGATTCCTATAAGCGCACCAATTCCGGTGAGCGTAAAGAAGGTGGATTCAAGAAACCATTCCGTAAAGATGGCGATCGTCCACAACGCAGCGAAGGCAACCGTCCGCAACGTTCGGAAGGCAATGGTTATAAGGGTAACCGCGATGGTGGTTTCAAAAAACCGTTCCGCCGCGATGAAAACTCCTCTGATCGTCCACGTTCGAACTACGGTGATCGCCCACAACGCAGCGAGGGCGGCTTTAAAAAGCCGTTCAACCGTGATGATCGGGATGGCAATCGTTCCGAAGGTGGGTTCAAAAAGCCATTCAAGAAACGTGATGACAGCCGTTCGGCTGGCGGTGATCGCCCACAACGCAGCGAAGGTGGATTTAAAAAACCATTCGCGAAAAAAGAAGGTGGGTTCAAGCCACGCGGCGAAGGTCGTCCTTCCTTCCGCAAAGACGGCGGTACACGCTCCGAAGGCCACGCCCAGCGCAGCCAGAAAAAACGCAGCTATAACTAATAGTATTCACAAGACATGAAAAAAGCCCGCTTCGCAGCGGGCTTTTTTATTGATTGTGTATTGCCTCTTAAGCTTCAGCTGCTTTTTTCGCATCTTTCTTGGCGCGGTCGCGGGCGTTAGAATCGAGGAACTTTTTGCGAAGTCTCAGCCCCTTTGGCGTGACTTCAACAAGTTCATCATCATCGATGTAGGACATCATTTCTTCGAGTGTCATTTTCTTTGGTGGAACGAGGATAACGGCCTCATCCGCGCCCGATGCACGAACGTTGGTCAATTGCTTGCCTTTCAGAACGTTGATCTCGAGATCGTTTTCGCGGCTGTGTTCACCCACGACCATACCGGCATAAACCTTATCGCCGTGGCCGATGAACATGATACCGCGGTCTTGCAGCTTCCAGATCGCGTAGGCAACAGCGTCACCCTTGTCGGTGGAAATCAGCGCGCCGTTACGACGAGCGGCGATATCACCTTTGTATGGACCATAGGAATGGAACAGGCGGTTCATCAAGCCTGTGCCGCGCGTGTCGGTCAGGAATTGCGATTGGTATCCGATCAATCCACGCGAAGGGGCGAGGAAGGTGATACGGGTTTTACCCGCACCCGATGGGCGCATATCGCGAAGTTCCGCTTTACGGATCGACATTTTTTCAACCACGGAGCCGGAATAGATGTCGTCTACATCGCAGATGACCTCTTCGTATGGCTCTGTCGTCTGGCCGTTCTCGTCTTTTTTCAAAAGAACGCGTGGCCGGGATACGGACAATTCGAACCCTTCGCGGCGCATCGTTTCGATCAGAACGCCGAGTTGAAGTTCGCCGCGGCCAGCAAGGTCAAACGCATCGCGGCCGGAAGATTCCGTTACGCGGATGGCAACGTTGGTTTCGGCCTCTTGCATTAAACGCTCGCGGATCATGGTGGAGGTTAATTTCTTGCCTTCGGTTCCAGCATAAGGAGAGTCGTTGACCGTGATCGTCACGGCCATAGTCGGCGGGTCGATTGGCTGCGATTTTACAGGCTCTGTCACGGCCGGATCGCAAATCGTGTCGGCCACGGATGTTTTGGACATACCGGCCACGACGATGATATCGCCAGCAACGGCTTCTTCCACCGGCACTCGGTCAATGCCGCGATAGGCGAAGAGTTTTGTAAGGCGGAAATTTTCAACCGTCTTGCCATCAAGGCTCATGGATTTAACGTTCATGTTGACCTTTGGACGGCCTGTGTAAACTTTACCTGTCAGAACGCGGCCAAGGAACGGATCGGAAGACAGAAGTGTCGCCAGCATCGTGAACGGTGCATCCGGATCAACTTTCGGGGCTGGAACGTGGCTCATGACCAGATCCAGAAGCGGGTGCAGGTTTTCACGCGGGGCATCTAAACTTGGTGCGCACCAGCCATCGCGGCCGGAAGCGTAGAGCACAGGAAAGTCGAGCTGTTCATCGGAAGCATCGAGGCTTACGAACAAATCGAACACTTCGTTTAGAACTTCGTCGGGGCGGGCGTCGGAACGGTCAACTTTGTTGATCATGACGATCGGGCGAATGCCAAGTTTCAAGGCTTTGCCCAAAACGAATTTGGTTTGTGGTAGTGGGCCTTCGGCGGAGTCTGTCAGCAAAATAACGCCATCACACATGGTCAGAATACGCTCAACCTCGCCACCGAAATCAGCGTGGCCCGGTGTGTCGATAACGTTGATACGTGCGCCGTCCCAATCGATGGCAGTACATTTTGCCAAAATGGTAATACCGCGTTCTTTTTCAAGATCGCCGGAATCCATCACGCGCTCTTCCACGTTCTGGTTTTCGCGGAAAGAGCCGGATTGTTTCAGGATGTTGTCGACCAGTGTGGTTTTACCATGGTCAACGTGCGCGATGATCGCGATGTTGCGGATCTTGTTTGGGTCGGTGGCGGCCATAATCAGTCTCGTTTCTTTTTAAAGTATGTTCAGGAATTGGGTTGGGTTTGCCTGTTTTCGAACAGGCAAAAGGGCTTCGAACTTACGCCGCGTCTGGCGGTTCGATGCGGAATTGGCGAAGGAAGTATTTAAAGGTCTTTTCCATGGCGCACGAGATACAGGGATTTCGTGGTAAAAGCCAGAGAAATATAGGGTAAATCCGGCCTAAGCCCTCAGAAATCGACGCATTTTCCGCCGATTTCCCAATCACCATAGCGAACGGGGTCCAATCCGCCGCGACCGCCGATTTCGGGCTGGGGGGCGGGGGCCGGCTTGGCTGGTTCTTCGGGTTTCGGCTTGGTCATGAACCCATCATAATGAAACCATCTGGCCTGTCAGCCATTTATTTGGGATATTCACGTAAAAGCAGGATAGGCCATGACAAATTCAAAACCCCCTTGGGAAAAGAAAAATCCCAAGAAAAACACAACAAAAATGAAAATGACGCCGGCGCAAATCGAAGAGGCGAAAGAACGGGCGAAAAAGGCCGGCCGGCCATACCCCAATCTGGTTGACAATATGGCCGTAACACGCAAAAACACCAAGGTATCCAAAGATATGTCCGGCGAAGACCCAGAGGGGTTTTTCCCCACGAAAAAGGATCGGGATGAAACTACTTGAACCATATCGCAAACGCATCGATGACCTCGACGATCAGATCGTCGATCTTCTCGCCGCGCGTTTGCAGATCATCCACGAAGTCGCAGCATTAAAGGAAGAAAACAATATCCCCGCCGTTTTGCAGGACCGCGTCGATGAGGTAATCAATCGTTGCGCCGCGCGTGCCGCTGCCAAGGGGATGGATCCAAATCTAGCCTGCGAGCTTTACACCAAAATCGTCAAATATTGCTGCGATCTTGAAGAACGCATCATGAAAAAAAGCGCATGAGCAGTGACGAATTCGATTTCGACGAAGAAGAGTTTCCGTTCGATAACGGTATGGCCTCGCGTGAGGCTGCGCTCGCGATTCTTTCGCAAGTTCTGGGAAGCAAAAAAATGCTGGATTCCGTTCTAGAGACGGAAAGCTCTTTCACAAGATTGCCGCAACGTGACCGCGCGTTTGTGCGGATGTTGGTGGCAACGGTATTGCGCCGTCGTGGGCAGCTCGATGATTTTATTTTGCGGGCGTCCGACAAAAAAGAATTGCCGCGCCCCGAAGTTTTGAAATGGATCATCTATCTGGGTATTACGCAGATCATGTTCATGGATGTGGCAAACCATGCCGCCGTTGATACGACGGTCACGCTGACGACCATGCAGGGGGATCGAAGGTAAGAAGGGCTATGTGAACGCGCTTCTTCGCCGTATCACGCAGGACGGGAAGCAATGGCTTCAAATGCAAGATGCTGCCGCGCTGAATATGCCGTCATGGATCTACGATCAATGGGTAAATTCCTATGGCGTTATCCGCGCAAAGGACATGGCACTGTCATCGCTCGAAGAAGCCGCGCTTGATATCACCATTAAAAATTCTACCGAAAAAGAAAATTGGGCACAAAAATTAGAGGCGGATATTCTTCCAACCGGATCGCTTCGCCGCAAACATGGCGGTCACGTTACCGATTTTTCCGGTTTCGAACGCGGTGAATGGTGGGTGCAGGATGCATCATCCGCATTGCCCGCACAATTCTTCGGCGATGTTTCTGGAAAGACTGTGCTCGATTTATGTGCCGCGCCCGGCGGAAAAACTGCACAGCTTGCCGCGCTCGGTGCCAATGTTATCGCGCTTGATCGCTCGGCGGCGCGCATGGCCACGCTACAACAAAATATCAAACGTTTGGGTTTGGAAGAAAAGGTTCAGGCGATCATCGAAGATGGTGCGGTGTGGAAGCCCAAACAAAAATTCGTGAATATTTTGCTCGATGCGCCATGCAGTGCGACAGGCACGATCCGCCGCCATCCTGATTTGCTCTCGTTGAAATCCGATAAGGATCAAGCCGGTTTGGTTAGCATTCAAGAACGTTTGCTAAGCAATGCTGCAGAGATTTTAGAAGTTGGCGGGACGCTTGTTTATTGCACCTGTTCGCTGCAAAAAGCGGAAGGGGAGCACCAGATCGAAAAATTCCTGATCAATCGCCGCAATTTTCGCCGCGTGCCGATCCGCCGCGAAGAATTCGGTAATATCGATGGTCTGGTCAACAGCGAGGGTGATATACGCGTGCTGCCGTATCATCTGAAAGAGCAGGGTGGTATGGACGGATTTTTTGTCAGCCGCTTGCAGAAAATCAGCGATTAAGCACCATCGCCCTTTGCGCGGCGTTTATAACCAAAATCGGAATGACAATACCATCTGCCTTGGCGGTTTTAGAAACCGGATAAAAACCTGCGGCTTTCACCCTTCCCCAAATTTCGGTGAGCGGGTCATCATTTTCTGTTTTTGTGGCGTAAGTGCCGTTCGGTCTTTGAAAATGGCCTGTGTAATGGCTGTGATTTTCGCGTGGGCAGTTATGCACGGCGTCCAGAACGTCTTCGATATCTTCGTGTTCCGCACCTGCTAAAATGAAAACTCTCGTCATAAAGAACTCCCTGTTATTGTTTTTATTAAACATAACGTATCACAAAAGTCGGTTTTTGTCTAAATCGTTAATTTTAAGAAATTATCAAAAAGATTCGGCAAACCGTTGCCCTGTGGATAACCAACAGGTAAACTATTGATTCGAAGGTGCCTTTTTTCCTTCCTCGCCGTCGCCCGATCCCGCCCTATAGTTAGTTCTTAAAATGACCCGAAACGTCAGAATAGCGCCCTCGATTCTATCGTCCGATTTTTCGAAACTCGGGGAAGAAATTCGTGCTTTGGATGAGGCTGGGGCCGATTATATCCATATCGATTCTATGGATGGGCATTTCGTGCCGAACATCACGTTCGGGCCGCCGATTATCAAATGCGCGCGTGGTGCTTCCAAAAAAGTTTTCGATGCGCACCTGATGATTTCTCCGGCGGATTCATATCTGCAAGCTTACGCCGATGCGGGCTGCGATATCATCACCGTGCATCCCGAAGCCGGTGCGCACTGGCATAGATCGCTGCAAGCCATCCGCGCGATGGGAAAGAAAGCGGGCCTTGCGCTCAATCCCGCCACGCCCACCGAAGTGCTTGACCATGTGATGGATCTGGTTGATCTCGTTCTCGTCATGACGGTCAATCCGGGTTTTGGCGGGCAAGCCTTCATTCCGTTGATGGATAAAATCGCTGATGTGAGAAAACGCATCGATGCGACTGGACGCGCGATCGATCTCGAAGTTGATGGCGGTATCACGCCCGAAACTGCGCCACTGGTGATTAAGGCTGGTGCCGATGTGCTTGTCGCTGGTACCGCCGTGTTCAAGGGCGGGCCATCGAATTATGCCGCTGCCATCAAAGCATTGCGGGGCTGATGTGCAGATAGATCTTCTCGGTTCCATCAAAAAAAGCTTTCGCCGCAGCGTACACACAATTGCCTGCAGCAAAATGGTGGATCGCTGGAAGCTTGCTGGTATGGTGCCGGAGAAACTGGTTCTCTCACCGGTCGATGTGTGGAAGGGATCATCCGAAAAAGCACGTTGGTTGATCCATGGCGGCATTTTCATGCTCGAAGGCGATCAACTGGAACTGCACAACGCGAATTGGCATCCCGATGGTGTCGATGATGCGTGGATCAAATATATCCATGGCTTTGAATGGCTGCGTGATCTTCGCACGCTGGGCGGAGACAAGGGCCGCATGGCAGCTAGAGCAATGCTGGAAAACTGGGTTTGTCAGCATCCGCATTTCGAGCAAACAAGCTGGCGCGCCGACATCATGGGCTCGCGCATTTCGCATTGGCTTTCCTCTTTCACTTTCTTTGGCGAAAGCGCGACGGCGGAATTTCAAGAGCAATTTTATATTTCGCTCGCACGTCAGGTGCGCCATTTAAGCAAGATCGTGCCGGGTAATCTCGCCGGTATTCCGCTGCTGCAAGCGATCAAGGGCTTGGCTTATGCGGGCCTTGCGATGGAAGGCCGCGAGCAATTGCTGGAACAAGCATTGAACCTGCTGCACAAGGAAATCGGGCGTCAGATTTTATCCGACGGCGGCCATGTTTCGCGATCCCCTCAACAATTGCTTGAGGCCGTTGTTATCTTGATTGATATCCGCACCGCGCTTCGCCAAGGCGGTTATCCATGCCCGGAAAAAATTCAACACGCGCTAGACCGCGCCGTGCCTGCGCTACGTTTCTTCCGCCATGCTGATCGCAGCTTTGCTCTGTTCAATGGCTCTCAAGAAGGCCACGAAGAATTGATGAAACAAGTTTTGGTACAGGCAAGCAGCCGTGCCAAAACGCTGAATTCTCTTCCGCATACGGGTTATGAGCGTCTGGCTGTTGGTCGCGGCTTGATCATCATGGATACGGGCAAGGCGCCGAAATGGCCGCATGACAATACATCGCACGCCGCGCCGCTCGCGTTTGAGATGAGCTATGGCCGCGAACGCATCATCGTGAATTGCGGCTCGCACCCGACCAATCCGGAATGGCAGGATATGCTGCGCTTTACGGCCGCGCACTCCACGGCCGTAATCGATGATCGCAATGCCTATGAAATTCACAAAGATGGATCGCTATCGCGCAAAGCCAAAAAAGTATCGATGGATCGCGAAGATAAAATCGATGCCTGTCTGGTAGATGCTAGCCATGATGGATATATTTCCGTCAACGGTATGACTCATCGCCGCCGTCTGTATTATGCGGATCAAGGTAATGATTTGCGCGGCGAAGATACGATCACCTGTACGACCGGACTTAACAAAACACACAGCATCGTCGTTCGGTTCCATTTGCACCCGAAGGTGAATGTGAGCCTCGTGAAAGAAGATCAGGAAGCGATTTTGACGTTGCCGGGCGGTACGGGATGGCGTTTCACGGCGTCCGGTGCGCCGCTGGAACTGGAAGATTCTATCTATCTGGGTGAAGGCATTCGCCCTCGCAAAACCAAGCAGCTCGTTATCATGGCAGAGATGGATACCGACACGCTGCAAATCAAATGGGCCTTGCAGAGAGAGCTTCTCTAACCCATATTGCCTTTATGGCATCCGCAATCAAACTTGAAAAAGACTGGCTCGATTTGCTCGAAGGAGAATTCGAGCGGCCTTACATGAAAAACCTGAAATCCTTTTTGCAGGCCGAAAAGGAAGCGGGGAAAATTATATATCCTGCCAATGCCAATATCTTTAACGCGCTCAATACCACACGGCTCAAAGACATCAAGGTCGTGATCATCGGGCAGGATCCTTATCACGGTGAAGGGCAAGCGCACGGACTTTCTTTTTCCGTGCCCAAAGGTGTGAAGCCTCCGCCTAGCCTTGTGAACATCTATAAAGAGATCGAAGCAGAGTATGGCTATAAAATGCCGCGCAGCGGTGATTTAACAGGATGGGCAGAGCAGGGCGTGTTGCTTTTAAATGCGATGCTGACGGTAGAAGCCGGACTTGCGGGATCACACCAGAAAAAAGGCTGGGAAGAATTCACCGATGCGGTCATCCGCGCTGTGAATGAAAAATGCGAAAACGTTGTGTTTATGTTGTGGGGTTCCTACGCGCAGAAAAAAGGCGCGCATATCGATCGCAAAAAACATTTCATTTTGGAATCCGTGCACCCATCGCCGCTCTCCGCCCATCGCGGTTTTCTCGGTAACGGGCATTTCAAATCCGCCAATGATTACCTTGAAAAACACGGCAAAGAGCCTGTGGACTGGCGGAAGATTTAGCGCGGAACTTCGCCCAGCCGTCCATCGACGATGTGGAATCTTCTATCCGCTACTTTCGCAAATTCATTGTCATGCGTGACGGCGACCACGCCGCGGCCTTTTTGTTTGGCGATATCACGCAATAATTGCTGCACCGTCGCCGCCGAATGGGAATCCAGATTTCCCGTTGGTTCATCCGCCATAATCAATGTTGGATCGTTGGCAAGCGCGCGGGCAATTGCGGCGCGTTGGTTTTGTCCGCCCGACATTTGTTTGGGGAGCTTGTGCGCATGATCCTTCAGGCCCACTTGTTCTAATAGATATAAGGCTTTTTCCGTTTGTTCCTTGAGGGATAATTTACCCAGCCGTTGCATCGGCAGGCGAACATTTTCCATCGCGCTGAATTCGGGAAGCAAAAAGTGGAACTGAAAGATAAAGCCGAGTTTTTCAAGACGGAACGCCGCCAAATCATTTTCGCTAAGCGTCGTCGTTTCTTGTCCCGTCACCTTGACCGTGCCGGTGGTGGGTTTGTCTAGCAGGCCTAACAGATAAAGCAGCGATGATTTTCCCGAGCCGGATGGGCCGGTGATCGCCGTGAAATGTCCGCCTTCAATATCAAGGCTGATGTCCTTGATCAGCGTGACTTTTATTTCCTCGCCTTCCAATGTGCGGGTCAAATTACGTGCTTCGAGGAGTATTTCCGACATCATTGCCCCCCGCGTAAAATCTGGACAGGCAATACGTTCGCGCCTTTTTTGGCGGGAAGGTAAGATGCAATCACGGCGGCAAAGAATGCAAACAATCCGGCGATAAAAAATTGCGGTGCGCTCCAATCAAGCGGCATCTTGATTGGCTCGGATACGCCCGGCGGTGCAAAGGTGATTTGTTCCAACGCCAACATTAGCAGACAACCGAATGGCAAGCCGAAGGCGACACCGGCAACGCCCAGAATGCAGCCCTGAATGATGAAGATGTATTTAATGTCCGTGGCACGAAAACCCATCGATTTTAAAATCGCAATGTCCTTTTGCTTTTCCATGATGATGGTGAAGATGATGTTGTAAATTCCGAAGGCCGCGACCAGCAGCACCGCGCTAACCACTGCATACATGATAAAGTTTCGGACCGCGAGCACGCTCATAATGTCTTCGCTGGCTTCTTGCCATGACACGGATTTATATCCGGTACGGGATTCTATTTCTGAGGCGAGTTCGCGCGCTTTGGATGAATCATCCATTTTTATGATGATCGTGTTGGCGCGGTTTGATTTGTTCATCATCGCTTGCACGCGTTTGATATCGGTAAAAGCTTGCTTGTCGTCGTAATCGAGGCTGCCGGTTTGAAAGATTCCGACAATCTTGAATGCACGCACCTGTCCAGTGCTGGCCGTGAGCGTGATGGTATCACCAACGTCCAGCATCAGGCGGCGGCACAATTCTGCGCCGACGATAATGCCGTTCCGGTTGGCGATCAGATCATCGATCGATCCTTCCTTCATGTTTTCTTCGACGGTGGTAAGGTCTTTCATGTCGGCTGGGATCATGCCGTTCAGCACGATGGCGTTGTCGCGTCCGGCATAGTTCAGGATGGCTTGGCCGGCGAGGGTCGCGCTGGCGCGCACGCCTTGCATTGCTTTTAAATCTTCAACGACTTGCTTGTATCCACGAATGCCGCGTGTTTCGGGAAGGGGCTGGACGGAGCGTAGTTCAACCACGCGGTCTTTGAATAGTTTTTGAATGGGCTGTTCTTTCGCTTCGCGATATTCGTCATGAACGGTGATATGCGGTGCGTTATCAATTAGGCGTTTGATGAAATCGTTCTGCGATCCCTGCATGAGCGACGAGATGGCAAGGAAAAATCCTACACCGATGATGATACCAAGAAGCGAGACAAAGCTTTGCCGCTTACGGGCGAGGATATGTTTTATCGCGATGGTGTAATAGAGGTTCATTTTTTAACGTTGGACAATTTCCAGTCCTTGTTTTTGGCGTGCAGGCGGCCTTTGTCCGGCAGCGTGGAATCGAACTTTACGGCGACCACATCGCCCTCATTGATACCTTCCAGAATTTCGATTTCCTTTTGCGTTTTGATGCCGGTTTTCACCGCAATGCTTTCTGCCTTACCACTTGCGATGCGGATGATCTGGCCGTCTTTAACGGCAGACAAAGGCACCATCATCGCATCATCTTTTTCTTGCGTGATGATGTTGGTTTCTGCCGTCATGCCTATAAGAAGCGGAACGTTGTCATCGAGCGTTACACGCACGCGGTAGCTGCGGGCGACCGGATCACCCTTTGGTGTGATGGATTGCACCTTGCCGTTGAAAATCTGATTGGGGAACGCATCCGCGCCGACCACGACTTTTTGGCCGACTTCTACAAGGCCGATATCTTCTTCGTCTACTTCGGTTTCAATGCGGACCTTATTGCCGCCATTGATCCAGAATACGGGCGTGCCGGTTGGAATAAATTCACCAATCTCGCCATCGCGGCGGATGATAGTTCCGGCTTCGGGAGCTGTGAGTTCTAAATAGGATAGTTCGGCACGGGCACGATCAAGGCTGGCCGAGGCAGCCGTAAAATTCGTTTGCGATGTTTCCAGACCTTCTTTTGAAACCGCGCCAACTTTGGATAATTTTTGCGCGCGGGCCAGATCTTTTTCGGCGAGTTCAAGGCGCGCTTGCAATTCCGTGACGGCGGCTTGCAGATCGTTGCTTTCAAGCATCGCGAGCAATGTGCCTGTTTGTACTTCGCTGCCCTCATCAAGCTCAAGGCTCGTCAATCTTGCGCCGATTTTGGGCGAGATCGGAATCATGCGGCTGGCTTCGACGGTGCCGGTGGCATAAACGGCCTGAATGGTTGGCCCGCGCAGAGGCGTTGCTGTCTCGATCGTGCTTCCGCTATTGGACGCGAGCTTCCAACACACCGCCGCGACGACGATTCCAATCATCAAACCTAGAACAATCTTTGTTTTCATGGGCGTACTCTACCGCTCAATAACGGCAAAGTCATGGGAAGGTTCGTTTTAATCAGCCTTGCCATCCTCTAAAGTTTGTTCTACAATTGTTCTCAATTTCCGTTTGGGAAAAGAGCCTCAGAAATTCTTTTTTTTACAGGAACGAACTAGACAGAATTTTACTAAGTGATTGAAATATAAATAAATAGGAAATTCCAATCCATGGCCAAACAACAAAAGACTTTCGTCTGCCAAGCGTGCGGTTCCGTTACCTCCAAATGGGGCGGCAAGTGCGAATCCTGCAACGAATGGAACACGATCGTGGAGGAGGCCGCGCAAGAATCTGCGCCCAAAGGTCTGGGTGGTGGTCGCAAGGGCAAGAGCCTTGAGTTGGTCAGTTTAAAAGGCGAGAGCAATTTAAATGTGCCGCGCCATGTTTCGGGTGTTGCGGAATTTGATCGTGTGACGGGCGGCGGCATGGTTCCGGGTTCTGCGATCCTAATCGGCGGTGATCCCGGCATCGGTAAATCCACGCTTCTTTTGCAAGTCGTTTGCAAGCTCGCGAATGCGGGCAAGACGTGTCTTTATGTTTCCGGTGAGGAGGCGGTGGATCAAGTGCGCCTTCGCGCAAGGCGTTTGGGTTTGGATAAAGCACCCGTTGCGCTGGCATCCGCCACATCGGTGCGCGATATCGTGGCCTCGATGGAATCGGACCCTATGGATTTGATCGTCATTGATTCCATTCAAACCATGTTTGTCGATACCGTCGATTCCGCACCGGGCACAGTGACGCAAGTAAGAACCTGCACACAGGAATTGATCCGCGTTGCCAAAAAACGCGGCATTGCGATTTTGTTCGTAGGCCACGTTACAAAAGAAGGGCAGATTGCTGGCCCCCGCGTGCTCGAACATATGGTCGATGCGGTGCTTTATTTCGAAGGTGACCGCGGTCACCAATTCAGAATCTTGCGCACGGTGAAAAACCGTTTCGGCCCGACCGATGAAATCGGCGTCTTTGAAATGGCGAATGAAGGTTTGGTCGAAGTCTCCAATCCGTCTGCGCTGTTCCTCGCCCAACGTCAGGGCAATGTTGCGGGAAGTGCCGTGCTGGCGGGCCTCGAAGGCACGCGCCCTGTGTTGGTGGAAGTGCAGGCACTGGTGGCGGCCTCCGCGCTGGGAACGCCGCGCCGCGCCGTTATCGGATGGGATTCAAACCGCCTTGCCATGGTGCTTGCCGTGCTTGAGGCACGCTGCGGCGTTACGCTTTCATCCTCCGATATCTTCCTCAACATCGCTGGCGGTATTCGCATTTCCGAGCCTGCGGCGGATTTGGCTGTTGCGGCCGCGCTGTTGTCGTCGCAATCGAACATTCCGGTTCCCGGAAACACGGTGTTCTTCGGTGAGATCGGTTTGGCCGGTGAAATCCGTTCGGTCTCGCAGCCGGATGTACGTTTGAAAGAGGCTGGCAAGCTCGGTTTTGACCGCGCCGTCATTCCGCAACGCCCCGCAAAGAAAGGTGTGACACCTGCCAAGATCGAAGGTTTGCGCATCGAAGAAATCACCCACCTTGAAGACCTCGCGCGCCAGTTCGCCGGAAAGCAGCCTTTCAAGACCTATGGATGACAAAGCGGGAAAAGCCTTTAAAAACCAAAGGATTCCCTTGCATTCAGGCTTTGTTTTGCCTATCTATCTGGCATGGTTATAGACATTGTCGTCGGGGTTATTGTTCTTGCATCTGCGCTGATTTCCTTCATGCGCGGGTTCATCCGCGAAGTTCTAACCATCGCAGGGGTTGTCGGCGGCGTTTTGGCCGCTGTTTTTGTAGGCCCCTCGCTAGCCCCCACGGTGCGCCAATGGTTCGGCGCTGGTGAAGGGGAAGATCCCAAAAAGCTATTCGATATCGTACCCATGGAAATCGTCGCCGACGTTACCAGCTATGGCGTGATCTTCATCTCCGTGGTGATCGTGCTCTCGGTGCTGAGCCACTTTATCTCCGGCGCGGCGAAGGCAATGGGACTCGGCCCTGTCGATCGTACGCTTGGTGTATTCTTCGGTATCGCCCGCGCGATGGTTCTGCTTGGCATTGTCTATCTTCCATTCCATGTCTGGATGGGCGAAAAGCCTAAGGAAGAATTTTTCAAGGACAGCAAAACCCATTACTACATCGAAAAGATCTCTACCGTGATGGCCGCTTATCTGCCTGAATCCGATGATGTCGAAAAGAAGATCGATGAAGGCAAAGACAATCTGATCAAGAAGACGCTCGAAAACCAAGACCTGCTCGACACCGGCAAGAAGATAAGAAAGACACCGGTTATCAGGATGACCAGCGCGAAAAGCTGAATGAGCTTTTCAATGAACCGGCGGTAAGCAATGAATAGCCCGGAGCATCCCTTCGATGATGACAAGCTGCATGAAGAATGCGGTGTGTTCGGTATTTTCGGCCATCCGGAATCTGCAGCTATGGCCGCGCTTGGATTGCACGCGCTTCAGCACCGCGGACAGGAAGCAGCCGGTATCGTTTCTTATGATGGTACAGAATTCTATACGCATAAGGCTATGGGGCTTGTCGATGCGACATTCTCCAAAGCCAGCGTCAACATGTTTATGGCACCAATCACGGAAGTCCGGA
>CAYYPX010000030.1:14399-15846 GCA_964473655.1 uncultured Micavibrio sp.
AAAACTCAAAGGCCATGCGGCGATAGGCCATAATCGTTATTCCACGACGGGTGAAGCCAGTCTGCGCAATGTTCAACCAATTTATGCAGATCTTGCCTTGGGCGGTTTTGCAGTCGCGCACAACGGCAACCTCACCAACGCTGCCGCCATCCGCGAAGAGCTGGTGAATAAAGGCTCGTTGTTCCAATCTTCATCCGATACCGAAGTCATCGTGCATTTGATGGCCGTGTCGCCGAAAGAAAAAGCGATCGACAAGTTGGTCGATGCTGTCAATGAAATCAAAGGTGCATATTCTTTGGTGGCTGTTACCGATGATATGTTGATCGGTGTGCGCGATCCGTTTGGTATTCGCCCACTTGTACTAGGCAAACTTGGCGGTGCTTATATCCTGACATCCGAGACCTGTGCGCTCGATATTATCGGCGCGGAATTCGTGCGCGATATCAAACCCGGTGAAATGGTGATTGTCGATAAGAAGGGTATGCGCTCGCAAAATCCTTTCAAGAAAACCAGTTCACGTTTTTGCATTTTCGAATATGTGTATTTCGCGCGTCCGGATTCCCAAATGGAAGGCCGTTCGGTCTATGAAATGCGCAAAAATATTGGCGCGGAACTGGCTAAAGAAGCTCCAGTTATAAATGCGGATGTCATCGTGCCTGTGCCGGATTCCGGCGTGCCAAGTGCGATCGGTTATTCCCAAGCGTCCGGCATTCCGTTCGAGCTCGGTATCATCCGCAACCATTATGTGGGCCGTACATTCATCGAGCCGACAGCGCAAATTCGTAACCTTGGCGTGAAGCTTAAACACAATGCCAATGCCGCATACCTTAAAGGCAAGGTTGTTGTGCTGGTCGATGATTCTATCGTGCGCGGAACGACGTCGCGCAAGATTGTCGACATGGTCCGTGCGGCGGGCGCAAAAGAAGTCCATATGCGCATTTCTTCGCCACCGACGGCGCATAGTTGTTTCTATGGTATCGACACACCAGAGACGGCTGAGTTGATGGCGCACACACACACAGTGGAGCAAATTCGCCAGCATATCGGTGTGGATTCACTTTCCTACATATCTATCGATGGTCTGTATCGCGCCGTTGGCGAAACCAAACGCAACAACGACGCGCCGCAATATTGCGATGCTTGCTTTAGTGGTGATTATCCGGTCGAACTGGTCGACAAGATTGCAGGCTGTGGCAGTCCGAAGAAAAAAGCCAGTCTGGCGCAAAAATGTTGGTATCCATCGATGACTAATACATCCTTACAAGGCAAAACGGCGCTGATTACAGGCGCATCACGTGGCATAGGTGCTGCGGTTGCCAAGCAATTGGCAAAACAAGGCGCTCACGTTATTCTGATCGCCCGTACGATTGGCGGTTTGGAATCCGTCGATGACGAGATCAAGAAATTCGGTGGTAAGGCAACGTTGATGCCGCTCGATCTTTTCAAG
>CAYYPX010000031.1:0-15792 GCA_964473655.1 uncultured Micavibrio sp.
TGAAAGCCTACACGCAGGAAATGAACAAAGAGAATCCGCATTATTTTGAAACATACGCCTACGATCCGAAAAAGGATGAGTATGTGAAGCAAGCCACCCCAAAACAATAAAAAGATAAAAATGGGCATAGAGAGAAAAAACAAAAAGGATAAAGGCGCGATCAATTTCGCGTTCATCCTTCTTTTGTTTTCGCTCTACCCCGTTGCTCTGTACGCGCAATATTCTGTGACCTTGAACAAACCGACAAACACCAACCAAGGCAGCGATTACGGGATGCGCAAACACCCGATCCACGGAACGATGAAACCGCACAAGGGTATCGACTTTCCTGTTCCAATCGGAACCGTCATTCCAACATCAGCCCCTGTTACTAAATGTAAGGTCAATCCGGGAGGCTATGGTAACTATGCCTTGGTCGAACATGCATGCGGCATCACGGAATTGTTCGGCCACTTGAAGGAATGCACAACGGGCGTCTCACAAGTCATCAGCGGCAACACCGGCGGATCGACAGGCCCCCACCTTCACTATGAAATTTGGATCGAAGGCGTCAAGGTCGACCCGAACGAAGCATTCGGCAAAGATCTTTGCGACGTAGAGACCAGAAAACAATTGATCAAGGACGCACAAGAACAGTTGCAAGGCAGAGCCGGCGGCGGCGGCGGTGCTGGTTCTAACACCAACACGCCTGCACCAACACCTGATCCGGGCGAGCAAGTCACCTATGTTCCGCCGGGTGAAAAAGATCCGGAAACGGGCGTTGTGAATAATGGTGCCGCCTATTACTACGTGAAATCAAACGATGGCCGCGTCTATCGCGAGGTTGATTCTAGACGCAGCGAGGAAAACTTCCCAACATTGCCGCCCACCACAACCGATGTTGTGCCGACCGGCGGCGAAGGCGGCGAAGTGACCGGATGCGCCACAGACACGTGGAAGGCGATGGTGAATATGGCCGTTCTACAAACGCGCCGTGAAACCATGATCAACCAACGCTACATCACGAAACCGGATTCAGTGTTCGCCTATTCCTGCTTTACCGACACCATCACCAATTTCGGCCGCACGCCGGGAATGTTCAGTGAGTCTACCTTGTGGGCGAACAAGGAAGTTCGTATCCGCGACAGCAAAACAACAACGGTCAAAAAAGAATTGGGTGAATGGTCGCTCGATGGCGCGATCACCAACGCCGCCCTTGCCCCTTATGAATCCTATATATTCAATTTCAATCATGGCTTTCTTGGTGGAACATTGGATGCCCCAAGTACACAAGAAGAACATGGAGATGAAGAAGGCCATGATCATGAAGGATCGGGTCAATCCTATGCGCCGTGTAATACGATGAACATGGTTTGGGAAATGGCGAAATGTAACAACATGACCGACGAGCCGATGTTCCCCCGATTCGAGGATTTGATCACGAATGACCCGCGTAAATTTCCGGACCATATGCAGTGTAACAACACCGGCGTGACGCAAGGCATGATCGACATCGCCCGCGGTAAAGCTCTGATCCGCGAGCCATACAAAACCCATCTTGATATTTTAAGCCCCGTTGATGGCAATTGCGGCACGCCGATCCGCACCGGCATCACCGTGGAGCGGCAAGAAGGTAGCAACACCCCTATTTCCAAGACCATCACCTATCCTGATGGACTCTGCCTTATTCCGGGCTGTAGTTACCAGAATGAGGGCAACGGCGAAGGTTCCTGTGTGGCCAAATAGGCCATGGGGGATCGAATGTTTGCCAAAGGGCGATGGTTTTGGGTAAGATAATGAGGCAGGGAAAGAGACGATAAGGGCATGAGCACGAAAACAAACATATTGATCCTGTTGCTTCTTTTGGGCGTTGGCATTGTAGCCATGCCGGACAAGAAAGCCTGCGCCCAAACCACCGGTACAACCGGCACAATCGCCGCGCAAACTTGCGATACCCAAGTCTGGCAAACCATGGAAGCCCGCGCACGCCTTGAGACCGAGCGCGAAATCATGCAGAACCAGAACCTGATCTTCAAACCGGACAGTATCTTGCAATACACCTGCTTCGATAAATTTGCGGGCCATGCTTCAGAAAATATCGGATCACTGTTCACGCACACGACCTATTTCGGGCAAAAACAGATTCTGAATTGGGGCGATAACGGAAAATATGTCGGCATGGACATTGCCATGCAAAGAGCCGTGGTTAAACCTATGCAGGATTATATCGCTGCCAATTTTGCTCACTCACGCTTGGGCGGCCGTGGGCAATATATGGATCTCAAGGGCGGCGAAGTTGTTGAGAATTTAAGCGGCAAAGGTGGCACCTATGCCTGTGCCGAAATGAATCGCGTTTGGAAAGTTGCGAAGTGTATGAATTTTATGCACGCGAAAGAATTTGCCATTACTGATGGATACTATCCATTCAAAACTCTTACCTCAGCAACCAATGGTGAAACAGTCAATGGTTACGATAATTACAATGACGTGCGGGACTTTCCGATGAACACCGCCTGTGATGGTAATCCTTTCGTGGGAAGCGACTGGAAACAGGTTCATGATCGCAGCCTTAACGTTGGGGAAGTGCTGTACAAATATCGGGAACCCAACCAAAAAGTTTACCAAGCGGTCAGCGATCGCATATCACCTTTTGGCAGCAGCGGAAGCGGTGGCATTCGTGGTGGTGGAACAGCATGCGGCGCCCCTATCTTAACAGGCGTAACCGTTATTCCAACAGCAGGTGCGCAAAATATATACCCAGATGGAATTTGCACAAATCCCGGATGTAGTTATCAAGCAGGCAGTGGAACCACCGCTGGAACTTGCGTTGCAATCCGAAATCAAAATCCTCAAAATCCAACGCCTTAAATTTAATGTTTTGATTTTTCTTCGCGGTTCTTCATGTAATGAAGAACGATCTGCGCGATCTTTTGCTTGTCCACCGGCTCCATATTATCCGGCAATCCTTCCGGTCTTGGAACCGGTTTCTCTTCCGCAAGCGGCTGCGCCTTGAAAACGGTCTCACGCTCCACCCTCGGCGTGTAATCCGCCGTTCCGCCCGCTGCGGCTGGCATGACTGACGAAATCCGGTCCTTCAAGGCGGCCAGCAACAGCGGGTCTATCTTCGCCCGAGTCTCCCGCAACACATTCATCGCGCGTTCCCGTAAAATACGGCTTCCGGGCCCTCTGGACTTGCCTTTTTCCGACATCTATACCCTTTGCCTTTCAATGCATCGCATGGTTTATTATACCCCGAAATGGCCGGATATATAAGGTTTTACGTTTAAAACATGATCGATCTCCTCAAACTTTATCAATACGCGATCCGCACCGGTGCGCCACTTTTGCGCGTGCTGCTAAAGACCCGCGTGAAAAAGGGTAAGGAAAATCCAACAAGGCTCGGGGAACGCACAGGAAAAGCCTCCCGTCCTCGCCCCAATGGACGCTTGTTCTGGCTGCACGCTGCCAGTGTCGGCGAAGCACAATCCGCGCTGATTCTAATCGACGCTCTGGGTCGCGCCGGTAAAGATATGAATGTTCTTGTGACGACGGGCACGGTAACGTCCGCCGAATTGATGGAAAAACGTCTACCATCTTTCGCATTTCACCAATTCGTTCCACTCGATCATCCGGTGTGGGTTAAAAAATTTCTCGATCATTGGAAACCCGATCTCGCGCTCTGGATGGAATCCGAACTCTGGCCGAACATACTGACGATGCTTAAAGAACGGAATGTACCAACCGTTCTTGTGAATGCCAGATTGTCCGAGCGCAGTTTCGCGCGTTGGAAGATGGCCAAGAATTTTGCAGGCCAAATTCTGGATTGCTTCACCATGATCCTAGCGCAGACGGAAAATGATGCACAAAGATTCACGGCTCTGGGTGCGGGCAATGTCTATGTCACGGACAATATTAAATACAGCGCGGCACCATTGCCGCATGACGATCTGGCTTTGTCGGAATTAAAGCTGGCTGTGGCGGACCGTAAAATCTGGGTCTATGCCAGCACGCATGATGGTGAAGAATCCCTCGCCTGCCGCGTTCATAAAAATTTGCGCGAAGAATTTCCGGACCTTCTTACCATCATCGTTCCGCGTCACCCGAACCGCCGCGATGATGTGGCCGAAGTATGTTTCGAAGAAGGTTTAAAATTCCGCCTGCGTTCTAACAACAATGCGCTACCAAATGCGGAAGACGATATTTATGTCGCCGATACTATGGGCGAATTGGGGCTGTTCTACACGCTCTCACCCATCGCCATGATCGGACGATCCTTTAGCAACGATGGCGGCGGCGGACACAATCCGGTAGAGGCCGCGCAATTGAACTGTGCCGTCCTGACAGGTGCAAACAATCAATACCAACGCCAGATTTACGATGATATGGCAGCGGCAGACGCCGTGATCGAATTACAAAACGAAGAAGAACTGCAAACCGTCCTTCAAGCATTTTTCAATGACACGGATGCGGTAGCTTCTTGGCAGCACAAGGCTTTTACATTTGCTGAACAAAAAGCCCATGTAGTTGATGACGTTCTAGAAAAACTTATGCCGCTCATTGGTCGGACGGAGCGCAAAGATGCCGCTTAAAACACCCGCGTTCTGGCAGGAAAAAGGATGGCAGGCAAAATTGCTTCTGCCTTTGTCATGGATTTATCTGCTCGGTCATAAGATCAGAACGAAATTGGCAAAACCCTACACCAGCCGCCTTCCCGTTCTTTGTATCGGCGGCGTGGTTGCGGGTGGCAGCGGTAAGACACCGGCCACACACGCCGTGATCGCCTTTATTCGTGAACATGGAATTTTTAACAACCCAGTGATTCTTACACGCGGTTATGGCGGAAAACTTAAAGGCCCCACCATCGTCGATCCTATCGTACATAGCGCGGCGGATATAGGGGATGAATCCTTCATACATTCAGCGCACGCACCAACGATTGTGAGCCGCAATCGCGCCGCCGGTGCACGCCTTGCCGAAGCCATGGGTGCGGATATCATCATCATGGATGACGGCTTGCAAAACACATCTTTAACGAAGACTGCCAGCATTCTGGTTTTGGGCAGCATAGGTAATGGATATATGTTACCGGCAGGTCCACTACGCGAACCATTGAAAGACGCACTTTCCAAAGCGGCGATGATATTCGAAACCGCCGATACGCATATGTATTTCGGGCAACCGTCGACCAAGACGGTTTTGCAAATTATCTCCTCGCACGACCTATCCAAATCCTATGTGGGCTTTGCAGGATTGGGAAACCCGGAAAAATTCGAGCGGACATTGATCGAAAACGGATTCCACGTTCGTGATTTCATATCCTTTCCAGACCATCATCCCTATTCCGAATCCGATTTGAAAAAACTGACCGAAGTCGCAGGGTCGGCAACACTTATCACCACCGAAAAAGATTCCGTGCGCTTACCTGCCTCATTCCAAGCCGAAGTTTTGCAGGTTTCAATGGCATTTGAAAAACCGCAGGAGATTATCAACCTGCTGAAAAGCCTGTCATGAAAATAAGCCATCTTCTCGAAGCCATCGTTTTGTGGTTGGCCTTTTTTATTTTCGGGCTTATGCCAGCAGAAATGGCATCGGCTTGCGGCGGGTGGATTGGCCGCACGATTGGCCCACACCTAGGCGCCTCGAAAAAAGCTCTCGACAATTTACGTCACGCCTTTCCGCAAAAGCCGGAATCCGATCTTCGCGTAATCGTTAGGGATATGTGGGACAATCTCGGCCGCGTCATTGCGGAATACCCTCATCTTAAAACCATCATTCAAAACCATACTGAAATTATCGGCGAACAAAACCTGCAAGCCATTGGCCAAAACAATCCATGTATCATCATCGGCGGACATTTCGCCAACTGGGAATTGCTCCCCTTCTATTTCAATTACAAGATTGACTGGCCCGTGTCTGGACTTTATCGCGCACCTAACAATCCCTATGCGGAATATCTGCTCGATCGGGCGCGTAATCCCGAAGAGCGCGGCAATTACATTCCAAAATCCCGTACCGGCACGCGCGACATGATCCGTACATTACAAGAGGGCAAACGCCTCGCGCTCCTGATCGACCAAAAATATAATGCGGGTATTGCCGTTCCCTTTATGGGGCGTCCCGCCATGACCAGCCCTGCCTTTGCCCAGCTAGCGGAGAAATTCCAGTGCCCTCTGTTACCGTTTCAGGTGGAGCGAATTGAAGGATGTAACTTCCGCCTGACCATCCACCCGCCCTTTTATACCAAAGGACAAGGTGAAGAGACTATGGTGGCACATGCCCACGCCCTCCTCGAAAGCTGGGTTCGCCAGCATCCGGCCCAATGGCTCTGGCTGCATAGACGTTGGAATTCCAAGGCCCTGCAACAGTCAGAAGAATAACGGATTTACTGGCTTTTTGCGGCCGATTGCCTTACAACTTTTTGGAATTAAATACTTATCGACGGCAATAGATTATGACACAAAACTGGACCCCCCAAACATGGCGCGACAAGCCGGCAAAACAATTGCCGACCTATCCCGACGCCAATGCCCTCAAAGAAGCCGAAGACGTGATTTCAGCTATGCCGCCACTCGTCTTCGCCGGTGAAGCACGCCGTTTGAAGGCACAACTGGCCGATGTTGCCGCCGGTAACGCATTTGTTCTACAAGGCGGCGATTGCGCCGAAAGCTTTGCCGAATTCGGCGCGAACAAAATTCGCGATACATTCCGCGTGTTGCTCCAGATGTCGATCATCATGACGTTCGGCGGTACTGTGCCAATCGTAAAAATGGGCCGCGTTGCCGGACAATTCGCCAAACCACGTTCGGAACCGGAAGAAACCAAAAATGGCGTGACGCTGCCGATTTATCGCGGCGATATCATCAACGGCATGGATTTTACACCTGAGTCCCGCCATCCAGACCCGCAACGTATGATCCGTGCGTACAATCAATCAGCGGCGACGTTGAACCTGCTCCGTGCTTTTGCCCAAGGCGGTTATGCAGACCTTGCAAAAGTTCATAGCTGGAATTTGGATTTCATTGCAGATTCTCCACTGACCGAGCGCTACGAAAAAATGGCGAATGAAATCGATCGTGCGCTTGCGTTTATGAAGGCTTGCGGTATTTCCGGCGAAACAGTTCCGGCCATGCGCGAAACAGATTTCTATACCTGTCACGAAGCCTTGCTACTCCCATACGAACAAGCGATGACCCGCGTGGATTCAACATCTGGCGACTGGTATGACACCTCCGCCCACTTCTTATGGATCGGCGCTCGCACAAACCAGAATGACGGCGCGCAGATCGAATTCGTTCGCGGTATCAAAAACCCGATAGGTTTGAAAGTTCCGCCGAAACTGGATGTCGATACGCTTCTACATTCTATCGATGTTATCAATCCGGAGAATGAAGCAGGACGCTTGACACTGATCGCCCGTATGGGTGCCGGTCAAGTGATCGACAATCTTGCACCGCTCGTCCGCGCCGTGAAAAAAGAAGGTCGCAACGTTGCATGGGTATGCGATCCGATGCACGGCAATACGCAGGTTTCTTCGACAGGTTATAAAACCCGTAAATTCGATAATATCCTATCTGAAGTTCGTGACTTTTTTGCCGTTCACCGCACCGAAGGCACACACGCTGGTGGCGTTCACTTTGAA
This sequence comes from uncultured Micavibrio sp., assembly GCA_964473655.1. Taxonomy (GTDB): domain Bacteria; phylum Pseudomonadota; class Alphaproteobacteria; order Micavibrionales; family Micavibrionaceae; genus Micavibrio_A. The sequence continues at coordinate 7,619 of CAYYPX010000031.1, forward strand.
CTAACCGGACAAAATGTCACGGAATGTATCGGCGGTGCAGACAAAATCACGGCGGAAGATTTATCATCGCGTTACCACACGGCGTGCGACCCGCGCTTGAATGCCAATCAAGCTTTGGAACTAGCGTTCCTCGTCGCTGATGAATTGAAAGCGGCGAAAAAAGGATGATTGATGGGCTGAAGATTTCTATCGCCCAACTCAACCCGATTGTCGGGAACATTTCCTACAATCTCAGCCTTGTTAAAAAAGCTCTCGAAGATTGCAAAGACGCCGATCTTGTCGTTTTTACCGAACTCGTCATCTGTGGCTATCCGCCGGAAGACCTCGCGCTAAAACCATCTTTCGTGCGCGAATGCATGGACGCCACGAAAGATTTTATCAAGAACACCAAAACATCTTGCGCTTATATTTTTACCACGCCGTGGACGGATGGCAACAAAACATATAACGCCGCACTGCTCATTGAAGATGGCAAAATAAAACACACTGTGTTCAAAAACAATCTGCCCAATTACGGTGTGTTTGATGAAAAGCGTATCTTCGCTTCCGGCCCCTTGCCTGAGCCTGTTGAATTCAAAGGCGTTAAACTCGGTATCGTAATTTGCGAAGACATCTGGTTCCCGCCTGCCGCCGCGCATTTGAAAAAACAAGGCGCGGAAATCATTCTCTCGCCTAACGGAAGCCCTTATCATCAGAAAAAACACGCGATGCGCGAGGAAGTCTTGCGCGCGCGCGTAAAAGAAACCGGTCTTCCTATTGTCTATGTGAACCAGATGGGCGGACAGGATGATCTCGTCTATGACGGCGGTTCCATGGTGTTCGACGCAACGGGCAAAATGGTTTTCCTCGCGCCATATTGCGAAACATATGTTGGCCCGATTGGCAACAACGTTACCATCCCGCCCACGAACGACACGATTTATGCCGTGCTGAAACGCTCGCTGAAAGATTACATCGATAAGAACGGGTTTAAAGGCGTCATCATAGGAATGTCCGGCGGAATCGATTCCGCCCTCTCCGCCGCCATCGCCGTTGACGCTCTCGGCGCGGATAAGGTGCGCTGCGTGATGATGCCATCATCCTTCACATCGAAAGAAAGCTTTGACGATGCGGAAGACTGTTGCAAAGCTTTGGGCTGTTCATACGAAGTCATTTCTATCGAACCCGCGATGCGGGCCTTCGAAGCAACCATCGACAATCTTTCCGGCCTCGCCCATGAAAATATGCAATCCCGCGCCCGCGGTTTGATTTTGATGTCATTATCCAATCAAACAGGCTGGATGGTTTTGACGACAGGCAACAAATCGGAAATGGCCGTCGGGTATGCCACGCTCTATGGCGATATGTGCGGCGGATATAATGTTCTAAAAGACGTCTATAAAACCAAGGTTTACGAACTCTCACGTTGGCGGAATGCGATCTCCTCCGTTATTCCGGAGCGGATCATTACCAAGGCCCCAACGGCAGAACTAAGGGCCAACCAAACGGACCAAGACAGCCTGCCGCCTTATGATATTCTGGATGCCATTCTGGATGGTCTGATCGAACAGGATTTGGGCGTGGTAGACCTGATTGCCAAAGGTTTTGATGACGCTACGGTGAAAAAGGTGTTCCGCCTGCTCGATTTGGCCGAATATAAGCGCCGCCAGTCTGCACCCGGCCCCAAAATTACCACCCGCGCCTTTGGCCGCGACCGCCGCTACCCGATTACCAACGGCCACCGCTTCTCCATTGAAAAATCATAGGAAAACGGCTATCTCTATAGGCCAACTTTAAGGAAATACGCCCATGTCCGTTCGCGTCCGTTTTGCCCCGTCTCCTACCGGCTTTTTGCATGTCGGCAACGCGCGCACGGCCATCGTTACGTGGTTGTTTGGCCGCGCGAACAAGGGGCACTTTTTGCTCCGTATCGATGATACCGACACAGAACGCTCCCTTCCCGAATATGAAGCCGCGATCAAAACCGGCCTGACATGGATGGGATTGAACTGGGATGAAACCTTCAACCAGAAAGACCGCAACGATCGTTACAACGTCGTCATCGAAAAACTGAAAAAATCCGGCCGCGTTTACGCCTGTTACGAAACAGCGGAAGAGCTCGGCCTGAAGCGCAAGACGCAATTATCGCGTGGCGTACCGCCGATCTATGATCGCGCCGCTTTAAAACTCACCGATTCCGAAAAGGCCGCGTTCGAAAAAGAAGGCCGCAAGCCGCATTGGCGTTTTATGCTGAATGATGGTCCAACACAATGGAACGATCTTGTCCGCGGCGAAGTGTTGTTTAAAGAACGCGAAATGTCCGACCCTGTCGTGATACGCGAAGATGGTCGCCCACTTTACCACCTTTGTTCTGTGATCGACGATTACGATACCGACATCACCCACATCGTGCGCGGCGAAGACCATGTCTCCAACACCGCCTGCCACATCCAGATGTTCGAAGCGATTTCTGAAGTCGAAGGTAAGCCATTCAAACCGGAATTCGCACACCTGCCACTGATCTCCGATGCGGAAGGCGGCAAGCTTTCCAAACGTCTTGGCTCCCTTTCGGTGAAAAGCGTTCAGGAAGAAGAAGGTCTGGAGCCTATGGCACTTGTCTCATTGATGGGCCGCCTCGGTTCTTCCGATCCGATTGAGCCGTTTTCGTCGCTTGAACCATTGATCCAAGGTTTCTCGCTTACAAAATTCTCGCGCAACACGCCGAAATTCGATGTCGATGAACTCTATCGTTTGAACGCAAAGATTTTGCATCAGACACCGTTTGCCCAAGTCAAAGACCGCCTCGCCGATCTCAAAGGCATCGATGAAAATTTCTGGAATGCCGTGCGCCCGAACCTGAACAAACTCGACGACATCAAGGACTGGTGGAAGGTGACACACAATCCGGTCAAGGCTGACATCGCAGACCCCGCTTTCACCGCTGCTGCCGCTGATGTTTTGCCGCCCGCGCCATGGAACGAAACCACGTTCAATACATGGATCAACGCGGTGAAAGAAAAAACCGGCAAAAAAGGCAAAGACCTTTTCATGCCAATCCGTGTTGCGCTGACCGGCATGGAACACGGACCGGAACTTCCTGTCCTGCTTCCTCTCCTCGGCCCTGAAAAGGTCAAGGAACGTCTGCTTAAAAAGGCCGCTTAAGTGAAAATAGATACAAACGTTAGCAAGACTGCATTTTGGACAATATTTGTTGCGATGCTAATTGTTGGTGGAATGTATATAAATCTTAGCTCGCAACATTTTGCGGTTTGTTTAGCGTTTAGAGAGAACCTAGATTCTACTCCCCACAATTCAGAAAAAGTTGCGTCTTTCGAGCACCTTTTTGACAAACATTGCCAATGAAACCCGTCATCGTCCTCGTCAATCCGCAGATGGGGGAAAATATCGGCGCTGCTGCCCGCGCGATGCTGAATTGCGGCATTGATGAATTACGCATTGTGAACCCCCGCGACGGATGGCCGAATGAACGCGCGGATGCGATGTCGTCCGGTGCGTTTGAAAAAATGCCGCCGGTGAAAGTTTACAACACAACCGCCGAAGCTCTCGCCGATTGCCATTACACTTACGCTACTACGGCCCGTCCGCGCGATATGGTCAAACCTGTCATGACAGCGAAAGAAGCCGCAACTGATTGTCGCGCTCGTGAAGCATCGGGGCAAAAATGCGCCTATCTGTTCGGCGCGGAGCGCGCGGGGCTGGACAATGAAGATGTCGCCCTTTCTCACGCCATCATCACCATTCCAGTCAATCCGGATTTTTCTTCGCTCAATCTCGGCCAAGGTGTTTTGCTGTGCGCGTATGAATGGTTTCAGGCGGGCGGAGAAAATCCGAACGCGCCGCGGGAATTACCCGCTGCACATGAAGAACTGAACAATCTCTATAATCGCCTTGAAGAAGAACTTCGCAGCGGTCATTTCTTCCGCACGCAGGAAATGCAGCCCAACGTGATGCGCAATTTGAAAAACATGCTGGGCCGCGCCGAAATGACATCACAGGAAATCAATACGTTCCATGGCTTGATCACCGCCCTTACCGGCAAAAAGAACAAAGGATCATCCGATGTTTAAAGACCCGAGCCTCTGGGCCGTTGTCGGCGGTAATATTTTTGCCATGGTTCTGGCGACCACAGAAAGCTGGTCGTTCTCGGAAATTTTATGGACCTATTGGTTTCAAAGCATTCTGATCGGCATTATCAACGCCTACCGTATGGGTACACTCAAAAAATTCAGCACAGCTGGCGTGACGTCCAACGACCAGCCGGTGCCAGAAACGCGTCAGGCACAAAAAGAAATGACGGGATTTTTTGTTTTTCATTATGGATTTTTTCATTTCGGATACGCCCTCTTTCTTATCAACGATATGCCGATCTCCCTATCCTCGCCCGCAACAGCCATATCCTTGGTTCTGGCCTTTACCGGCTTTATCGCCGCGCACGTCTATTCCTATAAACACAACAAGCTGCACGATTTCAAAGATAGTAAGCCTAACCTCGGCACGTTGATGTTCTATCCGTACCTACGCATTATCCCCATGCATCTTGTGATTGTCTTTGGTTTGGCAACGGATTCCGTGGGTCTAGCGGGCATCATTCCGTTTATGATCATGAAGACTTTCGCCGACGCCGGTATGCACGCCATCGAACACCGGATATTCCGCAAGGCATAAAAAAACCGCCCGTAAAGGGCGATGTAGTTAGGGAGTTAATCTCAACTCCAATATACCAAATCAAGGTTAAGAAATGCAAAAAGCCGCCCGATGGGCGGCTTTTCTTGTTTCGTCCCGTACCAATTAACGGGAGTAGAATTCGACCACGAGGTGCGGTTCCATTTGGACTGGGTATGGAACGTCTTCCAGCTTTGGCGTACGCAAGAACGTCGCTTTGCCGGCTTTCGCGTCTACTTCGACATATTCAGGAACATCGCGTTCAGCGGATTCCAGAGCGGCGATAACGATAGCCATGCCGCGGCCTTTTTCCGTCAGTTCGATCTTGTCGCCTTCGCGAACCTGATAGGAACCGATTGTTACGATCTTGCCGTTCACTGTTACGTGACCGTGGGACACCAGCTGGCGAGCCGCGAAAACGGTTGGAATGAATTTCGCGCGGTAGCAAACTGCATCCAGACGACGCTCCAGAAGGCCGATCAGGTTTTGACCTGTATCACCTTTCAGGCGCACGGCTTCTTCATAGTAACGGTGGAATTTTTTCTCGCCGATGTTCGCGTAGTAACCTTTCAGCTTTTGCTTGGCAAACAACTGGATACCGTAATCGGTAGGCTTTGGACGGCGTGCGCCGTGCATACCCGGGCCCGTTTGACGGGTGTTGTAAGGGGATTTTGCGCGGCCCCACAGGTTGCAGTTCAGGCGGCGGTCGATTTTGTGTTTAGCATTTGGGCGTTTATCGCTCATATCAGGTTCCTTCTGGTTCTTTATTAAGTTGTTGTCCCGCTTACCTTTTTCAGGGGTGAGCCATGCTCGCCGGAGGGTATTTCAACCCCCGCTTCGTGGGAATACCGTGGTTTATAGCCATTTTTGGGCCTAAGTCAAAGAAAAACCGGGCTTTACGGGTAAATCCCCGGTTGGGCCGCTCAGAAGGACCATTTTGGTTTGGTCATAGCGGGCATGGCTAAAAATAGAGTGCAGACTATGCCCATACCTATAGCTCCCCTTACCATCGGCAAAATCACGCATGGATTGAACCGTTTCCGGCGAAATCGGCAGGGTACGACTTGGGAACCATGGAGGATTCCTATTGTCCACGACCGCCAGATAGAAAGGCGGCTTGTCATTGCCTTTTGCCATACGCTCTAAAGAAAAGTCCGCAAAGCCGATCAGATCCCGAAGCCCCTGCCCCTTTGATAACCATTTCGATAGATCTGAATCTGCCTTGTCAAAATGATCGAGCAATTCGCTCAAGATTTTTATCTTTGTCGTTAGCTCTACATCACCTTTGAGGAAATCCTGCAATGGAACGAAGCGGCCGCTTTCAAAATCATCCTTACCCAGATTTTTCAAATCATCTTGGCTGAAACGCTCCGTCGATATGTAGGCTGGCTGCGGGAGTCTATCACGCCCAAAGAAATAAGAATTGTTACGAATGATCACCGTCGCCTGATTATCTTCCGATTGCCGCGAGCATAAAATATAGGCACGGCGATATTCTACGGTCCATTCACCATCATGATCCACAAACCCCGTGCCATATTCGTCCCGCGCCGGATTGCTCTTTGGCAGAGCCTCATCGCGGACATCGGTATCGCGATTTAGTTTTGTATAACCGTAGCGTTCGAGCAAGGATGCTTGATTGAAACCTTGGCTGACGAATCGCCATTGCGGGAATGAAAAACCTATGCGGCCTATACGGGCGCAAGAATCCGCCATCATCGCACCGATTTTTTTACCTTGGATGAAATCGCTGATCTCTCGCCCGAAGATACGCTTCAAGAAACGCTTTTTTTCCACCAGAGAAAAGCTACGCGTGTTGAGCAAAGTCAACATTTCCGGAAGCCAAGCCTCTTTTCCCTTTTTATAAAGAGCTGCCAGCTTATAAAGCCTTACCTTGTCATTCGCCCTCATCAAATCCGGCAATAGATGGCTGATCACAGTGGGATCACCATTGTCGGCCTTTGCCGTATCAAACATTTTTTTCAAAGCACCATACTGCATAGTCATTATCCGATAATCGTAAGATTATGTTCCGGCAGATAGGGCGTACGCGGGCGGTAAGCGTTTAAATCCGTTTCTTCAGCATAGAATTCCATGACGGCGGCGTAAACATCTTGCGGCATAGCTTGTTTCACAAATTCTTTGGAAAGAAGATTTTGGCGGGCCATGATGAATAGGTCCAGTTCGCGCATGTGGTTGGCCTGCACATCGAACCTGCCGCAATCGCAATCAATCTCGCGGCTCTTATCGATGGCGATTTGCGGAACGCCCAAAAATTCACAAAGCTCCAGCACTTCGCTTTTAAAGAGATTGATGATGGGAAGAAGGCTGACGCTTTTTGAAATCTGGCTATATGTGCCAAGTGCCTGTTCCGTGGCGTTGCGCGTTCCGACAGGAAAATAATGCTCAGACACCAAACCTTGACGGGCATTGGTTTCCTTTACAGAGCGGCTGAAAAGATGTCCCCAGCGCACATTTTCATCGCTGTGCGGAATTGTATCGTCCACTTCCAGCTTGGCGTGCGGAGCCACTGTTTTTAGCCATGGAAAAATTTCTTCTTTTACCCAATTGCCGGAAGTTTTCGCGCATTCAAATGCTTGCCCCTTCCCTGCAAATTCATTTTTTGAAGTGTGCTCGAAATTCAAACCTAGAACACGATCAGGTTTGCCCAGATTTTCAAAGGCTTTCGCGCAAGCAAGGAATGTGAGGATTGAATCGGTACCGCTGATGCCCACGATCAAACCGGGCGCGCGCTCTTTACGTGCGGTTTCTTCGATCCAAGAAACGATCGAATTAAACGTTTTGACGCAGTCCAGTTTTCGAGGTGTCGATGGAATTTCGATCATAGCAATACCCATTGGTTACCCATTCAGGAAACACCGCCATGAAAAATATGTCAATAAAACAAAACCGGACCCACAGGCATGGGTCCGGTTTTGCCGTATTTCCTCTAGGAAAGGAATTAATATTTAGCGACTGGGTCGCTGGCGTCCATGGTGTCTTTCAAAGCTTTATCAATCTGCTTTTCGGTTAATTCACGTGCTTCACGATCCTGCTCGCGAACCTCCTCAAGTGTGGTAGTCGATGCAGCTTCACCGGAATGACATAGCTTTTTCAAAAACTCCAACATGACAAACCTCCGCTAGTTGATCTTCAATGGCTTAGGGGCGAGACCTTCCTTCGCGTAGAAAGCAGCCTTTAGCTCATCATAGCTGACCTGATTGTCGTTGTTGTTGTCAGCATCTTGGAATCCAACGCCTGTAAATTCATACAGAGTGAGACCTTCGTTTCCATCTTTGTTCAAGTTGCGATAGGCCGGAAGTTGTTGCAAGCGAAGAGTGTACTCTTCTTGAGTCAACTTCATCTTACCATCGACATCTTGATAGGTACGCTTGCTGTATTCTACTGGCTCGTAAACCACCATGGCGTTCGTGTAGAACTCCTTATTGTCGATAACTTTGTTGTTGTTTTTATCCCAAAGGCCGATGATTTCATCCGTCAGCTCGGAACCG
>CAYYPX010000032.1:0-2759 GCA_964473655.1 uncultured Micavibrio sp.
CGAAATTCCTTGTCGGGTAAGTTCCGACCTGCACGAATGGCGTAACGATCTCCCCACTGTCTCCAGAACAGACTCAGCGAAATTGAATTCCCCGTGAAGATGCGGGGTTCCTGCAGTTAGACGGAAAGACCCTATGAACCTTTACTATAGCTTTGCAGTGGCACGCCGATTTTCTTGTGCAGAATAGGTGGGAGACTTTGAAGCGATCACGTTAGTGGTCGTGGAGTCGCCGTTGAGATACCACCCTGGAATCTCTGCGTGTCTAACCTAGTCCTGTTATCCAGGACAGGGACCCTGCATGGTGGGTAGTTTGACTGGGGCGGTCGCCTCCCAAACAGTAACGGAGGCGCGCGATGGTGGGCTCAGGACGGTCGGAAATCGTCTGTGGAGTGCAATGGCATAAGCCCGCCTGACTGCGAGACGTACATGTCGAGCAGAATCGAAAGATGGTCATAGTGATCCGGTGATTCCATATGGAAGGGTCATCGCTCAACGGATAAAAGGTACTCTAGGGATAACAGGCTGATAGCGCCCAAGCGTCCACAGCGACGGCGCTGTTTGGCACCTCGATGTCGACTCATCTCATCCTGGGGCTGGAGAAGGTCCCAAGGGTATGGCTGTTCGCCATTTAAAGAGGTACGTGAGTTGGGTTCAGAACGTCGTGAGACAGTTCGGTCCCTATCTGCTGCAGGTGTTGGAGTCTTGAGAAGAGTTGCCCCTAGTACGAGAGGACCGGGGTGAACGCACCTCTGGTGTACCTGTTGTCGCGCCAGCGGCACCGCAGGGTAGCTATGTGCGGACGGGATAACTGCTGAAAGCATCTAAGCAGGAAGCCTCCTTCAAAACTAGGACTCCCTATCAGAGCCGTTATAGACCATGACGTTGATAGGACAGATGTGGAAGTACCGTAAGGTATGAAGCTAACTGTTACTAATTGCTCGATCGGCTTGAATTTAAGTCATTCCAGTTCATCTGGTTATGATTTCGCGCGCGCAGTATTAAATCTGCTCAAGCATTTGAGTCTGAAGTTTGTTTTTACTTTTTCAATGTGTGTTTGAATGACTTGGTGGTTCTAGCAAGAGTGCAACACCCCATCCCATTCCGAACTGGACCGTGAAAAACCTTAGCGCCAATGGTACTTCGACTTAAGTCGCGGGAGAGTAGGTCACTGCCAAGTCTTTCAAACACATTTTGAAAACCTCATAACCTATGCACGATGTACAAGATCGCAAAACCTGCCCGCCTTATGGCGGGCTTTTTGTTTTTTAAATCAATGAATTATAGATGTGCTAACGCGTGGTTAACCTGCCTTTTGTAGAATAGCGGCATGGGACGGATTGATCTGATATTGAAGGGTGCAACGATAGCTGCGGGATTTGCAACAAGTGCAACTATGCTCGCGTACTCAATGACGGAAAAAGAGCCACATATCGTGGAAACAAGACACGAGAATGGCCTGACACTTTCCATTCATTCAGAAGAAGCGGACGCAATCGTACATGATCTATTGAGCGCATTCCGATTGAAGATGGGGCCAGAGGTTGTGTTGGCCACAGAGGCCATGTCATCGGATGGTCATCAGTATGTCTTCGCATACCAAGAACCCACACTAAAAATATAATCGAAAGAGTTGTTTAATTTAAACTGACGCTATCAGGCTTCGCTGTGACATCAACCGATGGATTTGAGCGCAGATAAGACCAGATGCGAAGACCTGTGGGCAGGTATTGGAATTTTTCTGCTGCCGAATGAATTGAAATTTTCCCGCTATCAAAAATTGCCAGATGAATTGATTCATTCGATACGCACACATTCATATAGGCGGCGTTCGTATCGCCTTTCTTGGCTTGATTTCCTGAAAGGATCAGGCAATCATTTTCAAAGCCGATCGGTGTGCTGACTTCAAATTCTTTTTTCAAATCAATCGACGTGCCTTTGAGTATTTCATCCAGTTTTGCTTTTACCGCCGGGTAAGTAAGAACTGTGTTGTAATCATAAGTGCCGATGGTGGAAACCAGATCGCCCCATGGCCCTTTCTTCCAATCAATCGGCTCATCGCCTTGTGCGAACACGGGCGTTGCGAATAGCAAGGCGGCGGTCATGAGGGGTAGGAAGCGGGGGCGGGCCATAGGCGTTCTCCATTCTCGTGTTTCAAGCTTATATCTTAACCAAATTGCCGGTTTTGTCGCAATTTTTGTTAGGAAAACCGCTCTTTGCCCACTGTCCGCGGTATAGCCGCTTTGCTATAACCATAAGATATATAGAACATGAAGGGATTTTTATGAGTGCCGTTGCTGCTGTGTTTAATGATGTCGTGACCGAAGGTGTAATCTATTTTCAGCATCCAGATCCTGCGCACGCTGTGACTTTCATTGAAATCACACCGGAATCCCCAATTGAAATCATAAAACAATTGCTCGGCCATGACCGCGTTCATAAGGGTGCAGAAGATATCGAAGGTCTTTTACAATATCGTCTTGGCGGCGAGGGTAAAAACAAAACCTGTTATGCCTTGAAGGGCGATGACGGAACAATTCATTGCGCGATTTACATTTATAAAGATGTGGCGTCAATCGAAACAGAACGTGATCTTCATGGAAACGTTGTCCAAATTCTTCATGATCCTATTAAGGACATGAGTGAGGTTGCACAATCTATGATCTTTTATTCTATCAGCAACATCAGCGGTGTTAAAGGCATGAGGCAATTGCTGGTACGGAATCTGCATGCACATTTAACACAAAATTATCCGGCCGTTA
>CAYYPX010000032.1:2859-14785 GCA_964473655.1 uncultured Micavibrio sp.
GTTAAGCCATATCGCGGCCAGAGAAAAAGTAGATTTCTCAACACCTATGCCGGCTTAGTCATTTGCCGCAGACAAATACCATGCCCATGACGGGCAGGTCCGCGTCCTTGCGTAGCACGACGTTCTCGCATGATAGAATATTCCAGCCAACGCCTTTGGCGCAGCTTTCGATATAATCTTGCGAATGGGAATAACGATGGTCTTGGCGAAGTTTCCATGTGCCGGAAGAAAGTCCCTGAACACTAAATGCGAACAACCCGTCATCGGTCATTTGGGCCGATACGGCTGTAAAAATCTTCTCAAGCGCGCCGATATAAACAAATACGTCTGCACATAAAATCAAATCATATGGTTCTCGCGGCTCCGCTAGAAAATCTTCGATCGTGTCCACATGAAGCGCGTGGAAGAATTCTTTTTTCTTTGCCTGTCCGATCATGGCGGACGATAAATCGACCCCTTCAATCCAATCTGCGTGTTTTTTGAATTGTGCTGCCGCAAGGCCGGTTCCGCATCCCAAATCTAAAACGCGATTGAATTTTTTATTTGTAATCTTTTGCACGGCCGACGACAAAAAACGTGGTGTGCGGTAATCTAGATCTTCGACCAAAACTTTATCGAAGCGCGGTGCGTACTGATCGAACAGGGATTGCACGTAAGAGGGCGGAAGCGTTTTTGGTAATGGTAGCGCGCCGAGTAGCACAAGCTTGACGGTTGCACCCATTTTATCTTGCGGGTCCATGACAAGGTATTTGAGAAGCGAGGCGATGGCTTCACGGTTCTCGCCTTTCTTCCACAAAAACTCACCCAGATGGAAATGGAACGGCGGCCAGTCCGGCGCCATTTCGAGGCCTTGGCGGATGAGATCAAGCGCTGCCTCCATATCCCCGTCTTGGGCATATTGAAGCGCACTATCGTATCGCCGGTCGGCCAGAAGATGGCCGGAACTTCCCCCGAAAAACAATTCCATCGACCCAAAGTATAAGATGGCCGAGAAGGAGCCGTAAATGTATATTTTACTGGAAAAATTGTGAAAAACCCCTATATAGTCCGCCCATGAGCTTATCCAAAATCAGTGCCGGGAATAATATCCCCGAAGAAGTTAATGTCATCATTGAAAACCCGATGGGTGGCGATCCCGTGAAATACGAACTCGATAAAGAATCGGGATTCATGTTCGTCGATCGCTTTCTTCACACGGCGATGTATTATCCGGGCAATTACGGTTTCGTACCGCACACACTTTCGGAAGATGGCGATCCCGTTGATGTTCTGGTTCTAGGCATGGTTCCGGTTATGCCGGGTGCAGTCATCAGCGTGCGCCCTGTAGGCGTTCTCTTGATGGAAGACGATAAAGGGCTTGATGAGAAAATCATCGCCGTGCCGGTGCAGCGTTTGCACCCCTATCATGACAATGTGGAAGATTTGAAAGACATCCGCCCTATCCTTCGTGAGCAGATCGAACATTTCTTTGCGCATTACAAAGATCTCGAGAAAAACAAATGGGTGAAGCTGAAGGGCTGGGGCGATGCCGCTGAGGCGAAAAAGCTGATTTGCGAGGGTGTCGACCGTTTCAAAAAAGACAAAGCAGTTTAATTTTTCATAATATTAATTTTTATCAAAAAAGCGTGACTTCTGCTCCAGTTTACCGTTGCAATAGAGATACCCAAAGCCTATAAACACGAACCGATTTACTTCCCTTGTCGCGGGATGGAGCAGCCCGGTAGCTCGTCAGGCTCATAACCTGAAGGTCAGAGGTTCAAATCCTCTTCCCGCAACCAATCTTTCGAATGATTTCAATACCTTGTAAATCCTTCGTTAAACATAATCCGGCATAATTGGACTTACCCACTACTTACCCACTTTTTAGTGTGCAGGGGAGTTATGCCATGGATCAAACGACTTACCCAGTTCTAGGCGGCAAGGCCTACGTTTTCAAACGTCCCAAAAGTTCCTATTGGTACTGTGCCGCTTACTGGCGCGGGAAGAATTATCGCGCCTCTACGAAAGAGACGATATTGCATGAGGCTATCCACTTTGCAGAAGAATGGTATTTCGAGCTGCGCGGCAAAGCCAGCGTAGGGACGCTCGGAATACCCCAGAAGACAGAGAAGACGTTCCGCGAAGTAGCGGATCAATTCATCAAAGAATACTCGACCATCACCGAAGGCCAGCGCAGCCCCGCATGGGTCAAAGGTCATGTGGGGCGTTTGCGCGTTCACCTGCTGCCTTTCTTTGGCGATCTGCCTATCTCCAAAGTCACAGGCAGCAAGGTGCAGGAATACCGCGTATTCCGCATGACCCCGTTGAAAGAAAAGAATCCCAATGCAAAAGATAACAGGACATTTAAAGAAGGCGCGATCCCCGCGCCAAAAACCTTACACAATGAAATTGTGACCTTGAATCAGGTTTTAAAAACAGCCCTTCGCCACGAATGGCTGGAGAGCATTCCCGACACTTCCAAGCCTTTCAAACTTTCAGGGAAAGTATCGCATCGCGCATGGTTCAGTCCGAAAGAATACAAACAGCTTTATGAGGCCACGCGAAAAAATGCAAAGGACGCTCTGCCGCAATTCAAATGGCCGGCAGAACAATTACACGACTATGTTTTGTTCATGGGTAATACGGGACTTCGCCCAGATGAGGCGAAGAATTTGCAGCATCGAGACATAGAGATTGTCGAAGATGCGGCAACAGGGGAGCGCATCCTCGTGATAGAGGTTCGAGGGGCAAGCGCGGTGAAAAGCACAGCGGGGGCGGTTCGCCCGTATGAGCGGCTTTTGCAACGCGCCAAACAGGGCAAGGGGAAAGATGGACAGCCAGTCTACCCGCAGCCCATGGATAAAGTCTTCCCAGGAAGCCATGTCAAAATGTTTAAATCCATTCTTGATAAAGAAAAACTAAGAAAAGACCGGGATGGAAAAGCCCGGACATCCTACAGCCTACGCCATACGTATATTTGTATGCGTTTGTTGGAAGGCGCCGATATCTATCAAATCGCTAAAAACTGTCGCACCAGTGTCGAAATGATCGAGAAACACTATGCCGCGCATTTGAAAAATACGCTGGATGCCTCGGCCATTAACGTGAAGAAGACAGGATATTCTTTGGCCAAGAACCAGTCTGATAATGAAGTGAGCCCTTAGCCAGCCTTGCGTAAAAGGCCTATTTGCAATGTAGAAGCCGAGGCGAGGATTCTCGGTGAAACGGGAATTAGGTTTTTGCGAAACGCTTCCCATAGTTTTAAGAAGGATCCTGGATAAATGTCTATTGCGGGCTGGGTTCTAAACAAAACCGCAAATCCCGCGATCTCTTCGAGAAGATATTCGACCGATGCTTCTCTGGACGTTTTTTGAAATTTTAATGAATTGATCTGGTCTTCTATCAGCAGACGAAACGCCCGGTTCGAAAGATATAGGGCTTGAACGCGCCGAATATCGTAGTAAGGATGATTTATAACATCATCCCACCTTTGGATGATGCAACCTTTAATAATGTCCTGATTTCTTTCAATCCATTCGTCGCCTAGCGCCAAGGATAAAGCATAGTCCCCGTTCAGGTTATAGCGCTGGAGCGTGTCGGCTACAGAAATAATAACTGATTGATAGCGGCTTTTCGCCCATTCCACTGTGGCTTCTAATTTCGCACCTTCATGATATTCCATGCCGACAGAAATATCTAGGCGGGCTGTCGATAATGACTGATCTCCGCCTTTTTTAAGTGGCTTCACTTTATATTTAAAAACGGACATCGGCTGTTGTCTTCTCAGGTTGCGGTAGCATCGACCATAAAAGATTAAAACGATCACGATAGGCACTCACCATGCCTTTATCTCTAATAATGGTTGCGCCGGTTTCATTGTCTACGGAGATAGCGATCTTATCGCCGTAGATCATCGTAATCCAGTTTTCAAAATACTCTTTGGGTATCGTGCGATATTCTTCTAAGCGACCAGAAACATAAGTGTTTCCGCGTTCTGAGAGCATGCGCATTTTAATGCCCGAGTTCCTGATCTTTCGTATTTTCTCGACCACGGCTGTTGATGATTTACTGTCATCCACTCCATCGATAAGAACTTCTGCATTTGGTGTGTCCATAAGTGTGTCATAGACATCATCTAGCAATTCCAGATACCAGTTTTCACCGCGTAACAAATAAAATGGCGTTGTTCTCATTTGTACGCCCGTGGAGGTGAATTCCACGCCTGCCATTTCCATGGCTTCCTGTAATTTTTTAATTGTGCGGGTATACGGCTCGCTCTGGCCGTTCTCAAACGCGGAAATAGCGGGCTGACCGACGCCTACCCGTTCAGATAGATCCTTTAAGGACATTCCTACCAGCGCCCGCGCTGCTCTTAATTGATACCCTTCAATCATAAGAATTAGCTTATAACAGATAAAATTTTTCTTTCAAGGCATAAAAATATCATGTCTTAACAAATTTTTAATAATTATAGGCTAAAAAACCTTCTATCGAAGTTAATTTATCCAATGTGTGTGGGAGTAATGAATATGTATGTGTCTGTAAATAAAGGAAATCTTGATCTCTCAAAGTTTCAGGATGAGCTAGAAACGCTTTATGGCCCTGCTATAGCGCAGGACATTATCGACCATTTGCGCCAGCCTAAACCAACCGCGAAGGTACCGGATTACATGGATGTAAAAGCCATGTCGGAGCTTCAGGAGAAGTATCGCGCTCAAGCGATGATGGCGGTTTGGCGTTTGCGTGAATGGCGCAAGGCCCAGACTAGAAAACCCGTAGATGCCAACTTGGTGGAGTTGGAAGGGGTTTTCCTGCAACGCCAATGCGAGGACGCAGTGAAACTCTATCGCCAAGCTAACAAGAGTTATTTCCGCATGTACCGTGAAGCTATGGCCGCTATCGTCATTGGGTCTGCTTTTAAACATATTGCTATAGAGCAGAGAGCGTAGGACATCATGACGATAGCCAATATGAAGCCCGAAGAGAAAAGCCTGTACGATCTGCGTTTCCAGACGTTCCTTTTCAAAATTGTCGATGTGGCCAAATACAGCCCCAGAGAAAAATACCTTTATCCCATTATGAACGGGGTTCCGTTCAGGGATTTAGAGGTTGCGCTCGACATGGCGGTTCAGGAACTCGCCAAGCGTAAAGCCAACGATAACAAAGAATAGAATACTCCCCTCACACAGAGTATGCCCGCTATCGTCCCCACGGTAGCGGGCTTCTTTTTGTCTCTTGCTGTGCTGCAAAAATAATCGTAAACAAAGAAGTTGCAGAGGGCCAACCTTGTTATCCCTTTCTTAAAATCCTTTCCCTTAACATAGATTCTAGAGAGCTTAAGAGCGCACTTACGCAAACTGCGTTTGCAGCGCACTCAAAGGGCCGTGAGAGCCCACATATGGGTATCAGATAGAACACACACGGATTGGGGAATCCTTGGCGATCTATCATTGTTCGGTGCGAACAATCTCACGGGCGGACAACCACTCAGCGGTTGCCGCAGCAGCGTATCGGTCTGGGTCAGTCCTGAAGGACGAGCGTACCGGACAATCCCACAATTACCGGAACCGCAGAGGCATCATCAATGCCTCTATTTTTTTGCCCCAGTCCGCACCAGCCGAGTTAGCGGACAGGCTAACTCTGTGGAACGCTGCGGAAGCTGCGGAAACGCGGAAAAATTCCCGCGTGGCAAGGGAGGTTATCCTTGCCCTGCCGCATGAGCTTTCCGCAGAACAACGCCTGACGCTCACCCGCGAAATGGCGTTGTACCTTGTCTCCAAATACGGGGTTGCGGTGGACATGGCTATCCATGCGCCGATGCCAGAGCATAGCGACGATCCCCGCAACCACCACGCCCATCTTCTGTTTACGACTCGTGTGGTCAAACAGGATGGGCTTGGCGAAAAGACCCGTATATTGGACGACAAGGAGCAAGGCCCGCAGCAGATCGAATTGATCCGCCAAGTTTGGGAAATTCTCGCAAATGCGGCCTTGCAGCAGGCGGGGTTCGAGGCGGTCAAGATCGACCGCCGTACCCTCGAAGCGCAAGGCATCGACCGTATCCCTCAAGAGCATGTCGGCAAGGCTGGGACGCATGGGGAGGCAGCCGACGATGAACTTGAAGAAACCCGCCTGAAAGACGACGAAGAGGATGAGGACGGCGAAACCGAAACGGGCAAAGCCGGTTCCGGTGACAGTAAGGGCTTAACGTCATCCGGCGCCAAAAAGGAACCATCCTCTTCCAAGAAGGAAAAAGCCGCCCCTGTTAAGTCTAGGGCAGAAACCCGCCTTGGTCTTAACGAGGAGATTAAACGGTTAAACGCACAGCGTGCGGCTTTTACACCAGTCCCTTTGGAAGACCAGATCAAGGAACTGGACAGGCTTATGAACCGCCTCGATGGTCGGGTGCAACGCCTCAAACTGCTCTCTGAAAAGACCAGTCTGCCCACTCGTGTCCTCTCGCTCGTAAAATCGGCTATCAACATAGCTAAATCCCTCCTTGTCGTTCGGACGAAGGACGAAGCGGCGCTTAACCTTCGCGCCGCCGAGCGTGAAGTCCAGGCTGAACGACAAAGGGCGCGTTACGGTACGATCTACCGCGCCTCACTAAAAGAGCGTATGGCCGAGATGCGAAAAAACATGGAAATCCTGCAAACAAGAAAGACGCAGTATTATAATTATAAAGCTTTCGTACAGATGGTTGAACAGCGCGTGAACCTTGTTCACTCGGCCCTTAAAGCCCCCGCTTTGCCAGTACGCACGGAGTGGAAAGCGACGACCACCCCTCAAACTATCAAAGCGAAGATTGTCACCGAAGCTATACAGAAACGGGAAAAGGTCCCGATAGAATACCGCCCAACTTTGAAGCAAGAACCTTTGACGAAGAATTTTAAGGCCACTTTATCGGTCAGTGTGTCAGCCTTGGCGATCACACATTCAACGAAACCGATACAGGCAATTCTAAAAGGTGAGGATTTTAGACGACCTGAAAAGTCTTTTACCGCGGCGGCGACCGCGCCAGCAAAAGACAATGCCGCCCGTGCCGTATGGTACAAAGAGGTAAAAGCTCAAATTAAGTCACTGGAGCAAGTTAGGGTAGAACGAGCCCCGATTAAAATTCAAGAGCCTATGGATTCCCCGAAAGTTTGGAGAGTGGAAGCCAACGAACGAGGCCGAGTTATTCTCAACAGGATGCAAGCAGACGTTCGGGAAAGAAAAGCCGAAATGCCAAAACCAGCCAACGAAGGTTTTAGCGGAAGATTTAATCACCCCTCAAAAAGTGCCACGGATGAAGAAGTAATACAAAAAGTCCGCACCGAAGCCAAGGCTGCGCGCGCGAAAGTTCCCCCTGATATGCGGGCAGAACCGTACGGCTTTGAAGAGGCAAAAACTCCAAAACAAGAATCTGGATTTTCAAATGAATTCAAAAGCGCTAGTCAAAATATATCAGCAGACAAAATCGTAAAAATCAGTTTAGCATTCAATCATTCATCCAAATTTGCTTCGCTCAGTCATGGACCAGAATCTTCAAGGCCTTTATTAGAGCCTGAATAGACTGGCACATTCAACTAAGCGTTTAGACATTTCCGACGATTTCCTATTCCATAAATTTTGCTTCTATCTCGTCCCAAAAGGCACTACCAATCATGGTGACCTCGACTGGTATTGATTGCGATATCAATCCTTTTGTTTAATAATCTTGAGGGTTTATTTTCAAGGAATTTTCCATTTTGAACAGACACTTAAGAATATCGATAACGCGCTATGGGAAAAGGTAGGCTGTGCTCGCCGTGTGCTTTTCGGCCTGTAATGCATGATACAGCGCAATAATGCACTTTATCGCACCATCCTATGCGGTGGCGCTGGCTGCTTTTTTTAGTTCAGCAAGAAGAACCTCACCTTTATAGCTAATTTTAAGATCGTTCTGGTCTGCGCGATCTATGTAGCCATATCCTTTCGAAGCATTCGCTGCCGTTTTTATGCTCTCATATAACGACCCGGGCATTGCAAGACCTGCGTTGGAATAGCAAGTGTACATATGGTCCATGCTTGCGGCGGTGTCGGCATGCTGATCCTTAAGATATTTTAGAATAACCGTGTTGCGGGCAGGGCCCGAGTTGGGAGAATACATTTTTAAGTAGGCCGCCAGCGATGTCGGCTCTTCAGGCATTCCAGTATTAAGCTCTTTTAGGTAACTATAAGATTCTTTCTTTGCACCCTTAAGTTTTTTTGCACTCTGCGATGTTTTTTGAGCTGGCTCATCGTTGGTTTGAGGGGCGACAATGCTCTCAGCTTCTCTATAAGTAACCAAGGCAGGAGCGTTGGCGTTGGCGTGTGATTCTCGGGTAGAATTTTCCAGGCGCAGAGCTGCCAGATCGACTTTGAAATCATCGTAAATGCTGCGCACGAACTCTGGTTCTCCTTCAACTTCTAAAATCCCTTGTGATAGGTTGATGTGAATTTTGGCAGTCATTGTGTTCCCTTTCTATTGTTGGATCATGGCTTTGATGGTGTCAATTCCTGCTTGCGTTAGCTTGTATTGTTTTCGCGCTTGCTGGGTTTTTCCGCCCTTCTTTATCTGAATTGCCAGCGCAGGCTCCCGAGATTTCAGTTGCGTGAATGCGTCGGTAATGTTGGGAATGTAATGGCCCAAATTCTGAAGCTCTTTGTTAGCTGCCTGACTTGGGAACCCCGAACAATCTTGAAAAACTTGCAGCCAATATCCGGCTAAAAGCGCGCGTTCAGCATTGTTGGAAGGTTGAGCTTTATTATAAAGCTCTGCAAAATTAGAGAACTCGGCTGCTTCGGGTATAGAAGAGGATTCTGCTCCTGCGGAACTAGAAGCGGGCGGCGTGATCTTAAATTTATCTAGTGCCCACTGCAGCACGCGAGTACGCGCCTCGGTGTCGAGGGACTCAATAATTAGCTGCAAGTCATGCATAGCCTTTAGTTCAATGTCCATTGCGATTCTCTCGTTGATTATTCCCAATATATCAAAATAATCGTAAAAAGTCAGGGATTTTTTATCACTTTATATAATTTGATTATCAGATGACAAAAGCAAAATATGACCACTTACATAACTAAAGCTAAAAATATTTCTTATGTATTTGATATTAAATGAAAATAATATAAGGAAAATAAACGTAATGGCTTGGCATTTTTACGCTCTGAGGCCACACGCAAGATGTATAGTAATTTTGCATGTGAATTATATATTAATATCAAGTAGTTAATATATATATATGTCACTCATTTAGTGTCTTGTGTCATTTCACGGCGGAGAGTTACTGTTCGCCTGATATGTCTTGATCTAAAAATTGCTTACATTTTTGACGCGCATCAGCTATAAGATGATTCTGAGGTGAGAAATGAGCAACGAAAACGAAAACGCTACTGCTGGTAGTTTGAGAAATGCAATCAACACTGTTCTTGATGCGCTTGAGGGCCTTGACCAGGAAGCGCAAATAAGAACCTTGACTGCTGTTTCTACGCTGTTGGGGTTATCGAATGTTATTTCTGGTCCTGCGACACAATTTGATAGGTCTCAGCCACAAAGCGTCTCTTTTTCTGAAAATCGAGATATGTCCCCCAAGGAGTTTTTGCGGGACAAGGCGCCGCGCACCGATGTTGAAAGAGTGACATGCTTGGCGTACTACCTGACACATTATAGAGATACTCCTCATTTTAAGACTGTCGACATCAGCGCCCTTAATACTGAAGGGGCACAGCCAAAATTTTCTAACGCCGCTGTCGCAGTAGACAATGCATACAAAGCAGGATTGCTTGTTCCGGCAATCAAAGGTACCAAACAAATCAGTGCAGCCGGTGAAATGTTCGTTCAGGCTCTACCGGATCGCGATGCGGCTAAGGACAGCATTAAGGGAATGCGTCCTAAGCGAAAAACAAAGCGAGCAAACTCTCGGCGTCAGGAAGTAGAGCAGTAAATGGCGCACAAACTGCCGAGGCACACATCAGCAAGGCTAGCCTTGTATAATCACAAAGGGGGAGTAGGAAAGACAACCTTAACTGTTAATCTTGCCGCGGCCCTTGCCGCCCAGGGAAAAAAGGTTCTTCTGGTCGACACTGATCCTCAGTGTAACCTTACTTCATATCTTGTTGAGGCTGATGTTATTGATTCTTGGTTAGATAAATCTGATCTTGAGAATGGGGCCACTATTTGGTCGGCGCTGAAACCTTTTAGAGAGGGGACAGGTCCTGTAAAAGCGCCTAAAGCCGTAGAGAGACTTCCTAACATTTTCTTGCTTCCGGGAGATATTAAGCTTTCAGACTTCGAGCAAGAACTGGAATCAATATGGACTGAATGTTTAAGGCGGAGGCCGCGCGGTTTTCAGGGCGCGACCGCAATCAGTGAGGTCGTTAATCAGGTCGCGCACAAAGAAAACGTCGATTTCGTTTTCTATGACGTCGGACCGAACATAGGGCCACTGAATCGTGTTGTTTTACTTGATTGCGATTTTTTTATCATTCCAGCTGCATGTGATTCATTTTCTGTTCGGGCACTGAAGACGCTTGGAAAAACTTTGTACGATTGGGTCCATGAGTGGCGGCTAATAGCGCAGCTGGCCCCGGATAATACGCCGTTACTGCCGGGTAAGCCTAAGTTTCTTGGATATATCCTGCAAAAATTTAGAATTTATGGAGGAACCATATCGGGACAGTTTTCGCCATATCTAGCGAAGCTGGAAAAAACTGCTAATAGCGACATCGTTAAGGTGTTGCAACGGTTAGATGAAAGTTTGGTTCTCGGCACTGGAAGTTTTAACAAACTGGGTCAGGTTAAGGATTTTGGCGGCCTGGCAGTTCGTGCGCAGGAAGAAGGCAAAGCCTTCTTTGCAATTAAAGGCGGAGATGCTGCACAGAAGGCGGCTGCAGAAAAAACTTTTACTGAGATTGCAGATTTGATTGTTGCCAGGACAACGGTTGACCCACTTTCATGACAAAACCTGGAAAACTGCAGTTGGCGTTAATTGATGACCTCGTAAATCACTACCAGGCAAACGAAGAGCTGTTCAACGGAATACATAGCGCAATTTTGGGCTATCTTACTTCTTCAGGTAAGCTTCGTTCTTTGGCTCACTCCTTCAAATCTCGGCAGAAAGATCCAGAGCATCTTCGTGATAAGTTGATCCGCAAGGCAATCAAATGTAAAGCTGATGGCAAGCCATTCGATTTTACGCGCGAAAATTTATTCTTAAGAATAAACGATTTGGTAGGAATTCGAATTATTCATCTCCATACGAAGCAGTTGGAAGAGATAGATCTTGAACTTAAACGAATAATAAAAGCCAATGCTTTAATTCTCGAACAGAAACCCGTGGCGCGGACGTGGGACGACGAAATGCGAGCATACTATGTCGGTATTGGCATGGAGATCGATTTATCGCCCGATATGTACACAAGTGTGCACTATGTAATCAAACCTAACTCTCAGTCGCCTATTACATGTGAAATTCAAGTCCGTACTCTCATGGAAGAGGTGTGGGGCGAGGTCAGTCATACTATTAACTACCCGCATCCAACATCATCGGAATCATGTCAAGAGCAGTTGAGAGTATTGGCAAGGGTTACGTCTGGCTGTACGCGGCTCGTTGATACGATTTTTAGTACTCACACACGCGAAAGTAAGGATGCGGCAACCGCGTCGAAGAAGAAAAAGATCTAAAATAGATATTATGCGCCCTTATATTAATTAGGACGATTTTTTCAATTGGGTTAAACCTTTTTCTTTTTTTCGTTTTTCTAGATATCCTTCATAAAACCCATCCTCATTTTTTTTGTCATCACCCCGTTCCATGAAACACAGTATTCTGGTTCTAAGTGACATACTTTTATTATTTTCCCAATATATCGGTTCACTTGAAAAAAGCGCTCGCCTAAAGCTGCATAATTTGGAACTTTTGTCCGTTTCCATAGCACATGAGCG
>CAYYPX010000033.1:0-14719 GCA_964473655.1 uncultured Micavibrio sp.
GTAAAGTAGACGCCATTTTCCTGGCACAAGGTCTGCGGAAAAACCGACCGGCGATATATACATTCCGAATTGCAGAATGAACGGAATGACGATGCGAACATCGCGGTACTTAACGTTCAGTGCGGCAAAAAACAATCCTATGCCGGAGCAGGCAAGTATGGCGAGGAACACGAAGATCGGAATGGCCAACAAGGTGAATGAAAACGCCATGCCGTAATAAACCATAAGGCCGAGCAGCAATGCGAAAGCGATAATAAGATCGATCAATCCCACCGTGATGGTCGAGAGTGGTAGCATTAAACGCGGAAAAAATATTTTTGATACCATGGATTGGTTGGCGACGACGGCGTTACTCATTTCATTCAACGTGTTGGAAAAGAAATACCATGGGAGCAAGCCGGAAAGCACGAGCACCGGATATGGGATAGCACCCGAAGGCAGGTTCGCGATTTTGCCGAACACGATGGTAAAGGCGATCATCGATAGAAGCGGTTTGAAAAGCGCCCAGAAAAATCCAAGAACAGTTTGTTTGTAGCGGACAAGAATATCGCGGTGAGCCAGAATGTAGAGGACTTCGCGGTATTGCCACAATGTTTTCCAATACCCTTTTAAACTATTAGGCTGGATGATTGTCGCGTAGTCGCGGTGAATGGTTGTTTCCTGCATAAACTTGCCGCCCTACCCGCGTGATGCGGCCTTGTGGTTGTAGGAAAGCAGAATACGGCAAACCGTATCGCTAACGGATTCGGCGCGGTACTCTTCGGGGGCGACCCAGCGAGGTTTTAGTTCCGTAACGACTTTGATGGCGCGTAACAGATCTTCGGAGTTTGCGCCGCTCAGGATATTGCTGCCGCAATCGATTGTTTCAGGGCGTTCGGTGACGTCGCGCACGGTGACCGTTGGAACGTTAAAGATGGCACATTCTTCCTGTACCGTTCCGCTATCGCTCAATACGCAGAACGCGTTTTGTTCGAGTTTGATGAAATCGAAAAAGCCAAACGGTTCGACGAATTGTACGAGATCATGGATTTTGATCTTTTGATCGGCCATTTTAGCGCGTGTGCGTGGATGTGTGCTGACGATCACCGGCATTTTGTGTTCTTCGGCAACTTTGTTCAATGCGGTTAGGATTTCGGCAAAGCGATCCGCCCCATCAACATTTTCGGCACGGTGAATAGTGGCCAGAAAGTATTTCTGCGGTTTGAGTTTGTTTTTCTCAAGGATGTCGCTTTTGGAAACTTGTGGCTTGTAGGCCTCGATCACTTCGTTGATCGGGTTTCCGGTCACGTAAACGCGGTTGGATGGAAATCCTTCCCGGAACAGGTTTTCTTTACTGCGGTGGGTATAAGGCAGCAGGATGTCGCTAGAATGGTCGACGATGCGGCGATTGACTTCTTCCGGCACTCGGTCATCAAAACAACGGTTTCCTGCTTCCATGTGATAAACAGGAATGCCCATACGTTTGGCGATGACAGCGCAGAGAGCGGAATTTGTGTCGCCAAGGATCAAGATGCGGTCAGGTTTTTCGTCGCGGAATACTTTTTCGCAGCGTTCAAGAATTTGCCCCATCTGTTCGCTCATGGAGTCACCCTTCACATCAAGATGATGATCGGGTTTGCGTACGCCGAGCTCTTCAAAAAACAGGTCGCTTAGATTGCGGTCAAAATTCTGCCCCGTGTGAACAAGTATATGATCGCACAGGCTGTCCAGTTTCTTGATGATCAAGGACAGTCGGATGATTTCGGGACGCGTTCCAAGGACGGTGGCAATTTTCATCGCAGCAATTCTTCCCTGTATTGGCCTTCCTGATTTTCAACCAAAAGATTGCGTTTTTTCAAGAGTTCGGCGACTTCGTCACGCGTCATCAAATCATTGGCGGAGGTGTATTCCTTGTTCAGGAAAGGTCCCTTCATAACTTCCTTCACCTGAATTTCGGGCAGGATGGGGGCGACAACGTAGTAAGGACCGCGTTCGACGGTACGAGCAGCCTCTTCTTCGGTAATCAACGCTTCGTGTAGTTTTTCGCCGGGGCGAATGCCGGTGATGACGGTTTTGATTTTACGATCACCGATCAGTACAGATGCTACATCTGTCATCAATGCTGCTGGAATGCGCGGGATGAACATTTCGCCTTTGTTGCCGTGACGTACGGCATAAAGGATAACATCAACTGCCTCTTCCAGACTGAGTAGGAAGCGCGTCATGCGTTCATCCGTGATCGTAATGTTTTGTTTGTTATTGATCTGTTGGTGGAACAACGGGATAACAGAACCGCGCGATGCTAGAACGTTGCCGTAACGAGCGAGTACAAATCTTGTATTTCCTGAATCAACGTTTGCACTGAGAAATACGCGTTCTTGCAGTGATTTCGTCATGCCCATGACGTTAACGGGCTTTGCGGCTTTGTCAGTTGAAATACCAACAACACATTCAACCGGCAGATTGTTATTTAGAATGGAACGGACAATATTTTCTGCACCCATGATGTTGGTCATCACGGCTTGATATGGGAAGTATTCGCAAGTCGGAACCTGTTTCAACGCGGCGGCATTAAAAACAATATCGATATCTTTCAGTGCGCGAAGTACAGAATTGTAGTCACGCACATCGCCGATGATGAATTTCACCTTGCGGGAGAAATTATTATAGATGATCTCATCGGTTTCATTGCCTTCGCTGTGGAGATAATCCATACGCAGCGTGTGCTGCTTCGCTTCGTCGCGTGAAAACACGGTGATGCTTGCTGGGGTACCTTCTTTTCCGCTGAGCAGACGTTTGAGCAAGACTTTCCCTAACGAGCCTGTGCCGCCTGTAATAAGTATGCGTTTTCCGTCAAAATTCGTAAACATAAGAGCCCTTTAATGGAGTTTGGGTTAAGAATTTTACCGGCTAGTTATATAGTAGCGGCTATCCTCGTCAAACATAGTTTTTACCATTTCGGGCCAGCTAGGTGACTTCCAACCAGTTTCGTTATGGAATTCATCTCCATTTAAGCGGCGATCGCAGAAAAACGCCGTTTCCGGCTCTATTTTAGTGCCCGTCCCTGCCACATCGTTGACGATTTGGAGAAGGTCGAATTTCGAGATTTCGGGAGAAGCGACGTGGTAGAGCCCTTGCAAGGTGGGGCATTTATCGATGATGTAGGCGATAAGATCAGCCATGGTGTTGGTCGTCAGGCCGGTGTAAAGAGCGTTTTTAAAGCCTTTGACTGTGCCACCCTTTTGCGAGAGGAACCATTCGAGCAGACCGGTAGGATTGGTGAATTCACGTCCAACAATGGATGAGCGCAGAGTGAGCGCGTTCGGCCCCTGCGCCTCACCCAGAAACTTCGTCATGCCGTAAAGATCGTTTACATCGGATAGGTCTGTTTGTTTGTATGGCCCCTTTTTGCCGGAGAAAACACAATCTGTACTAAAATGAATCAGGCGGAAATTTTTTTCGTCTGTCAGTTTTTCTAGCTGGTTTGGAAAAAGTGAATTGATGGTGATGGATGTTACAGGATCTTTTGCTTCGGCCAATTGTTTTACGATGCCCACGCAGTTTAAAACGTAATCCGGTTTAACTTTGTCTATCGCGCTTTTAACGGTTTCCAATTTGAAGGCGTCAACACCTTCGATGAATTGAGGAATTTTTACAGCCTGCTGTTTGAAAAAATCAGGCACGGATTTGCGCACTGTAGCCCAAACTTGATGTTTGTTCGCCAGTTTTAATGCTAGCTTATGGCCCATCATCCCTGTTGCGCCGATAATGAGTATTTTACTCATGCGTAACGTTGTCATTAAATTTTGTAAACATTGTAGCTCTTAGCATTTCTCGATAGATAAATTACAGAGTAGTTATATAATATAGGTTATGCTCTTTATACATGTAATTTTTCTAAAATGTATTATGAATAAATCGACGGTTACATTTAAGAATTGTAATAGAGCGGCAAAGCTATGAAAAAATACTTGCGTATAATAGGGCTTCTTTTGGGAGGCTTCTTTTTAATATGGTCGTTGTCCCAGATTAACGCAAAAGCGTTTTTTTATTCACTTTCTTCCTTAAACACTTTCTGGATTTTGGTGGGACTCAGTACTATCGCCATTTCAATCTTTATCAGAAGTGTGCGTTGGCACACGCTGACTGGTCTTTCTCTGAAAGATTTGCCCCGTGTATGGGAATCTACCTGTGTAGGATGTTTTGGTAACTCAATCTATCCAGCGCGTATGGGTGACATTATGCGTATGTTTCATTTGCAAAAACGCACAGATATT
Organism: uncultured Micavibrio sp.; assembly: GCA_964473655.1. Taxonomy (GTDB): domain Bacteria; phylum Pseudomonadota; class Alphaproteobacteria; order Micavibrionales; family Micavibrionaceae; genus Micavibrio_A. The sequence goes on from CAYYPX010000033.1 coordinate 4,257, forward strand.
AATGGTGGTGTGGCGTTGGGGAGTAATGTAATCGATCGTATTCTTGAAGGATTGGGGCTTTGCTTCCTTTTGCTAATCGTTGTTTTGGGCGAAAAAGTTTTGGTTGGGACGGGGTCAGGACTTTTCTACATTGCGTTCGCTTTTTTATTGGCGACAGGGGTGGTAATTGTGTTCATTACCAGCGGGCATCATTTGCAATCATTGTTTGCTCAGATTGCCAAGCTCGGCAAGGTTGGAGTCAGTCTTAACCGATGGTATGAGCAATCACTTTCGGGTTTGCAAATATTGCGCAGTCCGAAGCGCTTAGTGTTTGCCGCATTCTTACAGGTAGTCGTGAGTGCTCTGGATATTCTTACCTGCTGGTTTCTCATTTTGTCATTTGGATGGGATATTCCTTTAATGGCGAGCGTTGTAACATTGGTATATATTGCTGCGGCGACGTCTCTACCCTCTTCTCCCGGCTATATCGGCGTGTACCAAATTGCAACGTTGTTTGCATTGCGTCCATACGGCATAGAAGAATCTTCTGCCGTAGCATTCGGTACGGTATTGCAACTTGGCAATCTGGTGGTATTTTTGTGTTTGGGGATTTTAGCGTATATGAAAGATCATAGTGCTCTTCATAAGGTGCCGCAGGTGTAATATTATTTTTTGCGTTCCGAGAATTCGTGTAAGAGTGCAATTTCCTGTGTAAGGGATTTTATCTGTCGAGTATGCGTAGAAATACGCATCAAACAATCCAGAATCAAGAACGCGATAAGTGCAAAGAATACGACGGCGAGAACCATGACCAGTTCGCGGTCACCCATGGATGAGGTATATCCAAAAAGCGGTAGCCATTTCCACAACAGCACCGCAAAGAACGCCGCCCCTTCGGCCAGTATCCAGCGTACGGTGACATGGGCATTGAGGCGACCCGAGCGCATAAGCCACATTGTGTAAACGATCAACGCGCCTAGAACCGTTAGACAAATACCTTGAACGCTAAAGAAGGCCAACATTACATATGCTTTCTGTGGGAGGGTTTATAGATCAGGCCCATAAAGCCGATGATCACGCGAAGCGGATATAACATGGCCTTGAAGAATGTGAACAGTGATTGGCCACCCGTTCGGCCGCGCATGGTAACGGGGACTTCGATAACGCGGAATCCTGCCTGATGCAACATCAAGAGTGCTTCTGCCTCAGGATGGTCGACAGGATATTCTGCAGCGAAATAACCGAACGCTTCGCGGTTGAGGGCGCGAAACCCAGAGGTGGTATCGTGGATACGCATACCGGTTGCCAGATACAAGATGCCGGACGAAAAATGCATGCCTACGCGCCGCGCGAACGGGGTTTTATACGCGGTGTCCGGCGCGATCGGTACGTAGCGAGAGCCGACGGTAAAGTCGGCGACGCCATCAAGAATTGGTTGAATAATTTTGGGGATTTGCGCGGGGTCGTGTTGGCCATCGCCATCAACCTGTACCACGATGTCGTAATTGTTACGTAGGGCGTACATGAATCCGGTTTGCACGCCGCCGCCAATACCGAGATTAACCGGCAGGGGCAAAACTGGAAAACCACATTTTTTGACGATCTCTTCTGTCTTATCAGATGAGGCGTCGTTGATGACAACGGCATCGTAACTAGCGCGGCGGACTTCGTCGAGCAACGGCGCGATGCTGTCTTCTTCGTTATGGGCGGGAATAACAACTAATACTTTCACAATGCGGGCCTACAAGTTTGAAACGGTTTGTTGTGTATCTTTTGTGACGTTTAATTCATGAACGTTGCCAATAACTTTGGCAGGTGTGCCGCCGACGATGGCATAGTCCGGCACGTCTTTTGTTACAACAGCCCCTGCACCGACAATCGCGCATCGTCCTGACCTGCCCCTCATAGTGGTGCCAGTTCCAGAGTTAGTCACTGGTTTGGTTTCAACGCGTTAGCCATGTGATATGGCTGGAGCGTAGCGTAAGGCATATCACATGGCTTTGGCAAGATAGTTTCGGGTGCGGGCGGTTTATAACCTAATGAGCTATGCGGTCTTTTTGTATTGTAATGCACTCGCCATCGTTCGATCAGTATCTGCGCTTCCTTTAAGGTGTCGAACAGTTCACGATCCAACAGCTCATCTCTGAGCTTGCCGTTAAAGCTTTCGTTATAGCCATTCTCCCACGGGCTGCCCGGCTCGATATAAGTCGGCTTTACTTCCAACTTGTCGAGCCATCTTCTTACGGCAAGTGCCTTAAACTCACTGCCGTTGTCACTGCGGATATGATCGGGCATACCGCGATCCACGAACAGGTCTGCCAGTGTTTCTAATACATCGCCGCTCTTGAGCTTGCGCTTGACTGTAATCGCAAGGCACTCCCGCGTGTATTCATCAATCACCGTCAGCATCCTGAACGGCCTGCCGTCTTTTGTACGATCATGCACGAAGTCATACGCCCAGACATGATTGCGCCAACTCGGGCGCAGCCTGATACAAGACCCGCCATTCAGCCAGAGCCTGCCTTTCTTTGGTTGTTTCATAGGAACTTTAAGCCCTTCACGCCGCCAGATACGCGCCACACGCTTATGATTAACCTGCCAGCCTTCTGCGTTCAGCAAGGCTGTAATACGCCGGTAGCCATAGCGGCCATATTCTGATGCCAAGCGGATAATCGCCTGCGTTAGTGCATCTTCATCATTACGGCGCACTGCCTCTCTGCGCTGTGTTGAGCGGGGCTGCTTTATCACAGAACAAGCCCGACGTTCTGAAACGCCGAGCTTTTTGGTTGCCCGCTCTACACACTCACGGCGGGCAGAAGGGCTTAATACTTTCCCGACAAGGCTTCTTCCAAGATCAGCTTATCAAGGGTCAGGTCAGACACGGCCTTGCGTAAACGCAGGTTCTCTTTTTCTAAATCCTTAAACCGCTTTGCCTGATCGATATTGATGCCGCCATATTCCTTACGCCAGCGATAGTAAGTCTGCTCGGTAATACCGCAAGCACGTACAGACTGCTCTACCGTCTGGCCACGGCCTGTATGGATTTCTACTTCGCGTAAGATTTGGATGATCTCTTCCGTCTTATAACGTTTTCCTCGGCTCATAATTTGTCTCCTTTCTTAAAAGACTCTTATAAACCAATTCCTAACTCATAACATGGACCGACTTTCGGGGGCTGGGTCAATCAAGATAACTTGCAAGGCAGCTTAATGTTTTTGGAGAAAGCGGTGCCCGTTCCCATCCTAATAAAAACACCCTCGCAGTTTCGTTGGCGGTTTTCTCACCTTTCTGAAGACCTTCGTAAATATAATTTACATGAGATTTTACAACGCCTCTGGTAGCCATGCGTAAGCCATTTTTCACTTCGGAAAGATTGTAATAGAGAGGAATGCACGCGAATAAGAATATAAGGCCTGTATAGAAAAAATATCTGAGTTTGTTAGTAGATGTGTATTTCCAAAGATATTCAAGGCCGCGAACGGCGAGAGGTACGAAAGCAAATAGAGCGGGGAAAATATATCGAGGGGCCACAGTTCCAGGGAAAAATACAGCCCATACTAGCATTCCGAGAGCGCCAGCTATCGCCAATGCAACCGCAGGATCACGTTTCCAATCAATGTTTTTCCATTTCACCAAAAGCAATGCTGGTAACGCGGCCCACACCAAAGGCGACAGGACGCCATGTTGCATGGGGTATTGCCCAAAAGTCCATACAAGCGGATAAGTTTTCAATATCCATGTAGTATTTTCAGGTGAGTACCACACCTGGCTGGAGAGTCCAATATCAGATGCGGGATCGAAGAAATAAAATGGAGCAAATGGTTCCTTATAGAAGAAATAATTTTTTAAAACTAGCAGCAATGCGTTAAATAACACTAAGCTGGAAATGGTGACACCTGATGTAATCGTTTTCTTTAATGCTTGCCCAATTGTTCTGTCAGACATAAAGCGCCATAGTAACAAAAAGCCTAGCATGGGTATCAGAATAGGAATGAAACTCAATTTAGCCATAACAGCCATTCCGGCAAACATGCCCATTAAAGTAATATGCCGGGGGCCGAGATCTGGTGATGCTACGAATAGATACAGGGTGGCAAAGGCGAGCATTGCTCCATAAAGATCTGTTTTGCCGTCGCTTATTAGCAAAGTTACGCACGTGCTTGTTAGTAAGAATAATATGGCAATCCAGCGCCCTACCTCACTTGCGCCACATGATTTTACCAATGCTACAATTAATAATGCGCATGTCCAAAGCACTGAGGCTGTAATAAGGCGCGCTCCGAATTCTGGTCCTATTAACAGTAATGCACTGTATGTGAATTCAGCCGGTAAGGCGATTTGGCCAAAAGAATCATATCCAGGCAAGGGCGCAAAGCCTTGTGTATAGGCAACAAGTTTTGCCTGCGCGAAGTAATATGCAAGCGCATCTATTCCCATCGGATGCAAAGTCATAAGTGGCACGAGGGCTAAGAAGATAACAAGTGGTGCTGCAATCCAGCGTAGATTTTTATCTTTAGGAATCAGGGCTCTATAATCAATACGGCGGACGTAATCGTAAATTGGGTGCCAGCCAAAACACAGCGGTACCGAAAGAACTAGTAATACGGACCATGTTTGCATGCCATTTGGAATTATTGCCAGCGCAGACCAGATGGTTCCCAATACCCCCATTCCCAAAGATAGGGACAAAGCAGGATGAGCAATTTTGTCGTTGTTAAAAGCAGGATAAAAATGCCGCAGCGCCAGTGCGCCGATGGCCCATGCGGACAATGTATAAAATGCCCAAACGGGGCAAGCTAAGATAGCGTATAGAATCATGATCAAAAAATATAGGGTTTAGTTAACGCCGGTTGTATGTATTGATGGTAGAGTGCTGCAAGGCCCGGAATGTGTTGGAGCAATTCGGACAAGTTGTCGTTGCTAACGAGTATATGAAAGAAAAGGATGGCTCCCAGCCATACTATTGCGCCCCATCCTTTTATAAAGTTATTTATGCAAGTCATCACTTTGTAACCCCTTGATGCTTAAGCCTTTTGCTACCGGATTGTTTTGTGCCGCACCGTAGCAGTCAAAGCAGAGTATTTGAAGAGGATATTTCAGCAAAGATGCGGACGTAGCGCCCTCTTTTTAAATTTCTGATTTTCTTGACTTAGCGAGAATCTGCTGTATATTGCCGCATCTTTGATGGGCAAAAGCCCTCTAAGTAAAAGAATTACACAGCAATTACAAACAGTTAGCGAGAAAGACTCATGTTCGCAGTAGTACGCACAGGTGGCAAACAATACAGAGTAGCCAAGGGTGAGCAAATCACGGTCGAGAAATTGGACGCAAAAGAAGGCGCATCGATCGATGTGGAACTGCTCGGTTCTTTCGATGGTAAGGCCCTTTCTATGGCGAAATCCGGTGCAAAACTGGCCGCAAAGGTCGTTTCTCATGGCAGAAATGACAAGGTTGTGGTATTTAAGAAGAAACGCCGCCAGAACTATCGCCGTACCGCAGGCCACCGCCAGCACTTCACTGTGCTCGAGTTTGCCGACGTTAAGGTTGCATAAGGTTCGACGTTAAGAAAATACATTAAGAATTAAGTAGAGGATATTGAAATGGCAACCAAAAAAGCAGGCGGTAGTTCTAGAAACGGTCGCGATTCAGCAGGTCGTCGTCTTGGCGTAAAACGTTACGGCGGCGAAGTCGTCCTTGCCGGAAATATCATCGTTCGTCAGCGCGGCACAAAATACAATACAGGTAAAAATGCCGGTATGGGTAAAGATCATACGATCTTCGCTCTGGTTGATGGCCGCGTTCTGTTCACAAAAGGCCAAGGCGGCAAACCGGTAGTTAACATCGTTGCTGCCAACGACGCCCAGCCTCTGGCAGCCGAGTAATCGGGTTTTAAACGGAATTAAAATCGGATGATCGGAAACGGTCATCCGATTTTCTTTTAAGGTTTGTCCATGAAATTTCTCGATCAAGCAAAAATTTACGTCAAAAGCGGTGACGGTGGGCCGGGATGTATTTCCTTCCGCCGTGAGAAGTTCATTGAGCAAGGCGGACCTGATGGAGGCAACGGCGGCCGCGGTGGCGATGTTATTTTTGTTGCGATCAAAGAGCTGAACACATTGATTGATTTCCGTTATACGCAACACTTCCGCGCCCGTCCCGGCGAAGGCGGTGCTGGTGAAATGCGTAGCGGCCATGATGGGGACGATATTATTATTCAAGTTCCTGTTGGCACGGAAGTTCTCGACGAGGATCAGGAGACCGTCCTGATTGATTTCACGGAACCCGGTCAGACGATCAAGTTTTTAAAAGGCGGCGATGGCGGTTTCGGCAATGCGCATTACAAAAGCTCGACAAATCAAGCTCCACGTAAAAAGACGCCCGGATGGAAAGGCCAAGAGCGCGGAATTTGGTTGCGATTGAAGCTGATTGCCGATGCCGGTCTGGTGGGATTGCCGAACGCAGGTAAATCGACCTTCCTAGCGTCTTGCACAGCAGCCAAACCGAAGATCGCGGATTATCCTTTCACCACCCTTCACCCCAACCTTGGCGTTGTGAAAGCCGGTGATAAGGAATTCGTTCTAGCGGACATTCCCGGTTTGATCGAAGGCGCGCATGAGGGGCACGGTCTGGGTGACAGATTCCTTGGTCACATCGAGCGTACGGCTGTGATTTTACACCTGATCGATATCACGCAGGATGAGCCAGCAATAGCCTATGCGATTATCCGGAATGAGTTGGAAGAATACGGTAACGGATTGGAAGACAAGCCGGAGATCGTCGCTTTGAACAAGGCGGATGCTTTGGGTAAGGAATTATCTGAAGATATTGCTAAGGATTTTGAAAAGGCAACTGGTATCAAGCCTATCCTGATTTCTGGCGTATCCAAAGAGGGTGTGAATGAAGCCCTATTCGCTTTGAATAAAATCATTCAGTCGGCGCGCGCAGAATCCGAAGAAGATATTCAGGATGACGGCGAAGAAGATTAGATTCTGAAATCTATGCTCATGCCGTCATAGGCTGGTTCGTATCCTTTTGGTAACTCATTCAACAAGGTTTTATAGTCCATGGTCGGTGGAAGGTGCGTCAAAACTACGCGACGTGCCCCTATTTTATCATTCATTTCGATGATTTCGTCGATGGAAGGATGAACCTTGTTTTCGCGGGTGTGGTATGCGGCGGCATCGACAATCCATGTATCAACGCCCTTCAATGAATCAAAGGCAGACTGTTCCAGACGTTTTAAATCCGTCGAGTATGCAACATTTCCAAGGCGTAGGCCGATTGACTGGATGCTGCCATGTTCCAAGGGATAGGTTTGGATATCGAGATCGTTGATTGATATTTCATTTCCCAGTTTTACCGTAATCGGATCTAGAACGGCGGGATAAAAACCGCTTTCGCGTTCTTCGAACATATAGTCAAAGCGACGCATCATATCGTTGATGGTTTCTTCCAAAGCGTAAACAGGGAATTTTCTTTTGTGCAGACGCTGGAGCGTACGGGTTTCATCGATCCCATTCGTGTGGTCAGAATGAATGTGGGTGATGATGATGGCATCTGGACAGCCTAGATTTTCACGGTTTATTTGTTCACGGAAATCGGGTCCGGTGTCAACGATAACAAGTGTGTGATCGGTTTTGATGGCAACGGATGGACGTGTGCGGCGGTTGCGTGGCTCATTCGGATCGCACGCCCCCCACCAGTTACCAATCGCTGGCGTTCCAGCGGAACCACCGCAGCCGAGGATGATCAGTTTGCCTTCCATGTCCTCAGCGCCTTATCAAACAATGTGAAGAAGTTATCTTTTGAATGTTTCGCGAGCTTTTCTTCCGAAACGTTTAGAAGATCGGCCAAAAATTTTCCAGTGTAGCCGACATAGGCCGGCTCATTCGTTTTGCCACGGAATGGTTCCGGTGCCAAATACGGCGCATCGGTTTCAACCAAGATGCGATCTAGCGGCACAGATTTGGCGATATCTTGTAATTCCGTAGATTTCTTGAAGGTCACTATGCCGGAGAAGGAAATATAAAACCCCTCTTCCAAAGCATCTTTGGCCAATTGTGGGCCAGAGGAAAAACAGTGCATCACGCCTTTAAGTTTTTTGTCCGGATTTTCTTCACGGATAATCTTTATGATGTCTGCGTCTGCATCACGCGCGTGAACGATGAGAGGTAATCCGGTTTGTAGACAGGCGCGAATGTGCTTGCGGAAAGATTCTGCCTGATCGTCACGTGGCGAACGATCGTAATAATAATCCAGCCCGCTTTCGCCGATGCCGATGACCTTATCATTCGAATTGGCGAGTGAGACTAGCTTTTCCAAGGGGATTGATTTTTCTTCTGCTACACCCGCATCGTGTGGGTGCGTGCCGATGGAGCACCAGACATTTTGCAACGGTTTTACGGTTTCGAGTAAGTCATCAAATTCTGTGGCAATCTGACAGCAGATTGACAGCATTCCATCGACGCCGGATTTTTGGGCACGGGTCACGATCGAAGCAGGAGTGTCCCCTTCTGCGGTTCGTTCGTGATTAAGATGGCAGTGTGAATCAATCCACATGGGTTAACTCTTGACGGTAATGACACCCATCCCAATAAAGATGAATAGCGCGCCAAGGGCCGTCCAGTAATTCAACTGTGCTTCTTTCAAAAGGATGTAGGCAAAAAAGGCGGTGAAAAGCGGATAGGTGATTTCAATCATGTTGACGAGGGTCGCGTTCTTCATGTTCACAGCACACAAGATCATATAACCACCGATTACGATACAAGCGGCATTCACCAACATCATCAAAAGTATTTTTGGATTTGCCTGAATGAGTGCAATGCCCGGTTTAACCTGATCCAGATAAAAGGCTATGAAAATGAAAAGCGGAAATGTAATGCAAGTCGTCGCGAGCATAAGAATGCTAGGGTGCAGGCCAGTATCGAGGACCTTTTCCGCCATGGCGTAACCTAGCCCCCAAAGTATGGAAGCGGAAAAAGCCAGCAACATCCACATGGGAACTATCATTGTTTTAGGGCTACTTTCTCTTCAACAGGCTGAATGCGTGGAAACACCCCTTCCGGTGCCGGTAAAAGCGTGCCGGATTTGAGGGCGTATTCGGATGATATATGCCCATAGGTTCGTTTATCAACGGGCACCGCAACTTGATCCAGCATCTTGGCGGCGGAATCCGGCACAACAGGTTGTATGGCAATTGCGAGACAGCGAATGGTTTCGGCGAGAACATACAAAACTGTTTCCATCCGGGCTGGGTCTGTTTTCTTCAATCCCCACGGTGCCTGAACATCAATATAGGCGTTCGCGTCATAGACCAGCTTCATGATGGCCTCTAGGCCTTTGTTGAAGGCGTAGCGATCAAACTCTTTGCGAAGGCTTGGGATAAGATTTTCCTGCGCGTCTTTCAAAAGCACTTTGTCTTCAGCTGTGAAATCGCCATGGTTTGGCACCTTTCCATCGCAGTTTTTCGCAATCATGGAAAGTGTGCGTTGCGCGAGATTTCCAAAACCATTTGCGAGGTCGGCATTGATGCGCGTAATCGCTTGAGTGTGTGAGAAGTCGCCATCATTGCCGAACGGTACTTCGCGAAGAAGGAAATAGCGCGATTGGTCTAGTCCGTAATTTTCGATCAGATCGTGCGGTGCGATGACGTTGCCAAGCGATTTGGACATTTTTTGTCCTTCGATAGTCCACCAGCCATGGGCAAAGATTTGTTTTGGTATCGGCAATTTGGCAGCCATTAAAAAGGCAGGCCAGTATACGGCATGGAAGCGTAGGATGTCTTTGCCGACCATGTGCACGTTTGCGGGCCAGAATTTTTCGAACAGATTGCCCTTTTCTTCTGGGAATCCCAGTGCAGAAATATAGTTGGTAAGCGCATCGATCCAGACATACATGACATGGCCCGGCGCATCCGGCACGGGCACTCCCCAGTTCAAGCGCGTACGAGAAACGGATAGATCACGCAGGCCACTCTTTACAAAGCTAACAACTTCGTTTTTGCGGGTTTCCGGCATAATGAAGTCAGGCTGGTTTTTGTAGAGTTCGAGCAGTTTGTCGCCCCATGCGGAAAGGCGGAAGAAGTAGCTTTGTTCTTCTACCCATTCGCACTCCGCGCCTGATGGTGCGATTTTTTTTCCATTTGGACCGTCTTTGAGTTCGTCTTCACCATAATAGGCTTCGTCACGAACCGCATACCAACCGGCATATTTATCGAGATATATGTCGCCGGATGCAATTAAACGCTTCCACAATTCCTGACAGGCTTTTTTGTGACGTTCTTCCGTGGTGCGGATGAAATCATCATTAGAAATATTCAGTGGTGGCAAAAGATCTCGGAAGTTTTGTGAAACTTCATCCGTGAATTTTTGTGGATCTGTGCCCTTTGCTTCAGCGGCTTGTTGAACTTTTTGGCCGTGCTCGTCCGTGCCGGTGAGAAAGTAAACTTCATACCCATCAAGCTTTTTATAACGCGCCATGACATC
>CAYYPX010000034.1:0-13963 GCA_964473655.1 uncultured Micavibrio sp.
CGTCCTGCGCCTGTTTTAACTGATCCTCGTCATGATAAAAAATCACGGAACGATATTGCGTGCCGATATCGACGCCTTGCCCGTTCAATTGCGTCGGGTCGTGCGCAAGTTTTAGGAAATGGTCCAGTATCTCGCGATAAGAAATGATTTTCGGATCGTAGTAAATCTCCACCGTTTCGGCATGGCCCGTCCTGCCGGTGCAGATGTCCTCATAGGTCGGGTTTTCCAATGCCCCGCCCTCATAGCCTGCACGGGTGAACAAAACCCCGTTTAAGCGGCGGAATTCGGTTTCCACACACCAAAAACACCCCGCGCCCACCGAGGCATAAGGGGTTTGCGGTGGATTTTGGCCTTGGATGATGGAATTCATGTCATTCCTTTCGCGTTTTCTTTCCTTTAATATGGGGCATCCAAGGAGTCTTTCAATCCATGTCACAAGCCGAAATCGTCACGGAAATCACGCCTGAGCTCGCCCCGCGCGGTGCCAAAAAATCCATCTTTTCATGGTGTCTCTATGACTGGGCAAACAGTGCCTTTTCCACTGTCGTCATCACTTTTGTCTTTAGTGTGTTTTTCACACGCGGGATGATCGGCGATGAAACACAAGGCGCGGCAATGTGGAGCTATGCCATCGGACTTTCCGGTATGTGCATCGCCATCATGGGCCCAGTGCTCGGCGCGATAGCTGACCATTCGGGCGCGCGTAAACGTTGGATCTTCTGGCTATCGATGATGTGTATTATCCCAAGCGCGCTTCTTTGGTTTGCGCAGCCGGTGGCAAGCCACAACAATATCATGTTTACACTGATCTGTGTCATCATTGCGAATATCGGTTATGAGCTTTCCATCGTCTTCTACAACGCCATGTTGCCGCATATCGCGCCGAAACATCTGATCGGCCGCATTTCTGGCTGGGGCTGGGGGATCGGTTATCTCGGTGGTTTAGGTGCGCTGGCGATTGCGCTTTTCGGACTTGTTGGTGTGGGCGATATGGAACCATGGTTCGGTATCACAGGCATGGATTCTGCCAATGTCCGCGCCACAGGTCCTCTCACCGCCATCTGGTTTTTGGTATTCATGATTCCGCTGCTGATCTGGACGCACGATGTCGAGCGTGCGCCTATGCGGATGGGGCAGGCGGTACGTCTTGGCCTTTCCCAACTGAAACAAAGTTTGCGCGAAATTAAACATCACAAAAATCTTGCGCAGTTTTTGGTATCCTCTGCCATCTATCGCGACGGTCTCAACACACTTTTCACCGTTGGTGGTATTTACGCGGCTGGCGTTTACGGTATGAACTTCGTCGAGATATTGATCTTCGCTATCGGTCTGAACGTGGCGGCGGGCGCGGGATCATTTTTGTTTGCAGGGCTTGATGACAAAATCGGCTCTAAACCAACAACTGTACTTTCCCTGATTGGCTTGATTATCACGGGCGTGATCGTTTTGTTCACGCATGACAAGCATATGTTTATGGGCCTTGCCATGTTGCTCGGCCTTTTCATGGGGCCGGTGCAGGCCGCTAGTCGTACTTTTGCGGGGCGTCTCGCGCCTCACGGCATGGTGACGCAAACCTATGGACTTTATGCTTTCACCGGTAAATCCGTTTCGTTCTTGGGGCCACTCGCTTATGGTGCGGCCACGCATTTCTACGCATCGCAACAGGCGGGAATGTTCACCATCATCCTGTTCTGGATCATCGGTCTTGGCTTGCTGACGATGGTGGAGGAACGCCGTGACGATTAAACAACTCCCATCGCCTAACTATAATGATCGCAAAGGTGCAAAGCCCTCGCTCATCATCTTGCATTACACCGGCATGGAAACAGCGCAGCAGGCTTTGAAACGCTTAACCGATCCTGACAGCGAAGTAAGCGCCCATTATACGATCGATGAAGACGGTACTATCTATGCCCATGTCGATGAAGAACATCGCGCATGGCACGCCGGTCATTCTTTCTGGCATGGCGAAACCGATATCAACGCACATTCGATCGGAATCGAAATCGTCAATCCGGGGCATGAGTGGGGCTATCGTCCGTTCACGGGGCATCAAATGCGGAGCGTCACCGAACTCTGCCGTGACATCATGGCAAGGCACGGTATCGAACCCGAAAATGTGTTGGGTCATTCCGATATCGCGCCCGCGAGGAAGCAAGACCCCGGCGAATATTTTCCATGGCATGAATTGGCGACGCACGGCGTCGGTGTTTGGCCATCACCATCCGATGAAGATGCAGTGAAAGCGGCAGGGATCAACATCGAACGGGCCTTGCACGATTTCGGCTACGATCCACGTGTGAAGCTGCGTGATAACATCACGGCCTTTCAACGCCATTTCGTTCAAGAGGCCTTTGCCAACGGCCACGCCGGAGAGGCAGATTCCTTAACCAAAACACGGCTCTATGCCTTGCTGGCCGGACATTTTGTTGAACCCACCCACACTTCGTGATACAACGCCCCCCATTGACCGGAAGGCTGGACGACCGCGCGTGAGCGAGGAAAGTCCGGGCTTCATGAAAGCAGGATGCCGGATAACGTCCGGACGGGGCAACCCGATGGAAAGTGCAACAGAAAACAAACCGCTCCGCCTTCACCCTTCGGGCTACGGCGTGACAAGCTTGTCGCGTCGAAGTTCCAAAGGAACGAAGACGGAGTAAGGGCGAAACGGTGCGGTAAGAGCGCACCGCGGATCTGGCAACAGAGACGGCATGGCAAACCCCATCCGAAGCAAGACCAAATAGGGACGGCGCATATCGCGTTTTCACGATGTCGTCCGGGTAGGTTGCTAAAGATCTTTGGTAACAAAGATACGAGAGGAATGGTCGTCGCATCGCAAGATGTACAGAACCCGGCTTATAGGCCTTCCGGTCAATTTTTATTTCCACACCAAAAGCACAAATTAAAACCGCCCGGCGGGCAGCGGGGCGGCTTTAATCAAAGTTTTTCCAGTATTTCTTAAACGAGGTCGATAAGACCAGCGTCGTGAAACAAGGTTACTGTTTTTTCGATTTCAGCAGTTTTATAGGCGGAAAAAGCAATCGTTCCGGCATAAAGACCACCATTTACGGCAAGTGCCACGGCACAAATAGTAAGCATAGTTATACTCCCCACACACATTTTAAGACTTACGGGCTCGGAACACACACAGACCTTACCCGTCACACGGCCATATAATTACCATATGGTATTGCAGGGCACAAGCTTTTTTTCATAAAAAATTACATATTTATATTAACTTATTGATATTATTGAAAAATATATCAATTAGAATAAGCTTGTCCATAAACTACGAACAAAACAGGATATCCACAGATAGGTTATTTTCCTGTGCATGATCCTGTGGAAATCATTATGTTCCATTGCTCTAATACAAAATCCCATGCTATCCCATAAATATCCATGTTATACCATTAGTTGGGGCGACAAGGGCTCACTTCTGGGTTTAATCAGTCATTCATTCGGGGAATTTGGTTGCGCGCATGACGCTGTTTTTGTCTACGCACATCAACAAGGTCGATAAAAAGGGACGGGTATCCGTGCCTTCGCAGTTCCGCGACCAACTCGCCGGTGAATCCTATCAAGGCATCGTCTTGTTCCGCTCCAACACGCAGCCCGCGCTCGAAGGTTTCGCGTGGTCGTATATGGAAGAAATCTCCCGCCGCTTGGAAAACTTCGATCTGTTCTCGGAAGAACAAGATGATCTGGCGATGACTGTGTTCGGAGATTCCGTTCAACTCGCATTCGATGGCGAAGGCCGCGTTGTATTACCGGTTGAATTGATGGAATTTGCGGGCGTTGTCGAGCGCGCCGCGTTCGTTGGTCTCGGAAATAAATTTCAAATCTGGGATGCAGATATTTTGGCGAAACGCCGTGAAGATGCGCGCCGTAATATCCGCGACAAAGGACTAACGCTACCGAAAGGGGATAAGGCATGAGCCACTTCCCAGTCATGCTTCCCGAAGTTCTTGCCACCCTTTCCCCGAAGGATGGCGAAGTTTACATCGATGGAACATTCGGTGCGGGCGGCTACACACGCGCGTTTCTGGAATCGGCAAACTGCACGGTCATCGCGATTGACCGTGACCCTGCGGCAGTATCCCGTGCCGATGCCATGAAGGCAGAATTCGGCGAACGTCTGATCTTTATTCAGGGCCGCTTTGGTGATGCGCTCGAACTCGTCAATGCCGCTGGTTATAAACAGGTCGATGGTTTCGTCCTAGATGTCGGCGTGTCTTCCATGCAATTCGATGAAGCGCAACGCGGTTTTTCTTTCCGCTTCGACGCACCGCTCGATATGCGCATGGATACATCGACTGGCGAAACGGCTGCTGATCTCGTCAACACGATGGAAGAAGAAGATCTCGCCAATCTGATCTACAAATACGGCGACGAACGCAAATCCCGTTACATCGCCCGTGCGATTGTTGAAAAACGCCCGATCGAAACCACGCTACAACTTGCCGATCTTATTCGCGATGTCGTCTTCAAATCCCCCAAAGACAAAATTGATCCTGCCACCAGAACGTTCCAAGCGCTTCGCATCGCCGTCAATGATGAATTAGGTGAGCTGGAACGCGGTCTTGCTGCAGCTGAACAACTTCTTGCCAACGGCGGCCGTCTCGTTGTGGTGTCTTTCCACTCTCTCGAAGATGGTATCGTCAAATCCTTCCTCTATGAACGTGCCGGTAAAACGCCGAACGTTTCCAAATATCTCCCCCTCGCGCCGAAAAAGGCCGATCTTTCCTTTGTCCTCTCTCCGAAAAAACCTCTTGATCCTTCCGAAACTGAAATCTCCCAAAATACCCGTTCCCGTTCCGCCCGTTTACGCGGCGGCGTAAGAGTAAGAGGGGCGGCATGAGAATATTCCGAATTTCCAACATTCTATTTCTCTCCATTGCCACTTGCTTCGGCGTGATGTTGTTCTGGACATCGCAGGCCGTGCAGGAAAAAGAAAACGAACTATCCGTTCTCAAAACCAATTTAACGCGTGAGGAAGAAACGGTTCGCGTTCTTTCCGTGGAATGGGATTATCTCAATCGTCCGCAACGTCTGGAAAAGCTCGCCATCGAACAGCTCGGCATGGAACTACCTTCGGTTAAGGAAATGGTTCGCAACGTGAACGACATTCCGGAACCGCCGCCTGAACTATTCGATGAAGGCGCGGGCATGGTACAGGCTGTTTCGATGGAACCTGCTGCCGCGCCATCAAACGCACCTGCGCCCGTCGCGGTTAAAAAAGAAACGCCAGTGTCGCCATCGACTGCTGAAAAACAAACTTTCTATCAATTGATCCGCAGTCTGGATGGTGAGCAATGACATTGTTCACGCGTAAGAATATCGAGTTTTCTGGGCAAAAACGCTCCGCGCTTGATATGGCGCGTGGGCGTTTGGTGCTGCTCAGCCTGTTCTTTATCCTAACATACATCATCGTTGCCGCACGCGTGGTTGATCTCACCATCATTCAAGGCGAATTCAAAAAAGGCGAGGATACGGTCTCGTATTTGGAAGCCGAACCCGTTCCGCAAAAGAAAATAGGCCGTGCTGATATTCTGGATCGCAATGGCGTTATCCTCGCGCGTTCGCTGAAAACCGCTTCGCTCTATGCCGACCCTGCTGTGATCACAGATGCCAAAACGGTCGCAAAAGATCTGGTCAAAATCTTTCCTGAATTATCTTACGGCGAAACATTACAAAAACTACAAACCGAAAAACGTTTCGTCTGGATCAAGCGCAACATGACGCCGGACCAGCAACATAAAATCCTTTATCTCGGCTACCCCGGCCTTTCATTCAAAGAAGAAGAGCGCCGCATCTATCCGCAAGGTCGCCTCGCCGCACACATCGTGGGCTACAACAGCGTCGATGATCATGGGTTGGGCGGTCTTGAAGCCGGCTTTGATAAATTGCTTCTCGATAGCAAAGAACCGCTCATCACCACATTGGATGTTCGTGTCCAGCACGCGCTTCGCCGCGAAGTTGGTTCTGCTATGCAAAAGTTCAGCGGTGTTGCCGCAACCGGCATGGTTATGGATGTACAAAGCGGGGAAGTTCTCGGCGCGGTGTCCTTGCCTGATTTTGATCCGAACAGTGTAAACGTCAAAGACAAAGACGCGCTGTTTAATCGTTTAAGCCTTGGCGTGTTCGAACCCGGCTCCACTTTTAAAATCTTCACCACCGCCGCCGCGATTGAATCCGCCAATGCGGGCATGGATCAAACGTATGACGCCCGCGAGCCTCTGAAAGTCGGCCGCTTTAAGATCAGTGACTATCACCCTGAAAAACGTATCCTCACGCTTCCCGAAGTCTTCATGCATTCGTCGAACATCGGCTCTGTCCGCATGGCGCAATCGGTAGGAACGGACAATTTCAAAAACTTCCTGAAAGATCTCGGCCTCTTCAACGCGCCAGACATTGAAATTCCAGAAGTGGGTAAGCCGCTGATCCCAAGCCCATGGAAAGAAATCAACACAATGACGGCGGCTTTTGGTCATGGTATCGCCGTATCGCCGTTGCAACTTGTGGCGGCATCTTCCTCAATTATGAATGGCGGCATCTTGGTAAAACCGACATTGGTGCTGGATAAAACAGCCGCAAAAGATAAATCAAAAGGCAACAATGTTCGCGTCGTCTCTGAAAAAACCGCGCACCGTATGCGCCAGCTAATGCGCCTTGTCGTTACCGAAGGCACGGGAGGAAAAGCAGAGGTCGCTGGATACAATGTCGGCGGAAAAACCGGAACGGCGGAAAAGAACAGCGGCCGTGGATATGATTCCAACAAACGCCGCTCGTCCTTCATGGGTTTTTTCCCATCTGAAAATCCACGCTATGTCGTCTATGTCATGGTCGATGAACCAAAAGGCACGAAGGAAAGCTACGGCTACGCCACGGCGGGCTGGGTTGCGGCGCCGGCTGTTGGAAAAGTGATTGAATCGATTGTGTCTATCGAAGGATTGAAACCACAAGACAATGATGAACTCGGCGGAACGCTCGATGCCTACGTCAAAACCAAAGAACAAATCGCCAAGGAGAAGCAGCTTGCATCTTTCACGGCTCATTGAAACCGCGCCAGATATAGAGGTCAAAGGCATCACGGCAGATAGTCGTCAGGTGAAGCCGGGTTATATCTTTGCAGCTCTGCCGGGAAACAAAGTCAGCGGCGCAAGCTATATCGATGATGCATTGATGCATGGTGCCGTTGCGATCATTGCGCCAAAAGGAACAAAATTGCCGAAAGATTCTTCGGCCATCTTGTTCGAAGATGAAAACCCGCGTCATCGCCTCGCCAAGGTCGCCGCGAAATTCTATCACCTTCAACCCGATGTGATCGCTGCCGTGACAGGAACGAGTGGCAAAACCTCGACCGTTTCTTTTACCCAGCAACTCTGGTCTCTTTACGGCATCGCCCAGTCTGCTTCACTCGGCACGCTCGGCGTCAACGCGCCCGGCATGGTGAAATCCGGATCACTGACAACGCCGGATACTGTTTCGCTTCACGCCGCGCTGGCTGATCTTGCTGCGGCAGGCGTTACACATCTCGCGATGGAAGCTTCCAGCCACGGCCTCGATCAATACCGTCTCGATGGCGTGCGTATCACAACGGCGGCTTTTACGAACCTTTCGCGCGACCATCTCGATTACCACGCCAACATGGAAGAATATTTCAAGGCGAAAGCGCGTTTGTTCTCAGATGTGCTGAATTTCCGTGGTACGGCTGTGATCAACGCCGATGATGAATATTTCACGCGCCTCGAAAAAATCGCGCTGGAAAGCAAGCACAAGGTCGTATCTTTTGGTGAAAAAGGAAAAGACATTCGCCTTCTTTCCCGCACGCCGCGCCCGCTCGGCCAACAAATAAAACTCTCCGTCTTCGGTCATGAATTTGATCTTACGATTCCACTTGTCGGTCACTTCCAAGTCATGAACGCGCTCTGCGCGCTTGGAATTGTTCTTTCCTGTGATGGTGAAGTCGATGCGATCGTTCCGCTTCTTGAAAAATTAAAGGGCGTTCCGGGAAGATTACAGCTCGTGAATGGCCATCCGAAAAACGCCGCCATCTATGTTGATTACGCGCACAAACCCGCCGCTGTCGAAGCGGTATTGAACACGCTCCGTCCACATACGGAAGGTCGACTAATTACGGTTCTGGGCTGCGGCGGAAATCGTGACGCAGGCAAACGTCCAATCATGGGTCGCATTGCCGCCGGACTTTCTGATGTCGTTATTGTAACGGACGACAATCCAAGAAACGAAGATGCTGCCGATATTCGCGCCGCCGTGCTTGCTGGTGCGCCCGATGCAAAAGAAATCGGTGATCGCCGCGAAGCCATCGAATGGGCAGTTCAACAATTGAAGAAGGGGGATGTTCTTGTCATTGCCGGCAAAGGCCATGAACAGGGACAGATTATCGGTGATGTCGTCGAGCCATTCGATGATGTTGATGTCGCAAAACACGCAATAGAAAACTTGAAAACAAGGGTATAGAGAATATGGGTGGTTCCAACAGTTTATGGTCGGCAAAAGATGCGGCTGCGGCGACAGGCGGAAAGGCTTCTGCCGATTGGGCGGCGACGGGCATTTCAATTGACTCCCGAACCGTGCAAAAAGGTGATCTGTTCTTCGCCATCAAAGGTGACAATAGTGACGGCCATGCTTATGTTTCTGATGCCATTAAAAAGGGCGCAGTTGCAGCCGTTGTTTCTCAAAAAATCGATGGCATCTCCGATGATAAACTTCTGATCGTCGCCGACACATTTAAGGCTCTACAAGATTTGGGCCGTGCCGCGCGTGCGCGTAATGGCGGAACGATCGTTGGTATTACAGGCAGCGTCGGAAAAACCGGTACGAAAGAATTATTGGCCACTGCCTTTGGTGCGCTTGGCCAAACCCACGCAAGCGTGAAAAGCTACAATAATCATTGGGGCGTGCCATTTACACTATCTGCCATGCATGCGGGCACAGATTACGGCATTTTTGAAATGGGTATGAATCATACGGGCGAAATTACGCCGCTCTCGCAAATGGTGCGTCCGGATATTTCAATCATCACGACCATTGCGCCGGTCCATGTCGGTAATTTCGAAAACGGTATCGAAGGTATTGCCGCCGCCAAGGCTGAAATCCTCGATGGTATGAAAGAAGGATCGAGTATTGTTTTGAACAAAGACAATGAATGGTTTGATTATCTTGCCGCTGCTGCACTCAAGAAAAATGTAAAAGTCTATTCATTCGGCGAAGCGGCGGATGCTGATGCATCGTTACAAAATTGTATCGAGGCCGCAAACGGCACACGGGTAACAGCAAAAATTCTCGATGAAGTGGTGGAATACACGCTGCAAATCGCAGGCCGCCATGTTGCGCTGAATTCCTTGTCCGTTCTTCTGGCTGTAAAACTTGCCGGTGGCGATGTGCAGAAAGCGGCAAAAGCGCTTTCGAAACAAGAACCGATCGTTGGCCGCGGCAAACGCGAAACGCTTGATATCGGCGATAAATCCAATCCAGTAACGCTGATTGATGAAAGCTATAACGCGTCTCCAACCTCAATGCGCGCCGCTTTCAAGGTTCTGGCCTTGATCGATCCGGGCCGCGGCGGGCGTAGGATTGCCGTTTTGGGCGATATGCTGGAACTGGGCGCGGATAGCGCGAAGTACCATAAGGACCTTGCCTTGCCGCTCAAAGCCGCTAATGTTGATCTGGTTTATACCTGCGGCAAAATGATGAAGGGGCTTTACGAATCGCTTCCGGCAAACCAACGCGGTATGCACAAGGATACCAGTGCTGAATTAGCGCAGATCGTTCCCGATGTTTTGGTTCCGGGCGATGTCTTGATGGTAAAAGGATCATTGGGAAGCAAGATGGGAACAGTGGTGGAAGCGTTACGCGCGCTTCCGGAAAAAATTCGACTACAAGGACAGGCGAACTAACATATGCTCTATAATCTTCTCGCACCATACGCTCAGGATTTCATCGCGTTCAACCTGTTTCGCTACCTGACCTTCCGCACCGGTGGCGCGATGATGACTGCACTCATTATATGTTTCCTCATCGGGCCGGGCATGATCCGCTGGCTGAAGAAAAAACAAAAAGAAGGACAGCCAATCCGCAATGATGGCCCCGAAGGTCATCTGAAAAAAGCCGGCACACCGACAATGGGCGGCTTGATGATTTTAATCTCCGCCGGCATTTCGGTTTTACTCTGGTCTGATTTATCCAATCCTTATGTCTGGATCGTGGCTGGTGTCATCATTGGCTTCGGTTTGATTGGCGCTGCCGACGATTACGCCAAACTTACCAAGCGCAGCCACCACGGAATTTCCGGCAAGGTACGGTTGCTGTTTGAATTTGGTATCGCGTCCTGTGCGATTGCGGCCTATCTACACTTTACGCCGAACAATATCGACACGGGCCTCGCCATTCCTTTTATGAAAGATTACCTATTGCCACTGGGCTTTTTATTCATCCCATTCGCCATGCTGGTCATCGTTGGCGCATCGAACGCGGTGAATCTGACCGATGGTTTGGATGGGCTTGCTATTGTGCCAGTGATGATTGCCGCCGCCTGCTTCGGTTTAATCACCTATCTGGTCGGGAATGCTGTCTACGCACCCTATCTTGGCATTCACTTTATCGAAGGCACGGGCGAACTTGCGGTCATCTGCGGCGCGTTGATCGGCGCGGGTATGGGATTTCTGTGGTTTAACGCACCGCCCGCCATGGTGTTTATGGGCGACACGGGATCGCTTGCGATGGGCGCGGGTCTTGGCGCGATTGCTATGGTCGTTAAACATGAAATCGTTCTGGTCGTCATCGGCGGTCTATTTGTTTTGGAAACCGTCTCGGTGATCATCCAAGTGGCTTCGTTCAAACTTACCGGCAAGCGCGTTTTTGCGATGGCACCGCTTCACCACCATTTTGAAAAGAAGGGCTGGTCCGAACCGAAAATCGTCATACGCTTTTGGATCATCGCGATGATCCTAGGCATGATCGGTTTGGCAACGCTTAAACTCCGATGATCAATCTGTCGTCTTTTGTCCGGTCATTGAATGGAAAGCCAGTGGCGGTATTCGGCCTTGGCTTGTCGGGCATTGCGAGCGCAAAGGCGTTGATGAAGGGCGGAGCGGAAGTCGTCGCATGGGATGACAACGATGAACGTCGCGCCTTTGCCGAAAAAGAAAATATCCCTGTTTTAAATTTTATCGCCACGGGCCTTACCGGCTACGCGGCTCTCGTGCTCGCTCCCGGTGTGCCTTTGCATTTTCCAACGCCGCATCCTGCCGCCGCACGTGCGCGCGAAGCGGGCATTGAAATTATTGGCGACCTCGAAATCCTGCACAGTGCAAATCACGACCTAGAAACCGTGGGTATTACGGGGACGAACGGAAAATCCACTACCACGGCCTTGATCGCACACGTGCTTCAGGCGGCAGGGCGTGAATCCATCGCGGCGGGCAACATAGGCGTACCAGTGCTGGAAATGCCTTTGCCGAAAAAAGACGGCGTCATCGTTCTTGAAATTTCTTCCTATCAAATGGATTTGTGCTCCACATTTCGTCCCGACATTTCCATCCTTTTGAATATTTCGCCGGATCATATCGAACGACATGGTTCGATCGACAATTATGCCGCCGCGAAAGAACGCATATTTGAAGGAAACGGAGTGGCGATCTGCTCGGTAGATGATGCTTACTGCGCCGCCATCTTTGAAAAACTGAAAAATGGCGCACGCAAAGCCATTCCGATTTCGGTTAAAAAAGAAGTGGCGGGCGGAGTCTATTCCAAAGACAACATTCTTTTCGATCATCTGGGCACTGAAAAAATAGAAATTGGGAAAATTTCTGATATCGCTTTTCTTCCCGGTCTGCACAATCAGCAAAATATTTGCGCGTCTTACGCAGCATTACGTATGCTGGGCCTGAATGCCGAAGAAATTCTGGAACATATCAAAACCTATCCCGGTCTGCCGCATCGCCAATTCCTTGCGCGCGTGATTAATGGTGTTAGTTACATCAACGATAGCAAGGCCACGAACGCCGAAGCCGCCACCACCGCGCTTTCCTGTTATCACAACATTTACTGGATTGTCGGCGGCCGCGCGAAAGAAGGCGGGCTTCATGGCGTAGAACCGTACGTGGATCGTATACGTCATGCTTATGTGATCGGTGAAGCTATGGAAGACATTGCCAAATGGCTTCATAAGGCCGGCATCCCGTACACGAAAAGCATATCGCTTGATATGGCGGTGCTAGAAGCGCATAGAACCGCACAAAATAATCGTGGTGAACCGGGGCCTGCGGGAACGGTGCTGCTTTCACCGGCCTGTTCGTCTTTCGATCAGTTCAGAAATTTCGAACATCGCGGCGAAACATTTACGGCGCTTGTGGAATCTTTGTCGGAAGATGTGGATGCATGAGTTTCTTTAGCCGGACCGATAAATCCTTTTTGGGACAATGGTGGTGGACGGTTGATCGCGTCACGCTCGCCATTCTGCTCACCATCTGTGTATTCGGTATCGTGCTGGTGACAGCGGCAAGCCCTGCGGTGGCAGAGCGCATAAATGCATCACCCAACCATTACATCATCCGTCACATTGTCTTTTTGGTGCCAAGCATTGCAATTATGATCGCACTATCGATGGCAAGCGCAAAACAAGTGTGGCGTGCGGCACTTGTTTGTCTGGGCTTTGCGGTTGTGTGTATGTTGTTGGTGCCCTTGGTCGGCTCTGAAGTCAAAGGCGCGCAACGTTGGATTCAACTGGGTCCTTTTTCAATCCAGCCCAGCGAATTTGTAAAACCCGCCTTTATCGTGGTGGCCGCATGGTTCATCGCGCGTCAAAAAGAAAAACCGGAATTTAAAGGCATTTATTACGCTGCGGCCTTATACGGTGTCATCGTCTGTATGCTTCTTCTCCAACCCGATATGGGGATGACCTTTGTGGTAACGGCCAGTTTTTTTACCATCATCTTTTTGGCGGGTCTTCCATTCCGGTGGATTATCTTGCTGATGGTTCTGGCGGTGGGTGCATCTGTTGCCGCCTACACGGCATTCCCCCACGTGCAAAGCCGTGTCGATCGTTTCATCAGTCCTGAAAGCGGCGACACCTATCAAATCGATAAATCATTACAAGCCTTCCAACATGGCGGTTTCATGGGAACGGGCGCGGGGCAGGGCACGGTGAAGATGACCATTCCCGATGCGCACGCGGATTTTATTTTTTCCGTGGCCGGTGAAGAACTCGGCATGATTTTCACAATTTTACTCGTGGGGCTCTATGGGTATGTGATCATCCGCGGCTATAACCGCATCATGGATACCGATAATATGTTTGTGATTTTGGCCTCGGGTGGAATTCTCACGCTTTTTGGATTGCAGGCACTCATTAATATGGGCTCGGCCATCCATCTTCTCCCAACCAAAGGCATGACCTTGCCGTTCATCAGTTACGGCGGCTCCTCGCTCTTGTCTTCAGGTATTGGGATGGGCATGATGCTGGCCTTGACGCGACGCCAAGGTAGATCCGGAATCGCGCGCGGCGGATTATCCATCCGCCCGATCGGAGGAAACGTAAGATGAGTTTGAACGAGAATATTAAATCCGCACCGAAACTAATCCTGCTAAGCGCTGGCGGTACCGGCGGTCATATGTTTCCTGCCGAAGCTCTGGCACAAGATTTGATCTCGCGCGGATATCGCGTTGCGCTTGCGACTGATGACCGCGGAAAAAAATATGAGCCCTTCGCTGGCGGTATTCCGATGCACGTCCTGAAATCGGGGACGATAGGCGCAGGCTTGGTGCGCAAAGTAAAATCCGCGCTCTCTTTAGGGATGGGCTTCTTTCAAGCACGCAAAATATTGTCGGATTTGAAACCGGTTGTGGTCGTTGGTTTCGGTGGCTATCCATCCGTGCCTGCTGTTTATGCCGCGCAGACGATGAAAATCCCCACCATCATTCATGAACAAAACGCCAT
>CAYYPX010000035.1:0-13871 GCA_964473655.1 uncultured Micavibrio sp.
GATGGAAGGCGTGATGGCCAAAGTCTGGAACAGACGTATGTTCCAACATATCAAACGCGGCGTTGACGATGCGTCTATCAAGCTCGCTCATGAGCGTGGACCTTGCCCCGATGCAGCCGACTACGGAATCATGGAGCGTTTTTCGAACAAGATGGCGATCGCGCCAACGGCATCGATCTCCATCATTTGCGGCGGAGCCTCGCCGGGTATCGAGCCTATCGCGGCCAATGCTTACACGCACAAAACATTGTCCGGATCGTTCGCCGTCAAGAACCCGTACTTTGCAAAAGTTCTCGACACACATGGTCAGAATACGGACGATGTATGGTCTTCGATCTTTACAAACGAAGGTTCGGTCCAGCATCTGGACTTCCTGACACAAGAAGAAAAAGATGTGTTCAAGACCGCGTTCGAAATCGACCAGAGATGGTTGATCGAGCACGCCGCCGACAGAACGCCGTTCGTTTGCCAAGCGCAATCTTTGAACGTGTTCTTGCCAGCCAACGTGCACAAGGCCGATCTGCACCGCATTCACTGGGAAGCATGGAAGAAGGGCGTTAAGTCTCTCTACTACTGCCGATCCAAATCGATCCAGCGCGCAGAATCCAACGCATCATGGGTGCGAGCAAGAGAAAGCAAAGGCAGAGAGCCGGAGCTGGGCGATCAAGGCGAGAAGAAGTACGAAGAATGCCTCGCCTGCCAGTAAGAATTTTTCACTTATAGGTTTTCTGAGTATAATTAAAAATCCCCGCTGCATGGCGGGGATTTTTTTATTCGGATTTACTGCGGTTATCGTTTTTGTTGTCGTTTTTTGCTTCGCCATATTCGATCTTGGCCATCAGGATCGCGGTTTCCAAATCTTTGAACGGCACGCCATCCATGATGCGATAGATGAATTTTTCTTTTGGCTTCATGCGGCTCACCACCGTGATCTCGCGGATGAAGTGACGGAAACGAACGTCGTAGCAAAGTTTCATATCTTCGGAGATCATGCGCGCGCTCCTTCTCTATACATCGCCATAAAAGACGGCGCGGCGAACGCGGCCATCGCTTCGCGGTACATCGCAAAGTATGCTTTGTGCGATTGGCGGTAGAGCTTGATCGCGTCTTCGCATTGGCGTTGCAGGAACACACCTTCCAGCTGCACCAGATTTTGTTGAAAGGCCGGTTTGGCCTGCCCCTTGCGCCAGACTTTCAAGCGCCAGACGGCCATCATGGCTTGCGCGCGGAAACGCTCGGCCAGCTCCGACATCGCCTTTACATCCATATAATCAGGGGCCTTGGCGACGTTTCCGGTCTTACGGATGCGGTCGACGATATCTTGGGCCACGGCCGGGCCATATTGCTTCTCCAGCTCGTCTTGGAGCTTGGAAATATCCAAATTCTCTTTGTTTTCAATAGTATACATATAATTTACTCCCACACAGTTGTATAAAAACACTAAATAGATGTTGTTTATATACATAAATAATATTAACAAAAAGTTAAAATGAGATAAAATCAACATAAATTTGTTGTTTACATCTAATCTATATATTGATACAGGTGATTTATTGGGAGTTATCAATGCCTTTGCCGAAAGAAATACGTTCAGCCCGAGTTTATCTTGATTGGAGTCAGGATGATCTTGCCGAGCGCTCAGGCCTTGCTGTTTCTACAATCAGAAACATTGAAGCCGGAACAAATGTTCCGAGCGGTAAATCGGCGCAAGCATTAGAACGCGCATTTAATGAGTATATAGATTTTCTTCCAAATGGCGGGTTTCAGCCTAAACAAGAAACGATCAAAATATACAAAGGCCATTCAGGTTTTGTTGATTTCTTCTGGAACGTCTATGAGACCATTAAATCCGTGGGTGGCGAGATTTGCGTATCGAATGTCGATGAAAAGGATTTTTTATTCTGGCTCGGCAAAGAAGATGCTCAGAAATACAAAGATGCAATGGCGGCTCTTGAAAAGAATTTTTACTTTAAGACCATCATTAAAGAAGGTGACGATTATTTTGCCGGAGGGAAATATGCAGAATATCGTTGGATAGCTGCCGAAGAATTTTCAAATGTTCCTTTCTATGTTTATGGCGATAAATTAGCCATTATCCTTTTTGAAAAAGAAGTCTCAGTTTACGTTCTTGAAAATAAAAGTATAGCCGATGCATATCGCGTTCAATTCAACACTCTTTGGACACGCGCAAAGAAACCAACAATCATGGGCCGGCTTGAATGACGATAGCGAAACTTTCTATATATCAAGGCCGGTCTCTCCGCAGCATTCCCGTATTAGCTCATGAAATGCTTAGATTCCTAAGCGATGTGCAAGCCACATTTCGTGGAGAAAAACATGGCGTCGTAGGACACTGGCAATATAGTAGCAGCCAATATGACGGCGATCCCGTTTGTGGTGCACAGCTATGGGAAGAATTTTTAAAAACAACCAGTGATTATTACCTTCTTTCGAATGAGATCCGCCTTATTGAAGAAAATGCTAAAAAATTGCTAGATGGAATCCAAGAACCTGTTGTTCTAGTCGATTTTGGCCAAGGGCCTGCACAAGCCGTCAGAAATAAGACAGTTCCCATCATGAGGCAGCTCAAAAACATTGTCGCTTATTGCCCTTTAGACACTTGTGAAGACTATATTTACGAGGCTGGAGAAATTATAGCGCAAGAAAGGCCAGATCTTCCTGTCCATGGCTATCACGTCGATTATTTGAAAGATGAAATCAAAATACCAAAATCGAAATCAGCAATTGGTTTGTTTTTTGGGGGCACGATTGGAAATGTGGCTGGCCATCCTCATGATGGCCTTCCTGAAGACTTGATTATTTCTCAAATGCATACATTCAAAAACATCCTTGGAGAAAATTCATCTATGATCATGACCAATGATACAAATCAGGATGAAGCGTCTATTTTGCAGTCATACAACCACCAAATGCAAGTTGCTTTTGGATCAAACCTTATGCATAGAATAAAACGCGACTTACCCGTTTACGGGAACTTCGATCCAACGGCGTGGCACTATGAACCCATTTGGCACGCCAAGAACCATCAGCTATGTCATACAATCATTTGCGACAAGAGCCAAAATTTCTTACTAGGGAATGAGCGCTTTAATATCAAAGCAGGCGAAAAATTTATTCTAAACAATTCTTTTAAATTTCCGGTTGAAAAAATAAAATTATGGTCTGAAGCGGCAGGATTTAGTGTTCAGGATCACTTTACAGACGACCAGAGTCGTCAAGCAGTTTATCTGCTTAAGGCAAAAAGCTTTGAGACTGCTTGATATCTGCTTGCCACAAAATTTTAAACCATACTTTTCAAGGCACTGCTTTCAGGAAATTCGGAACCGGCGGAAGGTCGTCATAAGAAAACGGTTTTAGGCCCGCCACAACATTTCTATTCATCTTTTTTCCTGCAGTGCCATCCCATAATTTCTTAGCGGTCCAATTTCCTTTGGTGCCACTGATCTCGATGACGTCACCGTTGTTGGGGTTTCCTTCGAAATTAGCCGCATTTCCGATCTTGTTTTTGTCTTCGTAGCGGATATGCATATAATTCATGATAAAGGCTTGGATCACCGCGCCATGAATCACGAATAAAAATTCCCGTCTTCCCTTTTGATGGATGTCACGATCGAGCGAGCCATCCATCAGGCTTTTGACATTCGCCCTAATCTGCTTCGTTGATTCACCGAACATATTGCTGGCCGATAGGGGATCGTTTTGATAAACCAACTTACTGAGCAGGCTTAAGGTCTTGATAACGGCCGGATCCATATCTTCGTGCGGTGCCTCGAAATAGCTGGCTGCGCCGAAAAATTTTTCCGACAGGCGCCAATCTTCATATAATTTTGGTTTCCCCGAAAAATGCCCATCCATTCCGTGGACGATTCCGGCGAGCGATTGGCGTGTTCTGTTCCACGGGCTTAGAAAAATCGTAGGCCATGTGGTGACACCTTTTTTCCGGTAAAAATCTTTGAGGAATTCGCCGGTGCGGACAACCTGCTGCCAACCCGTTTGTGTGAGCGCAACTTTGCTGTCGCCTTTTTCGATATACTTCATGAAATCAACATTGCCTTCGGATTCGCCGTGGCGGACCAGAAGGATGCGAACGTGATTATTTGTACTCATGGAGATATTAAGAGATCCTTTGCCATAAATGTCAAAGATATTTGGAAAGCTCGGAACCTTTTTCAGAACCGGCCGTTGGTAAGGGTGACGTTCCGAAGGGCCATGAAACGCCTATAGGAAAGAGTCTTCGAGCCTCGCAACAGCTCCCCCGCTGTTTTGCGAGGCTTCGTCATTTTGGCGGAGCCTTTTTATTTAGAAAATCGTTTTAATCACCAACATCAAGAACCCTGCGAACAGGAATGTCAGCGGCAGGGTGAGAATCCACGCCCAGACGATATTGCCGACGATGCCCCAACGCACAGCGGACAACCTACGCGTTGCCCCGACACCGAGAATGGAGCTGGAGATCACTTGCGTCGTTGACACCGGAATGCCGAGTTGTGAGGCGCCGGTGATGATGATGGAGGCCGTGGTTTCGGCCGCGAAGCCGTGAATCGGTTGCAGCTTGATCATTTTTGATCCCAGCGTTCTGATGATGCGCCAGCCGCCGGAAAGCGTGCCAAGACCCATCGCAATGGCACAAGTGAGGATCACCCAGAGCGGCACTTCGAATTCCTCGCCCGGGTAAGCAAGTACCAACGCCAGCGCGATAATACCCATCGATTTTTGCGCATCGTTATGACCGTGAGACAGTGCCATAAAACCGGCGGATAGAATTTGTAGCTTACCGAACACGCGGTTGATTTTTGGAAGCGCGATTTTCCAGACTAGCCATGTCAGGCCCGCCATCAACACAAAACCGATGAATACGCCAAGTAGCGGCGAGGTTACCATCGGTAGGACGATTTTTTCCCAGACCTTATCAAGGTGAATATTTTCTAATCCCGCCGTGCCGGAAAAATAGGTCGCGCCGAGGAGCGAGCCGATAAGTGCGTGGGAAGAGCTGGTCGGCAGGCCTTTCCACCATGTCATCAAATTCCAGCAGATGGCCGCGATAATTGTGCAGAGTACCGTGATCATGGTGATGGCTTCGGGGTCGACAAGACCCTTGCCGATTGTGGCGGCAACTTCCGTGCCCATCAACGCGCCTGCGAAATTCAACACCGCGCCATAAATCACGGCCGTGGTCGGGCGCATCACGCGCGTTGATACCACCGTGGCGATCGCGTTCGCGGCATCATGGAAGCCATTGATATAATCGAAGATCAATGTCAGGGCGACGACAACGATCAGAAGAACGATGACCGGTTCCATTAGCTATGTTTCAACACGATTTGCAATGCAATGGCGGCGGCGTCGCGGTAACGGTCGAGCACTTTTTCCAGCATATCGTAGATATCCTTGCGCAGGATCAAGTCACGGACATCCCGCCCGCCTTTGAACAAATTCGCCAGCAAATCACCGAGCACTTCGTCGCCATCGGATTCAAGCGTGTGCAGAACTTCGACTTTTTCAACGATGGTTTTCGATGCGCCTTTGCGCGTTAACGCCTCCACAATGTCCTGCATCGCGGATGCTTCTTGCACGATCAGATCAACCTGACGCGCGAAGTCGCCATTTTCAGAGGCGATATTGTGCAGTTCTAGACGCTCACGGATTTTATCGAGCGTTTTGGGAATTTTATAAAGATGAACGCAGAAATCCTGAATGTCTTCGCGGTCGAACGGTGTGATAAAACTCATCGCCACTTCGTGCGTGACGCTCTGCATTGTCTTTTTGGATTCGGCCTTGATCGATTTGATCTTCGTGCCAACCGCATCACGCTCCGTGCCGGCAGGCAATTCGGTAAATTTTTTCAATTCGACCGTGACAACATGCGCCTGTTTGGAAAGTGCGCGCATCAGCACGAAAAACTTGTCTTCATTGGGAAGCAGTTTGGATAGGAAGCCCATTTTGTCTCTCTGGTTCTTGGTTTTATGATCCTTCTCTACACAATCCCGAGGATTGGCGAAAGGGCGGCTAAAAAAACAGGGAAATCGATATCAAAGCCTCTGGACAAAATAACTACATGTAGTATGCTTTTGATTGTTAAAGCCCAATATATAGATTTTTGAATATTTTCAAGGACCTATATCCCGCCTTTGGGTTTTGGCAATCCAATCATTAGGGAATCTGTGGACGAATCGTGGAAATGACTCGGATTCACAAGGTTCATCACTAGAGTCAGTCCGTTCACGAAAAATCAGGAGTAAAACCATGGCCAAAGCCCAACAATTGACCGAACAAGAAAAAATCAATTCACCGCTTTTGCAGGAGCGTCACGTTTACAAGCCGTTTCTCTACCCATGGTGCTATGAGGCTTGGTTGACGCAGCAGCGCATTCACTGGATTCCAGAAGAAGTGCCGCTCGCCGAAGACGTTCGCGACTGGAAACAAAAACTTTCGCCATCCGAAAAAAACCTGATGACGCAGATTTTCCGCTTCTTCACGCAGTCCGATGTTGAAGTAAATAATTGCTACATGAAGCATTATTCCCAAGTGTTCGGCCCTGTCGAAGTGCAGATGATGCTCGCGGCATTCTCCAACATCGAAACAGTGCACATTGCCGCCTATTCCCACCTGCTCGATACAATCGGTATGCCGGAAATCGAATATTCCGCGTTCTTGAAATACAAGGAAATGAAAGACAAGTTCGATTATATGCAGAACGCGTCGATGCAATCCCGCCGCGATATCGCAAAGACAATGGCGATGTTCGGCGCGTTCACGGAAGGCTTGCAGCTCTTCGCTTCGTTCGCGATTTTGATGAACTTCCCGCGCTTCAACAAAATGAAAGGTATGGGCCAGATCGTCACATGGTCGGTACGTGATGAAACATTGCACTGTTTGTCCATGATCAAATTGTTCAATTCCTTCATCAACGAAAACCAAGATATCTGGGATCAGGAATTGCGTGATGAAATCACCGAGAGCTGCCGTACCATCGTCGGATTCGAAGATAACTTTATCGACCTTGCGTTCGAGCAAGGCCCTATCGAAGGTCTGACACCGCAGGAAGTGAAAAACTATATCCGTTACATCGGCGATCGCCGCTTGCAGCAATTGAATCTGGAGCCGATTTTCGGCACGGAGAAAAACCCGTTGCCATGGATGGATGAAATGCTGAACGGCGCGGAGCACACGAACTTCTTTGAAAACCGTGCGACGGAATATTCCAAAGCTTCCACCGGCGGTACATGGGAGCAAGTCTTCGAAGAAGGCGTGTTTGCAGGCACCTATGGCAAAAAGATCGGCGGCGCGGGAGATAACGGCGACGACATCCTCGCGGCGGAATAAATTATCCCACATACATTCAATAAAACCCGCTCTGAAAGGTGCGGGTTTTTTGTTATGCTGGTGCCAGCATGAATTTATATATCCGTCTTTTTTATATGTTGATCGCATCGTTCTTCAAACCGAAGATCGATGCACCGCTCGATGAAACCCAGCTTCGTTTTTGTGTTCTGCCGAATGATCTTGATCTGAACGGCCACATGAACAATGGGCGGTACCTCACCATCATGGATATCGGCCGGATGGATTTTGTGCTCCGTTTGCGCCTTGCCGGTTACGTGATCAGAAACGGTTATATCCCGGTATTGTCGAGCGCGAGTATGCGATACCGCCTGCCCCTGCTCCCGTTCCAGAAATATGCTCTGACCACGCGGATTATCGGATGGGACGATAAATGGGTATTCATGGAGCACCGCTTTATCATCATCGGCGGGAAGAAAGACGGTGCGGTGGCCGCCGTCGGATTGGTCAAAGGAAGTTTCTTCGATAAGAAAACGCGCGGGACGATTCCGACCGCGCAAATCATGAAAGCGATCGGGTTCGAGCAGGACAGCCCCGCCATCCCCGCCTATGTCGAGAAATGGCAGCAGAGCGAAGAGAGCCTTCGCGACGATATGAAGCAACAATCATCCCCATAGAAAAAACCCGCCGTGATGGCGGGTTTTAATTTAATCTTTTTTGCTTAAGCAGCTTTTTTGATTTTCGTCTTGGCTTTTTTCTCGGCCAGTTCGATCTTGATTACCTGATCGAAGCCGTTGAACGGTGTGCGGGAGACTTCGCCATACGCGCCGAGTTGATCCAACACAATGTAATCGCCTTCGTTGATATCTTCGGGCAGCATGAACGGCCCCTTCATCATATCGACGGAGTCGCAGGTTGGACCCGCTAAGCGGAAGCCTTCCAGCGTTGTCGAGGCTTTTGCCCCTTTGACGCGGATCATACGGGATGGATATGGCAGGCCAACAGAGCCGCCACCTTCAAAGATACCGCCGTAGGTACCGTCGTTAATGTAGAGGAGATCGCCTTTGCGGCTTTCGACGCGCACGACGAGCTGACCACCACCGGCGACAAGCGCACGGCCCGGTTCGCACAGGAGTTCGATGTCTTCCATCTTGGCTTTCTTCAGACCGTCTTTCACCGCGTCGATATATTGGGCAAGCGGCGGTGGCGGATTGGCCGGATCGAGATCTGCAGGGAAACCGCCACCGATATCCATGGCGTCAACTTCCACACCGGAGGCATTGATCACATCCGTCGCGACTTTCACCGCGTGGGAATATGCCTTCGTGTCCGTGCATTGCGTGCCGACATGGAAAGCAAGGCCGAGTTTGGCGCAGGATTTGCGTGCCATACGCAGCAATTCGCCGGCCAGCATTGGCGTCGCGCCAAATTTTACGGAGAAGTCTGTGGCGACCTTTTGCTTTGGCACACCCATGCGGACGAATAGCGTCAAGTCTTTTGCGTTCTTGGTTTCGGCCAAAATCTTCTTCAACTCATCCGCGCTATCGAGCACGAAATTGCGGACATTGTGCGTGAAGTAAGCTTCGCGGATTGCTTCTCTCGCCTTGATCGGGTGCATGAAATAGATCACCGCGTCAGGCTTGATATTACGGATCATGCGGATTTCACCGATGGAGGCACAGTCAAATGTTTCAAGGCCACCCGCGATCAACGCGCGCAGGACCAGTTCATCCGGATTGCATTTCACGGCGTACATGACACGGCCGGGGAACAGCGAGACAAACTCGGCGGCTCTCGCTTGCGGCTTTTCCAAGCGGAGCACGGCCACAGGGAACTGTGGTCTTGTCTGCTTGATATAAGCATCGAGATTGTCGATTTTCGAGGGTGCTTGAACGTTAGATGAGGCCAGCGCCCCATCTTCAATGTTGTGATACATACGTTAAAACCTTTTATCTAAGTGGGCCCAAATCGCCCTGTTAAATCAAGTTTTCCGTCGTAGCATAACCTTAACATCTTTTGAGGGAAGGGCCATAGACACGTGCGTTAAAACAAGTATGTAGCATTATTTTCCCCCATATCAATATATTATTATGCAAGGGGTCCGATCACCCCCAAATGTTGCAGTATTGCAACACTCGTCAAAGCGGCGTAGAAAGCTATTTAAGCCTGAAAACAAAGGAGCCGCCATGAGTCTGCCACATTGGGATATGAACGAGATCGACTACAGCAAAATCGACTTCTCGAAGGTGACTCCAGACCTCTTGAAAGTGGTTAAGGCGGCGGCGCTCGTCGAATACAACGCGGTTGCCTATTCGTCATACCTTGAGAAGGTGTTTGCCGACGATCCGGAATTCCAAGCGATGTCGCGTTGCTGGGCGACCGAGGAAGTTCAGCACGGCAAGTCTTTGGGCAAATGGGCGGAGACAGTAGACCCGAGCTGGAAGCTGGAAGAGGCTATGGCGAAGTTCCGCGCCGGTTATTCCATCGAGCATATCAACAACGACACATCCGTTCGCGGAAGCCGCACCGGAGAGATGGTCGCGCGCTGCATGGTGGAAACAGGCACCTCCTCCTACTACACTGCGATCGGTACCAGCACGGAAGAGCCAGTGTTGAAAGAAATTTGCGCGAAGATCGCGGGGGATGAATTCCGCCATTACAAATTATTCTATGACACGCTGAACCGTTATCTCAAAATCGAGGGTATGTCGCGTATGTCGCGATTGAAGATTGCGCTAGGCCGGATTGCAGAAAGCGAGGACGATGAATTGTCTTACGCCTTCTTTGCCGCCAACGCGAATGACAATGAAGAATATGATCGCAAGAAATGGAACCGCGAATATATGAAGCGCGCCTATTCATACTATCAAGAGCCACAGGTCGATCGTGCCGTCGCCATGGTGTTCAAAGCGTGCGGATTCGACCCAAAAGGTTTTGCCGGCAAAGGCATTTCAAAACTGGCGTGGTGGTTGATCCAGAAAAACGTCAAAGGCGCGGAAGCCACGGCGAAAGCAGCATAAAGAAAAAGCCACCTTATCGGTGGCTTTTTTAATCTTAGGCTTTGGCGGCCGCGTATAGCTCCGACACTTTTGTCCAGTTCACGACATTCCACCAAGCTTTGAGATAATCGGCGCGTTTGTTTTGGTAGCGCAGATAATATGCGTGTTCCCAAACATCGTTGCCGAGAATCGGCGTGCCTTTTACCTTCGCGTCATCCATCAACGGGTTGTCTTGGTTCGGCGTCGAGGTGATTTCGAGCTTGCCTGATTTGTTTACAATCAACCACGCCCAGCCGGAGCCGAATTGTTTTGTGCCTGCTTCTTCGAATTTCTTTTTAAACTCATCCATCGATCCGAAGGTGGCGTTAATTGCATCGGTCAATTCTTTTGAGGCTTCTGTTTTTCCCGGCGACATGATGTTCCAAAAAAATGTGTGGTTCCAGTGGCCGCCGCCATTGTTGCGCGTGGCGGTAGAATATTTCGATATGGAACCGATGATTTGTTCAATCGTTTTGCCCTGAAGTTTTGAATCGCTCGCCACTTCCTTGTTCAGATTATCGACATAGGCCTGATGATGTTTGCCATGATGGATTTGCATGGTCGTTGCGTCGATTGCTTTACTCAGCGCGCCGTACGGATAAGGAAGCGCAGGAAGTGTGAACGGGCCGGATGGTTTGGACGTGGGTGCAGCAGCCTCTGCTGTAGAAATAAAATCCGTACCCCCCACGATCTTTAACATGGCAAGGCCAAACGGCGCGGCGGCCATATAGCCCAGAAATTTTCTTTTGGAGAGGGGTGTATTTTCCATGTTCTTTACGGCCTCCTTGGCCCGCTTTTGATTCGCCTCGTCATTACTAACGGTTCAAGTCCCTAAATTGGTCCTTCAAAAAATAATTTCCAGCCTTTTTTTAAAATTTATGCCGCAAGTGCACAAATCTCTGATAGAATCATATCAAGTTATACGTCTCACCAAGGGTTCTCCTTGAATTCACGCACGAACACACATCCCGATGACCCACGCGGTGCTCTCTATGAGCGAGCGCTGCTAAGCTCCGGTTCTTCGCACATCCCGTTTACCCCAGCCGCAAGATGCATATCTCGCGGCTTTTTTGTTGCTTGTTACTAAGTCTCTTTTCAACCCGAACAGGAAGGAACGACCATGTCCAAAAAAGCGAAAAAAAATTATAACGACAAAGGCCGTGTACATAAGAGTGGAAACATCATCAGCCCTGCCTTCGACGAGCATGACTGGCACCCGCTTGACGACGAAATAGACCGCGCGCGTGACAAGAGCTACGTCAAGACGGTGCGTCCACGCACAGATGGGCAGCGGGAATTGATGGAAGCGATAGCCGCCCACAATTTAACACTCGCCATCGGCCCAGCTGGTACGGGCAAAACATATCTTGCCATCTGCGCCGCCGTCGAAGCGTTGGAAAAAGGCAAAGTGGAAAAAATCATTCTTTCACGCCCCGCAATGGAAGCCGGAGAATCTCTCGGATTTTTGCCGGGCGATATGCATGAGAAAATGGCCCCTTACCTTCGCCCGCTTTATGACGCTCTGGGCGATCGTCTTGGTGGCAAGAAAGTGCGCCAGTATATGGATGAAGGTACGATCGAGATTGCACCGGTTGGTTTCATGCGCGGCCGCACACTCAACAACGCCTTCATCGTCATCGACGAGGCGCAGAACTGCACCTATGGCCAGCTTAAGATGCTGCTCTCCCGTCTTGGATGGCATTCGACGATGGTGGTCACGGGCGACCCCGGACAATCGGATTTGCTGCCCGGCGTGTCAGGCCTTGATGAAGTCGCGCGTAAGTTTGATGCCTTGCCGAATATATCGGTCATTCGCCTTGGCCAATCAGATATCGTCCGCCACCCGTTGGTCGCGGAAATGTTGGAAGTTTTGTAAAAGTCGTTTCCTTCTTCAAAAGCGAAAGGCACCGGAAACGGTGCCTTTTTGCTGCCATGGACTCTGCTGGCGCCCCGCGCTATAAAATGCGCATGAACAAGCAACGCATGATCCCTATTCTTCTCGCCGCCGTGGCCGGTCTTATCCTCGCCGGTGTATTCGCCTATTTCGCACCGAAGCAAGCCCCGCAAGATGCGAATCCGTTGATGGCCGTCACAGAAGATGCGTTCGGCGGTCCATTCACCATGACAGATCACAATGGCAAAACAGTCACGGAAAAAGATTTCGCCGGGCAATATCGTTTGATCTTTTTCGGATTCACCTATTGCCCCGCCATATGCCCGACGGAGCTGGCGAAGATTACTAAAGTGATGCAATTGTTAGGTGATAAAGCAAAAGACGTGCATCCCATTTACGTGACCGTTGACCCCGAACGCGATACCCCAGCGAAGATGAAAAACTATGTCGAGATGTTTCATCCTTCGATCACGGGCCTAACCGGCACGGCGGAGCAGACAAAAGCAATCACCAAGGCGTATAAAATTTATTACGCGAAAGTGGATGATCCGAAATTAAGCGAATATACGATGGATCATTCGTCCTTCACCTATTTCCTCGGCCCCGATGACCGGTTGCTCCATATTTTCAAACTGCCGGACACGGCGGAGCAGATGGCGGACATCGTTTCGCGTTGGATTTCAGAAGAAAAATCCTCCAATTGATTTCATAATATCGGACTGCATGCTTTTTTGCGCTGCACCTATGCTTTTTCTGGAGCCATTGGTCATTATTGGTTAAACTTTTGCTGATATTCAAACGACCATCTATGCCCATCTCACCGTCAGTCAGGAGACCATCATGAGAAATAAACTTTTCCGCGTATCGCTGTTGTCCGCCGCCGCCGTTGTTGCCGTTGCTTCTACCGCGAACGCCGCCGGTTTCTATATTCAGGAACAATCGGTGCGTGGCCTTGGCTCCGCTTTCTCCGGCTCTTCCACAAATCTGGAAGATGCCAGTACGATTTATTTCAATCCGGCCGGTATGACGAAGCTCGATGGTTTACAAGCGCAAGCCGGCGTCAATGTCATCATCCCAAATTCCGATGTTAAAAACCGCGGCACGACATCCGGTCCTTCAGGCGGCCTTCCTGTCGGCGGCTCTAGCGACAACCCGTATGAACCAACACCTGTTCCAAACGGATTCTTGTCTTACCAAATCAGCGATCAATTCTGGGCCGGTATCGGCGTGACGGCACCATTCGGGCTTGCCAGCGAATATGATAAAGGATGGTTCGGACGTTTCGATTCCACCAAGACAGAACTCACCATCATCGATATACAACCAACCGTTGCCTATAAGGTCAATAACTGGTTGTCTTTGGGTGCGGGCGTTAACATCCAACACACATCCGCCGATCTTCAGAACAAAGTTGTTCTGGGCGCGGCCACAGAAGGCAACAGCCAATTGAAAGGGAATGACTGGGGCTTTGGTTATTCGCTGGGTTTACAAATCAAACCGTGGGAAACGACGACATTCGGTATCAACTATAAATCCGAAGTGCACCAAAATCTTGATGGCCGCGTTACGATCACCAACGCCGCCGGTAACATTGTTGGCCTTGGGACGCTCAGCACGAACGGTTCTGCCAAATTGAC
>CAYYPX010000036.1:0-13517 GCA_964473655.1 uncultured Micavibrio sp.
AAGCCGGATGTCACCTTCGCCGAAATGTTGAAACAGGGCCTTGGTTCAACGCTCGAGAGTTATGGGCTTTCCACACACGATGGTATTCGCGCCTGTAAAGAAGGCGCATCCTCGATTACGCGCTGGACGATCAAAATCCGTGACGCCATCCGTAAAAATCCGGGCCACGATATTTTCCTCACCCAATTCCGCAGAGCCGCTTATACCGCCGGAGATGGCCGTTTTCCGCTGCTTTTTGTGAATGCCGGAGTCGATCCCGCCGTAAAATTAGAATACCAAGGCGAGTCGTTGTGGGATTCGGGTGAGAATTTCGCCGATATCACACAACCGTACGCACCTTTTGAGAAAGTCATACGTGGGTATGATCCAACGCATTCCGGCGTACGTATAAATTGCGTTACCGCCTCTATCGACGGTGGTGCCGGATTTGGCGGAAACCTGATCGCCGCCGGCATGGAATCCGGCGGCAAGATGCTGGAACTTCTCGAGGCCTAAAGCCGTTTACCAATATATAGAAGACGTAAAAACATATCGTACATACGCCGATATGAAATCGCGGTATTTCCCCGTGTTCGACACAAAGTCTGCACAATTGGGGTATTGAATTTGTAATCAGGACTGATCCAATCCTTTTCCGGATGCGTATCAAGTCTGAAAAGAAAGCGAGACTATCATGGCTCACATCGACGACCCATCCACCCAAAAAGCAAATTTAGGTTACATCCGTTCCGCGATGGCCGAACCCATTCTGGAGAAAGACCATGAATTGGAACTGGCGAGACGTTGGCGCGATAAGGGTGATGAAAAAGCACTACACGAGTTGGTGCGTTCCTACACCCGTCTTGTTATTTCGGCGGCGGCTAAGTTCCGCAACTACGGTCTGCCTATGGGCGACCTGATCCAAGAAGGCAATATCGGCCTGATGCAAGCGGCCGCAAGGTTCGAACCTGAGCGCGAGTTGCGTTTTTCGACCTACGCAAGCTGGTGGATCAGGTCGGCCATGCAGGATTACATCTTGCGCAACTGGTCGATCGTTCGTACCGGCACGACGGCGGCTCAAAAGTCCCTCTTCTTCAATCTTCGTCGTTTGCGTGCGCAGATCGAGCGCAAAAATGGTACCGAGGGATTGGGTGATGCGGGCCGCGCGAAGATCGCCAAGGATCTGCAAGTCAATCTTCGCGATGTCGAGGAAATGGAAGGACGTCTGTCAGGAGCGGATTCGTCGCTCAACGCGACCATCAGTGAAGATGGTGAAGACGAGTGGCAAAACTTCCTCGCCGACGATCGCCCGAACCCAGAAGATATCGTGATGGGTATGCGCGATGCGAAGACCAGATCGAAATGGCTGGAAGACGCCTTGGGCACATTGTCCGACCGCGAACAAAAGATCATCCGTGATCGTCATCTTCAATATGAAACAGTGACGCTCGAAGATCTCGGCAAAGAACTTGGTGTTTCCAAAGAGCGCGTGCGTCAGCTCGAGGCCCGCGCGATGGAAAAACTGAAGGCCAGTATGGTCGGCAAGATCGATGGCGTGGCAGATTTGTTTGCTTCCGCTTAAAACAAAAGCCGCCTCAACAGGCGGCTTTTTTGTGATCCAAACGAACGGGTCTTTCGTATAAATAGCATACAAGGTTCATGAGGAGCTTTGAAACCCGACCGGACTGGAACTTCCCCTCCCAGTCCGGTTCATTTTTATTCTGTTACAACCTTATAAATTTGTCCGGGCGTCAATGCATTCGACGTGAGGCCGTTCAGCACACGGAAACGTTCTTCACGATAAGACCCAAACGCCATTCTG
Organism: uncultured Micavibrio sp.; assembly: GCA_964473655.1. Classification (GTDB taxonomy): domain Bacteria; phylum Pseudomonadota; class Alphaproteobacteria; order Micavibrionales; family Micavibrionaceae; genus Micavibrio_A. The sequence goes on from CAYYPX010000036.1 coordinate 1,802, forward strand.
CTCGCGGCGTTCGAAACGCTATCACCCGCACTGGCGGTGAATGTGCGAACGCGCAGCGGTTTGATACCCGCCTTTTCGGAATCATTCATCGCGCGGAAGCTATAGGTCGTGCGTTTTAAATTCTCCACGACATCCGTTCCGGCGGATTGTGGTATCGCCATCTGGAAGCGGAAGAATTGACCCGGTCTCCATTCGATGGCCACTACGCGGATAATCACGGCCTTACCGTTCGCGGTTCCGGCGAAGGCGGCGGTCGCCGCACGCATACCGTTGATTGTCACGCTTTCGGCACCTTGCGCCTGATTGTTCTTCATCCAACCTTGCGTAAGGTATGCAAGTGGATCACGATTTTGATCATCACGGCCGGAATCCAGAATAAGCAACGATCCATCCTTGCTTGTCGCGATCAGTTCCGATGGGTTGTTCAGAACGGTAAATCCGTTCGGGATTGTAAAAGTGAATCCCATTTTCGGATGATAGAATTGATCGCCACGGACAAATCCTTGCGCTTCAGAATCGCCATAGGTCAAACCATTGACAGCCGCCATGAATTCGTTGCGGTTCAACGCATTCGCTCCGCCTTGATAATTCGCGGCCAGAGCCGCCGCGTGTTGAACGCGATCCGCCGTGACTGGGTGTGTGGAGAAATAGTTGAATCCATCGCCTTCGCTTTTGCCCGCAATTTTCAAATCAAGCTTGGTTTGTGCATCGAGGCTGGAGAGAAAAGAAGACATGGCTTTGGGGTCATATCCTGCACGGGAAAGATAACGCACACCAAGATCATCCGCTTCGCTTTCCTGTCCGCGGGAATAGGATTTGATGTAAAGATCAGAGCCCACATTCGCCACCTGCCCTAATGCACCGCTGCCTGTTGCCGCCGACAAGATTGCCGCGCCCAAACCAACGAGCGCACCTTGCGACATTCTTGCCGCCGCGTGACGTCCGGTGATGTGGCCGATTTCGTGTGCGATAACCCCCGCCAATTCAGCTTCGTTGTTGGCCAAAGCCACAAGCCCGCGCGAGACATATATATATCCGCCGGGCACCGCGAATGCGTTGACGATCGGTGAATCGATAACATGGAATTTATATTGAACGTCTGATCGTTCGGTGTTCGCCGCGACCTTTTGTCCAATCCGGTTCACGTAATCCGCGATAGGTCCTTGGATGAAATCACCATACGTTGCGCGAACTTTCTGGTGCTCACTAATGCCTACGGATTCTTCTTGTTCCGCCGGAAGAAGTCCGGTGAATTGTTTTTGTCCCGTGGCCGGATTGACCGTGCACGACGATAAAAAGGCGGCCGTCGCCAGAATGATGTATTTGCAAAGTCTGGCTTTCAGGCTAGAACCTATTTCCATGCGGATGCTCCTGCTTATTTTGTTCCTAACCTTCATACCACAGCTTGCCTTGGCGGAAAACACCCCGCCTGCGGTCATAAAGGGTGATTTTACGCAAATGAAGCACACGGCCACGGGCCGCGTAGCCAAGGTGATCGATGCCGATACGGTTTTGTTGAGCGATGGAAAGATCGTCCGGCTTTTGGGGTTGGAATATCCGGCAAAATCCGAAGCACCTTTCCTGTCAAAATCACTGCTTGAGAGATTGTTGCCAGATGGAACGGAAGTCATGCTTTATCAAAAGCGGCCATCGAAGGACAAGAATTACGGGCGGATAAATCGCATGGGCCACGTTCTCGCCCATTTGGTGGATAAGAAAAGCGAGCAATGGATCAACGGCGTTGTCATCGCAAGCGGCCTTGCCTATGCCATGACTGATTCAACCAATCCGGAAATGGCGGATCAGTTATACAATCTTGAAAACGCAGCCCGAAAAACCAAGCGCGTTTTGTGGGCGGATAAAAGCAAGGATGGATTGCTGACGCCGGATACGGCTTCACAGGGCAACGATCAATTTCGCGTGGTCGAGGGCGTGGTCAATCGAGCCGCCACATCGAAAAACAATCTGTACTTAAATTTCGGCAATGATTGGCGCAAGGATTTCACCGTGATGATTTCGGCGGGCCTTCGTAAAACATTATCGAAGAATGGCACAGACCCGATGGCATTAAGCGGCAAAAAAGTGCGCGTACGCGGCTGGATACGGGAATGGAACGGTCCGTTCATGGAATTGGAAACGCCGCAGCGGATTGAAATTCTATCCACACCCGCACCCACAGCCTTACCCACCGAACCATCCACAGACGCGGTGGATAACTCAGCGCAAACTGGACAGACCAATCCTTAATTTGTTAAGGTTTGGGCCTTATGGCACAGAGCTTTGACAAGACTCCGAACAACGCGGAATACGTGTATCGCCGCACGCCGCTGCTGTCTTTATTCCCCGAGATTAAACCCTATTCTTCAGGCTTTTTGACGTTAGAGCACGGGCACCAGATGTATTGGGAGCAATCGGGCAACCCGGATGGTGTGCCGGTCGTTCTGGTTCATGGCGGACCCGGTGCAGGAACATCGCCCATTCAAAGACGCTTCTTCGATCCTGACCATTACCGCATCATTTTGTTCGATCAACGAGGGGCCGGAAAATCTTCACCACACGGATCGATCGATTTCAACACGACCGCCAACCTTGTCGAAGACATGGAAAAACTGCGCAATCATTTGTCTGTTACCAAATGGCATTTGTTCGGCGGATCATGGGGCAGCACGTTGATATTGGCCTATGCCAGCAAACATCCGGATCGTTGCCGTAGTATGGTTTTGCGCGGGATCTTTTTACTCGAGCAAGAAGAGATCGATTGGTGGCTCTATGGCATTCGTTCCATCTTCCCTGAAGCGTGGGAACAATTCGCGCATTATATCCCTGAGCGTGAGCGGCTGGATTTGTTAGAGGCGTATCATAAACGTTTAATGGGATCGGACAAAACCGTGATGCTCGAGGCTGCAATCCATTGGGGATTGTACGAGAGCGCGTGCTCATCACTTATTCCCAATTACGAGACCATCACGACGGAAGAACAAAAGGCGCAAGTGGTCGCCCTCGCTCGTCTTGAATGTCATTATTTCAAAACGCAGAAGATCAAGCCTGAGCATAGTTTGATCAAAAACATCGACGCATTCCGCCACGTGCCATCCGTTATCATTCACGGGCGGTATGATGCGGTGTGCCCGCTTTCGACCGCTTATCGCCTTCATCAGCATTGGCCGGAAGCAGATTATATTGTGGTGCCCGATGGCGGCCACTCCGCACTCGACCCCGCGATCCGTTCACGCTTGATAGAGGCGACGGAAAATGCTAAAAATATATGAAAATTAATAACAAACAGGGAGCAAAAAAATGGCAAAAATTTATATAGATGATGGTAAGGGCGGTAAACGTCTTCTTACATCGCAAGACTTAGGACTTAACAAGCAGTCTCTTGGCAAATTTTTTGGAGCCGCCATTGCAAGACGTAAACTTACTGTAGAAGATGTTTCAACCGCATCCGGAATAAGTCATCAAGATATAGAATCGCTTATTGAAGGGAAAAAACGCTTTGATAAAAAAACAATCAGGCAGCTTCAAACTATATTCCCCCATACAAAACAATCTTTAACAAATATGCAGAAAAAAGTTGATGCTATAGAAGCACGTAACAGTGCTGGGCTAGCGGCAACAATTTAACAAAGAAAATCAGATGTCATTTAAAACCCTTCGTGATTTTGACCTTAAAGGTAAACGCGTTCTTGTCCGCGCAGACCTAAACGTTCCTGCCAAGGGCGGTAAAATTACCGACACAACGCGAATTGATCGTTTAAAGCCGACCATCGATTATTTGACATCCAAAGGCGCAAAGATTGCTCTCTTGTCCCATTTCGGTCGCCCGAAGAGCGCGGCGGACATGGAATTCAGCCAAGCCTTCCTCGCACCCGCTTGCGAAAAAAGTTGGGGCGTAAAAGTCGCGTTCGCCAAAGATTGCATCGGCGATGAAGCCACGAAAGCGATTGCCGCGTTAAAAGACGGTGAGATTGTCTTGCTGGAGAATGTCCGTTTCTATGCGGGCGAAGAAAAGAACGACCAAGCCTTTACCAACGAGCTTGCCAAACTTGGCGATATCTATGTGAATGATGCCTTTTCCGCCGCGCATCGTGCGCACTCTTCCACCGAAGGATTGGCGCACAGATTGCCGACCGCCGCCGGATTTTTGATGGAAGCCGAATTGAACGCGCTGAACGACGCGCTGGAATCCCCCAAGAAACCAGTGATCGCGATTGTGGGCGGATCGAAAATCTCCACCAAGCTTTCCGTGCTCAACAACCTCGTCAAGAAAGTGGATTACCTCTTTCTTGGAGGCGGTATGGCAAACACATTTCTCGTGGCGCAAGGAATCGAAGTTGGAAAATCCTTGTGCGAACGCGACATGGTTGGCGAAGCCAAAACTATCATGGCGACAGCGGAAAAAGCAGGTTGCGAAATTCTTTTGCCAATCGACCGCGTCTGCGTAACCAAATTCGGTGAAAACGCACCGTTCGAAATCCGTAAGACCGAAGAAATGCCTTCAGAAGAAGAAGCAGTCGATGTTGGCCCCGCCACCATCAAAAAACTGGAAGATGTTTTAGGGACTTGCAAAACGGCTCTTTGGAACGGCCCAATGGGCGTGTTCGAAGTCAAACCGTTCGACAAAGGCACAAACGATCTGGCCCGCACGGTTGCCAAGCTTACAAAATCCGGCGGCCTTGTTTCCGTGGCTGGCGGCGGCGATACGGTATCCGCGCTCGAAAATGCAGGCTCTGCGGATGACTTTACTTACATTTCTTCCGCTGGCGGCGCGTTCCTAGAATGGCTGGAAGGAAAAGAGCTTCCGGGTGTTGCGGCCCTTACCGCTTATAAAGCGGCGGCATAATAAAAATCCGGCCCCTGTTTTTTAAGCAGGAGCCGGTTCTTGTTTTTCTTGGAGGAAAAACTGTTTAAATCCTAGTGACGGCTGTTCTTCAGAACTTTACGGGCCGTTTCGGGATTAATCTCATCGTACATAGTCATTATACGCGATAATTCTGTGTGGTTGACGACAACCTTGCCGCCCGTGCGGAATTTTTCAGTCAACAAATAGATGCTGACGAAATCCGCCTTGGTGATTTCCATCGCGCGGCAGGCAATCGCCAAACCCTTACCGCTTTCCTGACGGATCATGTTCTTTGTTACTTCTACGCTCAGGCTGGAATAAACCGACAATTGCGCCAAGAAGGTCGCATACTGGCCACGACGCAGCGAAGCAATCATGCCGGCAACTTTCAATTCGCCGCGGCGGTGTTGATTGACGATCGCCGCCATCATTTTCTCGCTGGCTTCCGTATGGGAATCAACGATCTCGGTCGAAATTTCTTCCAGAACATCAATAACCGCATTGGCACCGATGCCAAAACGTTCACTCAGGCTCTTTTTCAACTCTTCACCGACGAATTCATACAGTTTACCGGCAACTTCTTGCGGCAGATCTTCACGCATCAACAACGGACGGGCCAACATTTCGCTGCTGGTTGCCATTTCAGAGAAAATAGAAAAAGCTTTTTCCGTCAGACTTATGCCATCATTGCAAGACAGGTTGAAAGCGATTTGAAAGTCGCGCGTGTTGGCGAGCATATCGATGATCGTTCCGCTCAAACCTTTGCGCATTGCAATAGAACGACCGTGCTCCACGCCGTGGGCCTGAAGAATATACATCAGATCCATATCATGCAGCACAGGGCTGTTCTTTAAAATAGAGTCGGCGATCTTGATATCGTCATTGGCAAGGCCAAGAACCATACGCAATGGCACGTTATCCATACCGGACAGACGTTCAGCCATCGCGATTTTCAAATCGGCCTCCGCCTTTTTCATCAGCGCGAGAAGCACATCGGTGATCAATTCGCTTTCCTTCTCGGAAAGTTGTATATTGAGAAGATCGACCATGATGGATGTCAATTCGGAACACGCATTGCTGCTCGCCTTGTCGTTCGCAAGCGCATACAGGTTGTGCGTATCATAAAGACGCACTAAAAGCGGTGCCACCTGTGGCGTGTGTTGTAGTACTTCAAAACTCATCTCTTTAGACCCCACATCATCTTAAGCCTCGGCAGTTAACGGGCCCTTGACGACTTATATTATTTTAGGCGATTCCGGTTTCTATTTACAAAAAACCGCAGATTTCCGCCTTGTGTGTTGATTTATAAGCGAAAAGAGTTTAGCCTTAGTTAAAGACGTCTAATATTCGATAAAATTTTATCTATCTTCCCTAAATCCCGTTTCCTAATCCTTTCTTAAGATTTGGCGGGATACACTAGAACCTCTAGGGAAACTTCACATAGGGCTTTAAAATACATGGTTTATCCGGTCAGCAATCCGCTGGTTCAACAGCAAATACCTGCAGCCAATACATTCCAGCCGGGTGGCACGGAAAGCACAAAAAGACCTGAAGAAAATAAGGTTCAAGATTCGACACGCCCTTCCGGCAGTGATTCTGCGAGGACGGAAAAATCCACCAATCGCGATGCCACCTATCAGGCAGCTTCTTCCGATGACCGCGCTCGTGATTCGGGCGGTGTATCGGCAAGCTCATCCCGCGGGACGCAGCTGAATATCTCCGTTTAATTCATTATATAAAAGAGAACGCAGTTCGTTGAATTGCTTGCGGGGTCATACTGGCCGCCGTCGCAATCCCCTTCCGATTGTACACGTCCGCTTTGCGACAGGCTGTCATCCAGCTTCAAATCAATCAGATAAGCATCGTGTTCCGCGAAGTTACCATCCACTGCGACATTCCCCGAACCTAGTACGGCTTGCAAGCGAATGGCGTTACCACGGAAGTTTGTGTTGACGTTCGGTTGATCTTCGATGTGTGGATCATTTCTGCGCCTTTTAAAATTCCGCCGATCAGAAGTCCGATGCGACCATGACGATCGCCAGTTCAACCAAAGTGAACGCGCGCTGATTGCGGAACTTATTTTTATTCAAGGTAGGATGCCTTATTGGAATGCGACTTCGTTGAAGGAACGCAGTTTACGCGAGTGTAATCTTTCCGGCCCGATACCGCGCAGAATTTCCATCGCGCGAAGACCGATTTTCAAATGTTGTTCTACCCGCTCGCGATAGAAACTATCGGCCATGCCGGGGAGTTTTAATTGGCCGTGAAGCGGTTTATCGGATACGCAAAGCAATGTTCCATATGGCACGCGGAAGCGGAAACCGTTAGCCGCCACTGTGCCGGATTCCATGTCGAGAGCGACCGCGCGGGATTGGGATAGCCGCATATTCTGACGGATGGCGGGACGCAATTCCCAGTTACGGTCATCGACCGTTGCCACCGTTCCTGTGCGCATAATTTTTTTCAGATCGTACCCCTTAAAACCGGTAACTTCCGCCACCGCTTGTTCGAGGCTGACTTGAATTTCGGATAGTGCCGGAATTGGAATGTTCGGGTGCAGATCGTGATAAAGCACGTTGTCTTCACGCAAATACGCATGAGCCAGAACGTAATCGCCAAGGCTTTGCGAATTGCGCAATCCTGCGCAGTGGCCGAGCATGATCCATGCGTGCGGACGAAGTACCGCCACGTGGTCGGTGATCGTTTTCGCATTCGATGGACCGACGCCGATATTGACCATCGTGATGCCCGAGCCATCGGCGCGTTTTAAATGGTAGGCCGGCATTTGTGGCATCCGGCGAAGCGTAGCCCCCGCTTCGTCTTTATCAGTGCGAGATGCCGCAGGAATATTTTTGTTCACCGTGATCTTGTCACCGGGCTCAACGAACGCCGCATATTGTTCGCGGTGCTTACGAAGTGTCGGATCACCGGTTTCGGTCATCATGTCGACGGCGATCTTGATGAATTCATCAATGTAGAATTGATAGTTCGTGAAGATCACGTAATTCTGGAAGTGCGACGCCTTGGTGCCCGTATAATGTTTCAAGCGCATCAAGGATAAATCTGCGCGTGGCGCAGGGAACAAGGATAGCGGAGACGCTTCTCCTACTCTGGTCTGGTGCGTGCCATTGGCGATGGTGTCATCCATCAAGGTTAAGTCAGGTTGATCAAAGATGGATGGAAGTGCTTCGATCTGTGCTTGCGTTAGATCGCCTTCCAAATGGAATTCTTCGCCGAGTGCGAAATGAAGCGGAATGGCAACATCGCTCAAACCAACCTCGACGGTGCCGCCGTGGTTTTTAAGCAAGATGCCGATCATCGTCTTATAATAGACATCAAAAATATCGGGGCGCGTGACGGTTGTTTCATACACGCCGGGTTTGGTAACGAAACCGTAAGACAACCTTGTGTCGGGGCGATGCGCCTTATCTACCTTGATCCGCACGAACGGATAATAGGCGCGCACTTGTGCATCCTTTAAATTACCGGCCGTGAATTGGCGGAAAGCATCGCGCAATGCGCCGACATTGCCATCATATATCTCTTTGATCGCGGCAAGGGCTTCGTCTGCGGTTTTGTATGATTTGGTCTTGAAGGGCTTTAGAATGTTCAACATGGCCTATTATGGCCTAAAAAGGTTAACATTTCAACGATCTGTAAGAGTTCCTAAAAATCAGGCTATTCCCATCAGAGCTTTCGCAAAATCTTGGGATTGGAACGGGCTTAAATCTTCGATGCTCTCCCCCACACCAATGGCATGGATCGGTAGGCCGAATTCCTGCGCAAGACTCACGACAACACCGCCGCGGGCAGAGCCATCGAGTTTTGTGACGATCAAGCCGGTCAGATTGACCGCCTCTTTGAATGTTTTCACTTGTGAATGCGCGTTTTGGCCCGTTGTGGCATCCAGCACAAGAAGAACAGCATGCGGAATGCTTTCGTCATGTTTTTTCAAAACGCGGATAATTTTTTCCAATTCCGCCATCAGGTTCGATTTGTTTTGCAAACGACCCGCCGTGTCGATCATCAGAACTTCGACGCCATCTTCTTTTGCTTTCGCATAGGCTTCGAAGGCTACAGCAGCAGCATCCGCGCCCAGATCTTTTTTGAAGAGCGGCACATGTGCTCTGTTCGCCCAGACATCAAGTTGATCTACCGCCGCCGCGCGGAACGTATCCGCCGCCGCGATCATCACTTTGCGATGTTCTTTCATATGCCATTGATGGGCGAGCTTGCCGATCGTCGTGGTCTTCCCAGCACCATTCACGCCGCAAATCAGCAGCACGAACGGGCCGTTATCAGGTTTTGTAATTTCCAGCGGCTTTGCCACATTACCCAGCGCATCGCCGATGATACTGGCCAGCGCACGGCGTACTTCGAACGGTTCGATATCTTTGTCGAATTTTTGTGCCGAAAATTCCGCAACGACTTTAGCAGCCGTTTTTGGCCCAAGATCGGCAGAGATCAAAAGATCTTCCAAATCCTGCAACGATTCATCATCCAGTTTTCGTTTGGTGAAGATATCGGAAATACCCTGCCCCAGACGCGTGGTGGACTTTGAAAGGCCGCTCGTCATACGCGACAACCATCCACCAGTATTTTCTTTTCCGGCCAGCTCTTCTTTTTCCATCGCATCTTCTGTTGGAATATGTTGAGGCGTTGGCGTGATTTCGAGGTCTTCTAAAATTTCCAGACCGTTCGGCTCCAATTCATGATGAACGAATTCTGAATCCAGCGTGGCTTCGTCTTCGGGTGCAGGTTCCAGCGCGGGTTCGCGCGGATGGTGGATGATCTTGTCATCGCGTTCATCTTGCTCTTGCTGTCCTACGTTCTTTTGCTTGCGCCAGAAAACCATGGTCTTTGCCGTTATTATTTTTCACTGGTGGATATAAGTTTATTTTAGCACTTTGACACAGGCATGGGAGATGTTTTTTTCCATGCCGCCCTGCACACCGTTAATATAAACATAACAATTGCGGGAGGCGGGTTTAGCGAGGTGAGATGCTGCCAAAGCCGGAAATTCCCTGTTTGATGACATCGACACCGCGTTGGGTGACGGGAATACGCCAACTTTCTTCTTGTGGGTTGAAGGCGCGCAACATTGCCGCCCTCGCCCTATCACGCCATTTTCCTTCGGGCGCGAATACACGGGTCCAGTTTTCCATCGCCAGTGCCTTGACGATTTCGATCGGTCCACGCGTTCCGAATTCCAGCGTTAGCGATACCGCCGACGAAAATTCGCCCGCACGGCGTTTGAATACATTATTGATGTCACCATTCAGAACGGATGATGACGATGTTCCATCAGCGATAGATGTGGCATCCGGCCACCATGATGAAACCGCGCGATAGGCCGGCGACGATTTTTCTTCGGACACCATGATCTCGCCCTTTGCAAAGGTTCCCAATCCCGTGTGCAGATCGATATGCATGATGTCTGGACGCGACATCATGCTGTGCGCCTTTATGATATTGTCCCAGATAATGGTGGATTGCGCGAAACCCTGCTGCCCCCCGAAATATAAACTCTTCGGGAATTCATACTGCCCACCGGTCAACGCTTGCTTTGCGTTTTCAAAGCCGTGGCGGAGTATAAATGTAACAAATTTCAAAATTCCGGGGGGATTGGATTTGGACAACATCATATCCGCGAGCAGTTTTGTCAGCGTATGTGATTTCGGCGGCGTGGAATCCCAATCGATGAAATTGCGGTTGATATCGATATTTTCTTCGTTGGTGCGGCTGTAATGCGCAAAGCCGTAAGGATTGAGACCATGGACGTAGAGAACACCCACTCCTGATGGCAGGTTTTCCTGCAACACTTCTTTAAACGTTTCGATCTGGATGGCCGATCCTGCGAAGCCTTCGATGCCGTGAACGCCCGATGTGACGATTAATAATTTTTCCGGCCATTTAGGGCCACGATAGGCTTCATCAATATAAAGCCCGTCTTGTAAATGCGCTTGCGGATTGAGCGGGTGCGCCCGCAGCTCGAACCCCGCCTGCTTGCCTGCCTCGCGGAATTTCTGGCGAGCCTCTGTGTAGTCCGGACTCCAGCTGGCGAATTCGTGTCTCATGGTTTGCTTCTAGCAGAATTTGTCTTTACGTCAAATAATGGATTTAGGTTCAAATATATTGACATAATTAATATTTTTTGATATTTAGTGCGCTCATAATGACAAACACATCACCCTATCCAGTTTCCAAGCGCATAGCGGTTGTTACCGCCTCATCCGACATTTTGGCCCCCATGGCCGATCCGGGGATTCATGCCGTGATCTGGAAACGGAACCTTCAGAATATCTATTCGCCCCTATTTACGGCACTGGCCGATAAGAATGTGAAAGACCTAGCCACTTTGGCTGGAGCTACCAATAAGAATCGTGCTTTCACAATATTTCTAGAGGCCAATACAGACCGCGTTTGGGAAATAGAAGGCGATAGTGGCATAGGACTTATAGAAGATTTTCGACGCGCTGCGCCGCCGCCTATCTGGGACGATATGTGTGAAATAGCCCCTATCGTAGCTACGCTAAGGGGAGCCAGAGCTGTCCGTATGGTAAGCTTAAATCAAAAGGCCGGCGTGCCCGTATATGACGATAGTGTTACCCGATTTTGGCACGCTCATTCCAGCCCCACCGCCCATATATGTATGAACGAAGCTGGCCTAGAACTGCTGGATCTACGTAGCGATGATATTGTTCCCACAAAAGAATATGACGGCGAAAGCAGCTATTCCGATGAAAGCATTCCCGCGAATATGCCGGTTATAAAGATGCTGGCCGGTGATGCTGTGTTTTTTAAGGATACGATCCACCGTAAATCGTCGCAAGCCTTGGCATTAGGCCGTTTGGCGCTCGCTATCTACTAAGC
>CAYYPX010000037.1:0-13438 GCA_964473655.1 uncultured Micavibrio sp.
AACAAGTGCTGGAACAGGATCGGGTCGCCGCCGCCTTCTGGGTTGAAGAACGCGGTGCCGAAGTTACGGTCCGTCAAAAGCATCGTGATCGCGCCGCCCAAGACCGGAACGGCCAGAACGAGCAAGAAGGCGGTGACGAGCATCGCCCAAACAAACAGAGGCATTTTGTGCAATGTCATGCCCGGTGCACGCATGTTGAAAACAGTCGTGATGAAGTTTGCAGCACCCAAGATGGAGGATGCACCCGCCAAGTGAAGCGCGAAGATCGCCATATCGACGGAAAGACCGGAATGCCCGACCGCGCTGGATAGCGGTGGATAAATCGTCCAGCCGGTTCCGGCACCTGTGCCCGGTCCGCCGTTTACGAAAGCGGAGCCGACGAGAAGCAGGAAGGCCGGTACAATCAGCCAGAAAGAGATGTTGTTCAGACGTGGAAACGCCATGTCCGGTGCGCCGATCATGAGCGGCAAGAACCAGTTACCGAATCCGCCGATCAAACCCGGCATAACGACGAAGAACACCATGATCAGGCCGTGAGCCGTCACCCAAACATTCCATTGGTGACCGTTTTCAGCCAATTGCAAACCCGGATCGCCGAGTTCGTGGCGCATCATCATGGAGAACCAGCCGCCGACGAGGGCCGCCAAGATAGAGAAGATGATGTACAGCGTTCCAATATCCTTGTGGTTCGTCGACATGAACCAGCGGGTAAAGAATGGAGGCTTGTGATCGTGGGCGTGATCGTCGTGGGAATGATCAGCTGTGGCGGAATGGGCGGCGTTCATTATTCAGAAGCTCCTGCGGAAGATTGAACCAGATGGTTGGCGTTTTGTTTAGAACGGTATTTGTCGAAACCTAGAGACTGTACGCAAGCACGTGCAGGGAAATCTGCTTTGCTTTCGGCGCCATCGCCGGTGACGCACTTGATCCACGCGTCATATTCTTCGGGTGTGACAGCGTACGCCGAGATCGGCATAGAGGCGTGGTCGATACCGCAAATCTCGGAACACTGACCGTAGTAAACGCCCGGTGTGGAGATGCGTACCCATGTTTCGTTCGTACGGCCCGGTACGGCGTCTTTCTTCACGCCGAACGCTGGAATGGTCCAAGCGTGGATGACATCTGTGGCCGTGGTAAGGATTTGGATATTCTTTTCGGTTGGAAGTACGATCGGGTTGTACGTTTCAAGCAAACGGCGGCCTTTGCCGTCCGGAATGTACTTGCCGATTTCAAGGATGTCTTCATGCGGCTTTGCCGGACGACCGTCCGCACCTTTTGGCGCGCGAATGATGTCGGCATTGAATTCCAGACCTTCATGTTCAGGGTATGTGTACGTCCACCCCCACTGATAGCCGGAGATTTTCAACGTCATGTCGGGTTCAGCCGTACGGTCGAGGTAGAACAAAAGTTTGTACGATGGAATGGCGATGAAGAGCAGGATGATGACCGGCGCGATCGTCCAGACGATTTCGAGGCCGACATGGTGCGTTGTCTTGCTCGGCACAGGATTGGCTTTTGCGTTGTATCTTATGCAAACCCAAAGCAATAGCAAGAAAACAAATATGACAATACCGGTGATGATGTACATCAGAAGATGATCATGGAAAGCATGAAGGCGGACCATGTTCGGTGTCGCGGCTTCTTGGAATCCGATATCGCCGGGTTTGGGTTCGAACGCGAAGGCCGGTAGGGAAAAGGCCAGCATCACTGTGATCGTGGCCAGAATACGGTGCATGAGTGTCATCATCTGTTAAATTTTGCTAATCGCTAGAGGTTATCGAAGCTAACGTTGTCGAACGCTTTTATTGCGTCCCAGATATTGCCATGTTCTTACGCCGAAATACAGGGCAAGAAAAGGGGAAAATACAATTATTCAAAGGCTTTGAACAGCCTTGCAACCGAAAGGACAAGCTTATGATTACAGCACTTTACGCCGGTATTCTGGCCATTTTCTATGTCGCGTTGACTGCATTCGTGGTGCAGGGGCGTTATGCGTATAAAGTCGGCCTCGGTGATGGAGGCGTTCCGGCCCTCACGCAGCGAATCCGCATCCATGGAAATTTTGCCGAATATGTTCCGTTCGGATTGATGCTGTTGTTTTTAGTCGACTATGCCGGATACTCGGCTTGGTTGGTCCATCTTCTTGGTATCATGCTGGTGACAGGGCGTATTGCGCACGCATGGGGGGTTTATTGCTCGCCTGTTGCTAGCCCGGGGCGTTTAGCAGGCATGATCCTGACCATTCTGATGTTCATCATCGCGGCGGGATTTTTGCTGGTGGAATATTTATCGGTGGCTTGATTTAAAGTGCGAGCAATGAAAGCGCGGCGATGGCCGCAGTTTCGGAGCGCAGGATATTGTCACCGAGTGAGACGGGTTTAACGAATTTAAGGTTCGCGATTTTTTCTTTTTCGGCAGACGTGAAACCACCGGCGGGGCCGATCAAAAGACCGCATTCCTGATCGGTTTTATAATCACGTAAAGGCGTTGCATCCATGCGTTCTAATGCTGCCAGCAAAGGAACATCGGCATTCCACGCGGCCAGATTTTTAAACAAATCCTGTGCGGCGTAAAGGGCGGGAATATCCATTCTTTCGGATTGTTCGGCGGCTTCGATGATTTGTGCGGTGATGCGCTCAATGTTAATTTTGCGGATATCGGCATTTTGCGAAAGCACGGGATGAAAGTCTGTGACGCCTAGTTCTACCGCTTTTTCAATCAGGAAATCCATGCGTTCTTTTTTCAGTGGTGCAAAGAGAAGATGGATTTTTTTAATGCTTTCTTTTTGTGCGCGGATTTTCTTTTCCACCGTGACGCCGATCGCTTTTTTGCGGCTTTCCTCGATGCGGCCGACAAATTCGCCTGTGCGCCCGTTGAACATACGGATCTTGTCGCCGGTTTTGACGCGCATGACGTTTTTCAAATAATGGAGCGCACCGTCATCGAGCGTGACATGGTCGCTTTCGATCAAATCTTGATTCACATAGACACGTGGAATTTTGTAATAATCCGGCATAGAAGTGTTTTAACGCCAAGACGCCAAGAACGCCAAGGAAGTTTTTTCTCAATCAGGCATACCAGCAGCGGCTGGCATCCAGAAACTAACTGCATCCCGGCTTTCGCCGGGATGCTGTAGGAATAATTAATCTTGGCGTTCTTGGCGTCTTGGCGTTTAATTGAACCATGGCTTTCACGGATATCCGTTTCGATCTGCTTTCAAAACTGCCGCCGCAGGCTAGGCCCTACGCGCTTTTGATGCGGCTCGACCGGCCGATCGGCTGGTGGCTTTTGTTGCTGCCCGGTTGGTGGGCGATCATGCTGGCCACCGGCGGTATCAATGGATTATCGGCACATGATTTCTACTTGCTGATTTTGTTTTTTGTCGGTGCCATCATCATGCGCGGCGCAGGATGTATCGTGAATGATTTGTGGGATCGCGATCTGGATGCGAAAGTCGAGCGCACAAGAATGCGCCCGCTGGCGTCCGGCGCAGTGAAGCCATGGCAGGCGATTTTCTTCTTGTGCTTGCTGATGTCGCTGGGATTGCTGATCTTGTTGCAGACACCTGTTCTCACGCGCTGGCTTGGAATCTTCTCTCTTATCCTAATCGTTGCCTATCCATATATGAAACGCATTACATGGTGGCCGCAGGCATTCTTGGGCGTCACATTCAATTTCGGTGTGTTGATGGGATGGTCCGCCGTGACGGGCACAATGGGTTTTGCGCCAGTTCTAATGTATATCGGTGCGTTTTTCTGGACGCTTGGGTATGACACAATCTACGCGCATCAGGACAAAGACGACGACCAGATGGTCGGTATCAAATCAACCGCGTTGTTGTTCGGCGAGCGCAGCAAAAAATGGGTCGGTGCGTTTTATGCAGCGGCGTGGGTGTTGATCGGATTGTCAGCCTATATCGGTGGGGCGGGGATGCTTTCGATGGGATTATTCTTGCTCGCTGGATTGCATTTGTTGTTGCAGATATTGATCTGGAAGCCCGACAGTCCGGCTAGTTCACTTCGCTGGTTTAAATCCAACCGTGACTGCGGATTACTTTTTTTCCTCTGTTTTCTCGCCGCTGGATTGTAAGCGCATTAAATATGAGGCGCGCGATAAGCGCCGAGCGAGATGATATTCGTTGGTGTTTCAGGGCGAAGAATTGCAATGCTTGGCGCCGCCTTCATATCTTTTTTTACAAAACCATGACGGACATCCATCGTAAGTGTGTCGATCTGTTGTTCGATTTCCTGTTCATCATAGGATAGTGTTTTCAATTCTTTGGCGGCACCGAGCAACCAATCGAAAACCATAGTTTTCATGACATCGCCCTTGACTGGCCCAGCGAAGCTGCGGCGGTAGTCACCGTTGCTGTAGGTATAACGTTCGAGATAAGCGGGTTCATTGTCGTTCAGTGGTTTGCGAAAAGAAAAAGCACCGATTTTCTCGATGATAAATCTTACCTCACCATACCCGTCTTCGGATAAATCGTGGCTCAGTTGATATTCTTTTAAACCTAGGGCCTGCAAAAATACCGGCATGATCTTCGCGACTACCGTGTGGTAATCTAGCGATTTGTTTTCTTTCATCATGGCAAAGGCCTGCATGGTTCGGGCGCTGATGATTGCATCGCCGTACCGGATGTTCGAGGCATTTTCATCTTCAACCAAATACTGGCTATTGCCATCGTCGATAAGAAAACGCTGGTTTGCGCCTTTTCTTTTGAGTAGCTGCTGATACCAGTGGTCGAGCTTGTTTACTGCATAATCTGCAACAGCCATGGTCTGATAGGGGCCAATTTGAATGCTATGCGAGCGGGCATTATCAAATTCTAGGGAGAGTGGTAGAGATTCTTTGCACGTTGCAATACTTGCCATGCGATCATAATTTGGCTCAACGCTTAACAAGAGTGCTCTGGATGTGACATCGTATGTGGCCGTTCCACACAGGAAGCCGTTTTCGAATCTGTATCGGCGTGTTTTATAAACCTCTATACCAAGTTCCAGAGAGGAATCATCGCTAATCAGCTCAAACAAATTATTACCCTACATATCAGATATGCAAAAAATGTATGATAATAATTTTTGGCAATATCTGCAAGGGTGCCAGTGCCGCCTTATAAACTATCCACCGTAAAGCCCACGGAGTTTTTGTTCCGCAATGATCAGCATCGGCAGGTCTACATTCCCCGATGCACGAACATCTGCGAACAATGGCTCCAGAGCTTGCGCTTGCGTGCTGTGCGTAGCAATCCAGTGCGGAACGATGTTTTCCTTCACGGCTTTCTTGCCGCTCAAATCTTTTACCATGTCTTGCAGGATTTTCACCGTGAGGCCGCCTTGTACGCCGTATAGATTGTCGATGACGCCATCGAGCGCTTCGGCAGCCCAGTTATCGCCAGCGGGCAGATAGCTTGCTTGTGTTCTCATCCAATCCAGATGGAAATGCTCGCCGAGTTCGAAGTAGATTTTGGCGATTAGATTGAGATCGGTTTTTTGCGATGTCGCGATGCGGATGATATCGCACGCCGAAGAAAGTAGTGGCATGAGTGCGATGTCAAGTGCGAGGCGTTCGGGCAGGCCGTTGCTCATATCCGCACGGGCAATCTGTTCGAGATTTGTGCGCAGATGCGGCGTGACGATGGAGGCGTAGTTTTTGCGCAATATCTTTATGCCGTCTTCGAACATCGCAATACCGGTGTTGATGTCGAGCGCGTCGCCGATGCGGGAGATAAGCCATGTCACGGTGTGCGTCACCATGTCCGCGATTTCGCGGAAAGCACGGAGTTGCACAACGGCAGGCACTTTGCCATCCAGCCCTTCGATTTCAGCCCAGAGTTCGCGAAGCCCGAAGGATTCACGCACGATGATATAGGCCTTGGCGATGTTCGAAGGTGTCGTGCCTTTTTTGTTGATCAATTCTTGCGCGAAGGTCGGGCCCATGCGGTTGACCAAGGAGCTCGCCAACGTCGTACAGATAATTTCGCGTTTCAGGCGGTGACCCATGATTTCTTTGGAATAGGTTTCCGCCAATTTTTTCGGGAAGTAGCGATGCAGTCTTCCGACCATTGCCTTGCTGTTCGGGATGTCGGAATCAAGCAGATCCCATGTGAAGGCGATTTTTGCGTGCGCTTGCAAAATTGCAAGTTCAGGGCGCGTCAGACCTTTGCCGACTTTCAAGCGTTCTTGAATTTCATCGTTGTCCGGCAAGGATTCCAGCAATCGGTTGAGGCCGGTTTTTTTCTCAAGATGCGTAATCAGCGCAGCCTGTTCGGTCAACGTGTCCGGAGCCTGCAATTCCATCAATGATATGGCTTGGGATTGCTGGTAATTGTTGCGAAGGACTAGATTTCCGACTTCGTCCGTCATGCTTGCCAGAAGCTTGTCACGCTTTTTGACATCCATGTTGTGTGCTTTGTTGCGCATGATGGCGTTCATCAAAATCTTGATGTTCACTTCATGGTCGGAAGAATCCACGCCGCCAGAATTGTCGATGAAATCTGCGTTCAGACGTCCGCCATGAGACGCATATTCGATACGTCCGCGCTGTGTAATCGCCAAGTTCGCGCCTTCGCCCATGACTTTCGCGCGTACTTCGCTGGCATTGACGCGCAAGACATCGTTGGATTTATCGCCGACTTCTGCATGGGTTTCGGATGTTGCTTTGATGTAGGTGCCGATACCACCGACCCAAAGAAGATCGGTTCTGGCTCGCAGCATGGCTTGGATCAGTTCGTTTGGCGTCACTCGTTCGCGGCTGATGTCAAAACGTTTCATGATTTCGGGTGTGAGGGCCAAGCTCTTTTCCGAACGATTGAAGATCTTGCCGCCTTTGGACAAAAGCTTTTGATTGTATTCGTCCCAGCCTTTGACTTCGTTGAAAAGCCGCTGACGTTCTTTGAACGTTGTGGCAGGGTCTGGGGACGGATCACAGAAAATATGGAGATGGTTAAACGCGCCGATCAGGCAAATATGTTCTGAGAGTAACATGCCGTTGCCGAAAACATCTCCGCCCATATCGCCCACGCCAACAACATCGAATTCTTTTTTCTGGATGTCGTGATTGAGTTCGCGGAAATGGCGTTTGACGGATTCCCACGCGCCGCGTGCGGTGATACCCATTTTCTTGTGATCGTAACCCGCCGAGCCACCGGATGCGAACGCATCGCCCAGCCAGTGGCCGTATTCTATGGACAGCGCGTTGGCGATGTCAGAGAAGGTCGCGGTGCCTTTGTCGGCTGCGACGACCAGATAAGGATCGTCTTCATCGCGGCGGACAACATTTTTCGGCGGAACGACTTTGTCGCCGATTTGGTTGTCGGTGATGTCGAGAAGGCCGCGGATGAATATTTTGTAGCATTCAATCCCTTCGGCGAGATAGGCGGGGCGTCCGCCGGTGGAAGGTGGTTGTTTCACAACAAATCCACCCTTCGCGCCCATCGGCACGATGACGGAGTTTTTCACCTGTTGTGCTTTCATCAGCCCAAGCACTTCGGTGCGGAAATCTTCGGGACGGTCGGACCAGCGTAGACCTCCGCGGGAAATTTTATCCATACGCAAATGAATGCCTTCGACGCGCGGCGAATAGACGAAAATTTCGCGGAATGGGCGTGGTTCCGGCAGATCGTCGATCTTTTTGGAATCGAGCTTGATGGATAGATACGGTTTCGGCGAGCCATCAGCCAGCGTTTGATAAAAGTTCGTGCGCAGCGTCGCATTCACAACGGCGGTGATGGAGCGGAGGATTTTATCCTGATCAAGCGAGACGACGCTTTCCATCGCGTGATCTATTTCCACCAAGGCACCGGCTGTGTGTACGGCGTGATCTTTTACGTTCGGATCGAACATACTTTTAAAAAGTTTGACGATCGAGGTCGTGATTTTCGGGTTATCGGAGAGCGTGGATTCAATGAATTCACGGCTATAGTGAAGACCGATCTGACGCAGGTATCGCAAATATGTGCGAAGGATGGTGATCTCGCGCCAGTTCATCTTTGCGCGTAAGGCCAGTTTGTTCAGACCGTCACTCTCCATCTCGCCGTACCAGATTTTGGTAAAGGCTTCTTCGAAGACATCCTTGATGTCCTTGATCGGCGGCATGGCACCATTGCTTGCTCTTTCCAGCAAGAAGTCGTGGATCCAAACCGGTTCTTTCGCGTGCAGGGGTTCAACTTCGAAAGGCAATTCGGCGATCACGCGGAAGCCCATTTTTTCAAGAACGGGAAGAATTTCAGACAATGTGGTCGGTTTGCCGTTGCTAAAGACCTTAAAACGCACATTGCTTTCGGCGCAATCATGCGGACGATAGAAATCGAGCGCGATTTGGCCGCTCTTGAGTGCTTCTTCGATTTTGCGAATATCGTGGATGGCTTGGCGTGGCTCATATTCCTCGTGGTAGGACGTCGGGAACGCGTTGCCGTATTTTTGAACCATCTGGCCGATCAAAACCTGATCGTTCCCAGCGTTTTCCATCGCATCACGGAGACGTTCGGACCAGAGGCGGCCTTCTTCTTCGAGTTTCTTTTCGATATCTGCGTTGTTGTATTTTGGTGCTTCGAGAAGATGGTTTATGTCGATCAGGTACATCACGCGCGCAAGCGGCGAGTCATCCTGTGTGACTTGGAAGTTCGTGCATTGACCGCCAAGTTCGGATTCTAGGATGCCCTGCAATTTTAAACGAAGGCGTGTTTCATAACGATCGCGCGGCACGTAAACGAGGCAGGAAATATAACGGCCGAAAGGATCGGTGCGGGTGTAAAGCGCGATGTGCGGACGTTCTTGAAGGCGCAAAATGCTGGTTGCGTGCTCATAAAGAAGTTTTTCAGAGATCTGCAAAACCTCATCGCGTGGATATTTTTCCAAGATGTGGCGAAGTGCGCGGCGATCATGACTTCCGGGAACGAATTCCGAACGGTTGATGACGTTCTGAATTTTGACGCGAAGATACGGAATATCAGAAACGCTGCGGGAATAGGTGACTGACGTAAACAAACCGACGAATAGCATTTCGCCAGTGACGTTGCCTTTTTTATCGAATAATTTCACGGCAACGGCATCCATCGGCACGCGGCGGTGAACCGTGGAGCGGCGATTGATTTTTGAGATAGTCAATGGCGGTTGACCGTGGCGGAGTTTTTGTTGCGGCTCGCTCAAACATTCACGGGCATCGTTAAGATAGACCGGCATGGCATCGTCGTGTAAAAGGCCAAGGCTGCGATCCGTAACTGTTTCGCTGACCAGTTTGCCTTTTTTCTCGGTGAATTTGTATTCGCGGTAACCGAGCAGGGTGAAATTGTTATCGTACAGATACTCCAAGAACGCCTGATATTCTTCGATCAGGAAATCATCGAATTTGGATGGTGCGTTGCTAAGCTGACGCTGTGCATCACGCAGGCGCTCTTTCATTGGCACCCAGTCTTTGGTCGCGTTGCTTACATCTTCGATGACTTGCAGCAAGCCCATGCGCAGCTCTTCCATTTGTGCTGCGCCAATTGTTCCGCGCAGTTCGATATGAGAGACTGAATATCTTTGCAGGCCATCTTCATATTTTGTTTTGAACCCGTTGATGGTTCCTTTTTTGTCGCGATCAACATAAATGGTCGGGTGGACGAGCATATGAATCAATTGACCGTGGCGAACGATTTCAGCAACGATGGAATCAATTAGAAAGGCCATGTCGTCTTGTACGATGTCGATGATGGTGCGACCGATCGTCCAGCCATCTTTTTCAACCGTTGGGGAGTAAACACGAATGGCGGGTTTATTCTTTTTCTTGGCGGTGAATAAATCCCATTCGCTCTGAACCGTTTTGGCCAGCACAGGCGGCGTGATCTGTTTCAGATCTTCTTCTGGGATTTTGTGCAGGAAATTTTTTGCGAATTCCTTCATCGCGGCAGGTGCTTTGGATGGAAGGAGTTTCAAAGTTTGAGAAATAAGGGAATCAGTCATTTTGTTTTCGTCACACACTCTATTTGGCCCTGCCCTAAACTATGCGCGATGGGGGCCGGATGCAAGAGAGTGCAGAGATAATTTTCCTGCGCTTTCCTGTTGAAAAATAAAAGATTTTTGTGCTGCCCTGCAATAAGCGGCGGTGCGTATCAGTTCTGCGCCACGCGCGTATCTTTTTTGTCTTTTTTATCGGGCACGAACAAGATGATCTTGCACGGGATTTTCTGGTCGTTCAGAAGCTGGCAGCGGTCATAGTGCGCGGCCCAGTCTTTGCCCGGCAGGATCTTGAGATCGTTGCGGCCTTCCATCGTAATCGGAGCCAATCCTTCATCCGCACGGATGTTGGATTTCTTTTCGATCAGGCGGGAAAGAAGCTTGGAGAGCGTGCTTTGTGAAGCGCTGCCGCCCGTTTCCATAGCAAAGAACGGACGTGTGTATTCCTTGCCTTTGTAAGGCTCAATGGAAACAGGAACCTGCACGCGGTCTTTTTGAAGCACGAAGTCTTTGCCCGAAATCACGTTGCCGTCGTAACCGATTGTCACCGGAATAGGCGCCGCGCCGCCAGCATCGAGTTTTTTCGCGCCATTCGAATTGATGGACAAAAGATAATTGCCCGGTGGAATGGTGCTGAGGACGTAATATCCATCGCCCGCTGTGTTGGCACTTATGACTTCCGTTGATTTCCCATCAACCGGAATAAGACTCATCGTCATGCCCGGCACTTCTTTTTTCGTGTTGTTGTCGGCAATATATACACTTCCGTCGATTTCGCCTGCGTTGTGAATGGGGAACGTCAGATTCACCATCTGGCCTGCGCGCGGGAAGATCGATACGCCAGCGAAGCCCGGAATCATAAACGGATCCGGCAAGGTATTGGTGTCTATGCGGATGTCGGTCACGATGCTTTCAGGCAGATCTTTTATGAGCGAGTAGCCTTTTTCATCCGTCTTCGCGCGGCGCGATACGTTCACGCTTTGAACATAGACTTCTGGGAGTGGCTCATCATTGCCATCGAAAACATTGTTGCCGTTCTTATCGTGGAAGACGAACGATGACACCAAGCCACGACCGACGACAGACTCGCCCGTAAGTGTTGGAAGCGTATTTTGTGGAACGTCGATCAAAGACGTCGTCAGTTTCATACCGGCCTGAACTTCGGAATTGGAATCAACCTGCACGAAAGGCGAGAGACGGAATTTATCGTGACGGTAATTCGCCGATAGGCGACCTTCGGTGTAATTGTTTTCAGGACGGTGTTCTACATAAAGATCGGTGCCGAGTTTTTTGTGCGGTTGATAGGAGAGCTGGCTGAAATAGCTTTCGACTTTGCTTTCAGGTTTGACCTGATAATTGACGCCTGCGCGCGTGAAGAATTTTCCAAAGCTCATACGCGCTGTGAGGAAGTCATTGATCCTTGGTTCCGAATCCGAACCATCCGCCAAATTGTCCAGCTTGTCGTATGAGACCGTGTTGCTGATGTTAAAGCGTCCGATCTGGTTGCTCAATCCCAAAAGTCCGGTTGTCTGTGTGCTGTCGTCAGCGCGAATACCATACAGCCCATTGGTGTTGAGCGATGTTACCGTGTTCCAAGGCCCTTGGAAGTTGCGGGTTATGCTTCCGTCCACGCTTTTGATGTTCTCGTCTTCGCTTTCGGAAGAGTAATCTTCATCGCGTGCGTTCGCACCAAGAGCGAGGCGCCAATTATCGATGTTTTTGCGTGCGCCTAGTTCAAACGCAGTCGATCCCTTTTCATCTGCGGCTGCATTACCATCAAGCAAAACGCCGCCCAGAACATTTGTGAAGCCTGCACCTAGATAGGCCTTTTGTTCGCCGTCCACTTGGCGGGCACGAATACCCGCATAGGTCAGCGTATTGCCGATAACTTTGTTGTAGCGTGCCACAAGATGCGGCGTGTTCGCATCTTCGTCCTCGCTTCGCGTTTTGGTATAAACTTGTGCATCGCTGAAGGTGAGCGATACATCGTATGTGTTGTCTTGCGTGGCCAGAAATTCTTCGTTGACCGGTAAGTTGAAATTATCGCGGCGGATTTCGCCTTGCGGGCCGTAGAAGAAAACTTCGAATGTGTTGTCTCCGGCAAATAGCTGGACATCTTGAAACTCATAACGTGCGGTATCATCGACGCGAAGGCGGTCTATCAGGATTCCATCGCGATATAATTCGACATCCCATCCCGGAATAGCATCGCCCGCAACAACCGTGTCTTGGAAGTCGGCATTTCGCAGTGGGTTGTTGTTGACGCGAACGCCGAGTTCTTGACTCGAATTGCCCGTCAAAGGCAATTGCGACATGTCGGTATCGCCGATGGAATATGATCTTGCTTTCAATCCGCCCAGCAAATTCGGATCTTCTGATTCTTTGGTGAGGCGTGCACGCACGCTGCTTAAATTTTCCCGATTGTCCCAAAAGCTGGAGGCATAGAGATTGTGCTTCAACACATCGCCCTGAACGGTCGTAATGTTTTGGTGATTGACGGTCGTCGGCGCGTCCTGACGTTTTGTCACACGCATACTTTGCTGAATCTCGGCCGTGGTGAGATCGAACATTTTTTCTTCGACATCGAGACGCGGCAGGACAGGCTGATTGCGTCTCCCTTTTTCTATAGAATTTCTTTCCCGCGCGTTTCGCGCCAGTGCGGGAAACGGGTAGGGGGTCCGGATGTTCAAATATTGCTGTGCGATATCTGGATCGGTCTGGATATCCAGCCATTCCTTGGCGGCCTTTTGACTTATATATATGTAGCCATCTTCATCGCGGGCGTCCTGCGGGCCAACCTTGAAGCTTTTGCCGCGGGAAACCACCTCTCCCTTCACGAAATCAAAGCGAACCAACCAGTCTTCGCGAAGGAACCAGCCTGCGCCCGTTTTCTTCTCATCGCTGTAATCCACGGAAAGCTCTAACTGGTCGATCAATTCGGCCAGACTGTAATATATGGTTCCATCCCGTTTTACGGCCGCAATCTCGCGGTCCATCACGAATTTCTCGGCTCTAGGGCGCAAAAGCAGGATTTCGCCGTCTGGAATAAGGGATAGCGGGTTTTCGGCATTTTTTGCCGCTTTCGCGGCCTGATCATGCGCTTTCAGCTTGCCGCCGATCCTCGCCACGAAGTCTCGGGCCAAGGTTTTCAAGGCTTCCTGACTTAACGACTCCGGTGCTTCTTTTGCATAGCTGGGTGTAGAGAGAACGAGAGTCAGCGCGCATAAAAACAGAGTCGTCTTTGTGGACAACCCAGTGAAAATATTTAATTTTTCGCGTAAATACAGCGTCATTACTTCGCAGCCGCAAGAATAATATGGTTAACGAACTCTTACAAAGAGTTGCAATACATATGCCAGCTGCGTTTGGCTTTCCAATAACACGCTATTTTTTCACATATTAACGAATTCTTTTTGAATATTTAGGATTTAATAATGATTTAATCTTTTTTTTATAAAATTATCTTGTACCATGAACAAACGATAACCCGTTCGGGTAGC
>CAYYPX010000038.1:0-12811 GCA_964473655.1 uncultured Micavibrio sp.
AACTCCTTCACCGCATTTACGTAATCATCTATAGCGGTATAACGTTAACTTACCTTTAAAATAGCAAATTCAGATTCATTTTCTCAAATCGACCTTAAATAATCTTTAATTTTTAAGGGTTTAGGCCCTTTTGCCGTTTTCGGCCGATTCATCGATTCCGTTTTGCTTATCCCAAGGTTACGAAATTCGGCCTCCCGAATGCAAATTTGGGGCAACCTATGCGTAAGTATTTGATTTTTATTAATTTTTCGTCGTTGCGAGGAGCGTCGCGACGAAGCAATCCATGCGGTATGGATCGCCACGTCGGCCTATGGCCTCCTCGCGATGACGGGCGAGGGGTTAATGTTTGAAATGACGGAGACCCGTAAACACCATAGCAAGGCCTCGTTCGTCCGCGGCGGCGATAACATCGGCGTCTTTTATCGATCCGCCGGGTTGAATCACGGCTGTCGCGCCCGCATCTGCGGCGGCGAGCATACCGTCGGGGAAGGGGAAAAACGCATCCGAAGCCACAACCATGGACTCTCCGGCCTTGGGTTTCAGGCCGTATTCGGCCATACGCGTGGCGGCGATGCGCGATGAATCCAGACGGTTCATCTGTCCCGCACCAATTCCGGTGGTGATTCCATTGGCGGCATAGACGATGGCGTTTGATTTCACGTGTTTGCAAACCTTGAAGGCGAACAGCATATCGTTCAGCTCTGCATCACTCGGCGCACGCTTGGTAACGATCTTCAAATCAGCCTTCGTTATGACTCCGTTGTCGCCATCTTGCACCAGCAACCCTCCGGCAACGGGTTTGTAAGTCGGGCGGGTGGCTTTGACATCGGGCAGGCCGCCGGCGCGAAGAACGCGAACATTTTTCTTTGGCGCGAGAATTTCAAGCGCGGCCGCATCAATTTCCGGCGCGATGATGACTTCGCAAAAAGTTTCGATGATTTTTTTTGCTGTGGCGGCATCGAGCGTGCGGTTCAACGCGATGATTCCTCCGAACGCGGAAACAGGATCGCATTTAAATGCCTTTTCATACGCATCGAGCATATTGGCGGCCGTGGCAACGCCGCAAGGGTTGGCATGTTTGATGATGGCAACGGCAGGCGCATCGAATTCGGCAACCAATTCATAAGCGGCATCAGTATCGTTGATGTTGTTGTAAGAAAGTTCTTTACCTTGCAGGATTTCGGCAGTCGTTGCGCCGGGACGTTTTTCATTGGTGAGGTAAAGCGCGGCGCGCTGGTGCGGATTTTCGCCATAACGCAGCGATTGTTTCAATGTTCCGGCAAAGGCGATCTGGCGCGGGAATTCTTGATCTTGCCCCGCGAACCATCCGGAGATGGCGGAATCATACGCCGCTGTGTGCGCATAGGCACGGGCGGCGAGTTTCTTACGAAGATCAAATGTCGTCGCGCCGTTGTTGGCAGAGAGTTCTTGTATGACGAGTGTGTAATCGGCAGGGTCGGTAACGATAGCAACGAACGCATGGTTTTTCGCTGCGGAGCGAACCATCGCTGGCCCACCAATATCGATGTTTTCGATGCAGGTATCGTAATCCGCGCCTTTGGCAACGGTTTGTGTGAATGGGTAGAGATTGACAACGACCAGATCGATATCGCCGATATCATGATCTTTTTGTGCCTTTTTATGTTCCGCATTGTCGCGCACGGAAAGAATGCCGCCATGAACTTTCGGGTGCAGCGTTTTGACACGTCCATCCATCATTTCAGGAAAGCCCGTATGGTCAGACACGTCTTTGACAGTGAGACCAGCATCTTTGAGAGTTTTTGATGTCCCGCCTGTCGAAAGTATTTCGACACCGTATTTCGAAAGCGCTTTGGCGAAATCAACCAGACCCGTTTTGTCGGACACGGAAATCAGGGCGCGTTTGATTTTTACAGGAGCGGAGGCGGACATGGCGTCATCTTTTCGGGCTGGTTGTGACATACAGAGGTTATAGACAAATTGTCTGACGGTGCAAATCTAGTGAAAGCGTCATTTTTGACATAATTACAAACGATTTTATAGAATGGCGGTATGGAGAAGTTACCACTTACGGCTGTTTTCGAAAAGGTGCGTGAGGCGTTGCCAGATATTGTCGGCGATATGCAACCTTTAGGGCATGGGCATTTCGGTATTGCGATCGGCGATAAAGACAAAGTACGCAAAATTCTCTTTCGCCCGGATTATGAGTCGGGAAGCGAACAATCATTGCAGATGTTTACACGCGAAGCGAGAATTTTGCAGGGCCTTGCCGGTCAGGATTTAGGCGGTATAGAAGTTCCAGCGCTTATCAAGTCGCCAGAATTAATAGATCATCGGGATTTTATCGCGGCATACACTATGAGCCGTGTGCATGGACGAACCTATCCCATGATGCCGGAGAACGATGCAATGGCTGACGTTTATCCCGATAAATATCGGAATGCAGGTACTTTGTTTGCAAAGTTTCATAGGGTTACGCAATGCCTGCCTCTTGGTGATGCCATAGGGCGAGGCCCGCTTGCAGGAGACAGCATCATACAAGTGCATTCTCTAGATAAAGATACAAATAAAAAGCTGGCGGCGGCGGATCAGTATCTTCAGGAAAATATCAAGGGCGGAAACATTCATGGCGATACCCATCTGAACAATGTTATCGAACGTGACGGCATGGCCACCGGTTTGATAGATTTCAGCCATACAGGGTATGTAAAAAATAGAATGATGGAATTCTGGATCGTACCCGAACAATACAGTGCCAATTTCATCGAAGGCTATGAGCGTGAAAGTGGTGAGGCCGTTGCAATGATGGCACACGCTACCAGCCTGTCTATATGGACACATATCTTTCGGGAAAATGAGCCTCTTGCAACGGCTAAAATAGACAAGCTCTTGCAAAAAATGTCACCCGTTTTGAGTTTGTAAAAGATTATAACCTCAAAGTTTATGCCTTGATAGTTGCCGTAGCGGGAGTGGTAGCAGGAGCAGCGGCAACAGGCGCGGCGGGAGCTTTGACTGGACTGTTTGGCTTTATATATATGCCGCGGGTGTTTTCCATCGGTTTGAAGGCATCGGTGATACCGAGTACCGTTTCCGCGCCGCCTAAGAAAACGAAACCATCATCGGGAAGCAGCGTTGCCATATTGCCTAAAACTTTGGCCTTCGTATCGCGATCGAAATAGATCAGAACGTTGCGGCAGAAAATGATATCGAACTTGCCGAGAATAGCCATTGGATCAAGCAGATTGAAATATTTATATTGAACCATGGATTTGATTTCCTGTTTCAACGCCCAGCGATCTGCCTTTTGTTCGAAATATTTCATCAACATCTGGATTGGCAATCCACGCTGCACTTCGAACTGACTGTATTCGGCTTTTTTTGCTGTCTCTAAAACCGCAGTGTCGATATCGGTCGCGATGATTTCAAAATTCCATCCGGCAAGCTTCGCCCCCTGTTCCTTGATGAGCATGGCAAGAGAATAGGGCTCTTGCCCCGTGGATGCTGCCGCGCACCAGATGCGTACCTTTTTTGTGGCAGCACGCGTTTTCATCAAATGCGGCAACACCACATCACGGAATTGATCGAACGGTTTTGAGTCACGGTAAAAGGATGTTTCGTTCGTGGTCATTGCTTCGACCACATCTTTGATTAGATCGGCAGAGGGCATAACACGCAAGGCAACGGTCATAGCCTCCAGATTGGCGTAGTTCCATTTGCGAGCGATGGGTGTTAAGCGAGAATCGAGTAGATAACATTTATCCTGCGTCAGTGTCAGACCGGATTTGCTGATCAGAAAGTCCCTATAAAAATCAAAATCGCCAATATTCATGATTATTTGCCCAATGCCTGTCTAACCCATGGGCCGATATCCTGCAAGGGGAGGACGGCTGTACACAACCCATTTGTGGCTACCGCGCCGGGCATTCCCCAGACCACGCTGCTTTCCTGATCCTGCGCGACCACACGGCCACCGCGTTCGACAAGGGTTTTACAGGATGGCAGGCCATCATGCCCCATGCCGGTGAGGATAACGGTGAGGAATTTCGGCCCCCAGACATCCATCGCACTGCGGAGCATAGGATCTACCGAAGGTTTGCAGAAATTTTCGGCTGGTCCGGTATCAAGGACGATTTCGATTTTGCCGTTCTTGTTCGTGAACGTCATGTGAAAACCACCCGGCGCAACATAGGCTTTATTCTTTTCGACGACCATACCGTTTTCACCTTCAACGGCTTGAACGCCTGTGTGCTGGGTTATGTGTTGCGCCAAAATTTTGGTGAAGGTAGGGGGCATATGTTGCGTGATGATGATCGGCACATCGACATTTTTGAGGCTCGCAATAGTTTTAAACAAAGCCTGCGGACCGCCTGTCGAACTTCCAATCGCAATCAGATTGGGGCGAAATATTTCACCGACCATATGTTTGCGCAATTCGAAGGGTGTCTTCTGCTTGAGTGCACCATACTGTCCGCCCGCGTATGTCCCCATAGAAGTGGATGCCGGGGCGGTTGGTGCGGGCGTGCGGGGAACAGCAGGAAGGCCTTCTTTGCGACCTAGTGCTTTTACGATACGCAGTATTTCAATTTTAAATTCGTCGGCAGAATGAATTTCCGAAGAGTTGGTTGGTTTTGCAACGCATTCAGTCGCGCCCAGTTGTAGCGCTTTCATTGTGATTTCTGCGTTACGTACGGTCAGCGTAGAACACATGATGACGCGTGAGTTGGGTGATGCTTCGAGAATTTTGGGGAGAGCCGTGATGCCATCCATAACCGGCATTTCAATATCGAGAAGAATAACGTCGGGATGGTGGCGGGCAGCGGAAGAAACACCCTGTTCGCCGTTTGATACGGAAGCAACGATCTTTAAGCTCGGATCGCTCTCGAGGATGCGCCCGATGAAACCCCGCACGACGGCGGAATCATCCACCAGCATGACGGTTATGGGGTCACCGGTTCGGGGCGTGGAAAGGGACATAGCTTACCTGTTCGTTTTTATCACGGCGAACCGATCAAGCCGATTTGTGTGAATTTTGATTCAATGATTTCAGAATCGAAAGGTTTCATGATGTATTCGTTTGCGCCCGCATTCATGGCGCGTGTGATGTGCGCCATATCGTTTTCTGTTGTACAAAAGACGACTTTCGGATTTTTGCCATTCGGCATTTGGCGGAGTTTTTCCAAGAATTCGATACCGCTCATGACCGGCATATTCCAGTCTAGCAAAATGGCATCGGGCATTTTGGCAGAGCAGGCTTCATAAGCCTTTTGGCCGTCTTCCGCTTCGTCACATTGAAAACCGAGATCTTCGACAATTCGGCGGGCAACTTTACGGACCACGCGGCTATCATCAACAACCAGACAATTAGGCATCATACTCTCCTTAGTTTACGCACTTAGTTCTTCTTCGCCTTCGAGACCGCCAAGCAGGCGCGGTACATCAAGGACGACAAGCAATTGGTCTTTCAAGCGATAAATTCCGTTACAAACTCCACGCCAGATAGGGTCCAGCGTGGATAAATTACTTTCGAAATCATTTTGCGATAGGCTCATGACATCGCCAACCTTATCGATCATCAGGCTGTAAAGCTCATGGTTGTTTTCCACAACGACGCTCATTTCATGGCCGGTTGTATCACGTGGTTTCGGTGGCAGGCCAAGACAAGCGCGAACATCGATTGCAGTCACGATACGGCCGCGTAAATTGAGAGAGCCGGCAATTGCAGGCGGTGCGAGGGGGACTTTGGTAATGCGTTGCGGACCAAGAACATCTTGTACCTGCAGGATTGGAATACCGAATAATTGATCAGCGATGCGGATGGTTAGAAAGTCACGAACCGTTCCGGCAACCGCATTTTTTTCCATGGTGGCAAGGGAGCTCATCGAACACCTCCGGAAACTTTTGTCTGGTGAGCAGTGCTTTGATTAGCCACCAGAGCTTCAGTGAGAGTATTTAAAAGCGTATCGCGATCGAACTTAGCGATATATTTGCTAAAGCCTACATCCATACCATGCGCGATATCTTGCTGCGTGGCGTGGGAGGTGAGGGCCACCATTGGAATGTCGCGCCAGCGGGAATTTTCTTCGCGGACTTTTTGTGCGAATTCAAAACCGTTCATCTGCGGCATTTCGATATCGGACACAATGATGTCGAATTTTTCACCTTCTTCACGCATTTGCAGCGCGGAAAGCGGGCTATCCAATGTTGTGACGTTATAGCCAGCGACTTTCAAAAGCGGCGTGAGCATATTGCGGAAGAACGGAGAGTCATCCACTAGCAAAACGCGCCGGCCTTGAACCGGCGTTTCACCAAAGGCTTCATCGCCATGACGTTTGAACCAGTTTTTGTTCGTCGCGCGAATGAAGTGGCCAATATCGACGACATCGGTCGCTTTTCCGCCGATGATCGCGCTGCCGACAATGCCCGATGCATTTGCTTCGACCTGAACATTGACGATCTCTTCGGTGATATCGACGATTTCATCGACGACCAATCCCATCGTGCTGGTTTCATCGGCGAAGACGAGAACAGGCATGCGTGCCGCGCTCTTGATATTGACGGTTGTATCGAACGGGATGAGCGGCATCAAAGTATCGCGGTATTGAATCATCGCCTGACCACTGGAGTTTTCAACTTTGGAAGTGTCGATTTCTTCTAGGCGCGCGACGAGTGAAAGCGGAACGGCCTTTGGTGTGCCATCACCTGTTTTGAAAAGTAATAGAGCCGTCTTGTCCTTGATGAATTCGGATTTGATATCGGCCTTTTTGGTGCCGGCGTCAGAGACGTCTGTTTCGCCCGTGGCTTTTGCAATGCCGTTAGGATCAAGGATCATAATGACAGTACCATCACCAAGAATGGTGTTGCCGGAGAAAATTTCTAAACCTTTTAGGATGCGCGAGACCGGTTTGACCACGATTTCTTCGGTGTCGAAAACCTTGTCGACAATAATGCCGAATTGGTATGCGCCAATTTGCGCAACGATGATGTAGCGGTTTTCAAGAGTGCCATCATCACTTTGCAGATTGAGCAATGTTCGTAAGGAGACGAGTGGCAATAATTGATCGCGCAAACGGAAGAACGGCGTAGCATTAACGGTTTCGATTTTGATGTTGGATTTTTCCGATGCCAGCACCAGTTCACGCACAGCTAGTTGCGGAATGGCGAAACGCTCACCACCGGATTCCACGATCAACGCGGACACGATGGCAAGAGTTAGCGGAATTTTGATCAGGAAGGTTGAACCTTTTCCTTCCGTCGATTTCAAAACGATAGACCCGCCGATTTTTTCGATATTGGTGCGGACGACATCCATACCAACGCCGCGGCCCGATACGGATGTGACTTTCTCCGCCGTCGAAAAACCGGCTTTGAAAATATATTGCTGGATCGTTTGATCCGACATGGCGGCAACTTCTTCTTCGGAGGCCAAGCCGTTCTTGATAATTTTCTCTTTGATTTTGGCAAGAGGCAGACCTTTACCGTCATCTGTGATTTCGATGATGATGTGGCCGCCTTCGTGATAGGCGCGCAAAACAATCTTACCGGTTTCAGGTTTACCTTTGGCAAGGCGATCAGCAGGCATTTCAACACCGTGGTCGGCGGAGTTGCGGACCATGTGTGTCAGCGGGTCCTTGATCATATCCAGAATTTGGCGGTCGAGTTCGGTTTCTGCCCCGATCATTTGTAGATCGATCTTTTTGCCCAATTCCATGGAAAGGTCGCGGATGATACGCGGTAGTTTAGACCACGCATTGCCGATCGGTTGCATACGCGTCTTCATCACGCCTTCTTGCAAGTCGGAGACAACATGGTTCAAACGTTGCAGCGGCGTTGCGAAATCCGTGTCTTTTTGTATGCGCATGATCTGAAGCAATTGGTTGCGGGTCAGAACAAGTTCCGATACCAGCGTCATCAGGTTTTCGAGAACATCAACATTGACGCGAAGCGATTGGTCGGCGATGGATGGGCCTCCAGCTTTTGCACCGTGATCATCGGCAGAAGCAACCGCGGGTGCAGGTGTGGCGGCAACAGGGGCCGGCGCGGGTGCTGCTTCCATTGTTTTTGTAGCATCATTGGAATCGTTTTCGGGAACAGTCACAATTGTATCCCATTGATCTTGCGGTAAGACCGGCGTTGCATCAAACAAGGCTTGCAACGGATCAACGGCATCCTTCACGGAATCGGGAATGACATCCGCACCGCTGGTGCCGTTATCAGGATTGCCATCGCGGCCTTCGAACACGGCGTCTAATTTTTCAATGAGCGCGGAGTCATCGCCTTGCGGCTCGCTTCCCGTTGCTTCCAATCCACCAACGATGGTTTTGATGCGGTCGAAGGATTCAAAAATCAGAGTGACGTAAGCGGGGGTTACTTTTAGATCGCCATCGCGGAAACGGCCCATGACGTTTTCGGCGCGGTGTGCGACCGTTTCAAGGCGAGGCAGACCCAAAAATCCGCACGTACCCTTGATCGTGTGCATTAGTCGGAAGATAGAGGATATCAATTCCTTGTCGTTGGGATTTTGTTCGAGCCTGACCATATCGAGGTCGAGTGCTCCAAGGCTTTCATTCGTTTCTGTCAGAAATTCGCCGATTAAATCGTCCATGTACATTCCCCGCCGCACGAGTTGCCGCGCGCGATAATTTCCAAAAATTCCAGAAAACGCCTAGTACATTAGAGAATGGCAGAAGATAGTTAACGAGATATTACTCGAAGGCTGCCGAGATCAGTCTAGCGCACTGAAATCGCCGCGAAAAGCGGCAAGTGAATGTCATACTTGCGAATATCTATTTAGGCTGTGGGTGCGGCGGGAGATGTGATTAGGAAGATGATCTTATCGTCGCGTTTTTCCTGAATCGTCACCGAGTAGCCATAATGTTCTGCAATTACGGAGATGGCGTACGGATGAACAAGGCGTGGGTCGAGGTCGTCAGCCGCGATTTCCTGTTTCAAGGCGGATTCTACATTGTCGCGCAAGAGAATGCTTTCGCCTTCGGCCACGATCTGCGTTTTGCCTTCCGGTGTCGGGCGCACGGAAATGTATCCGCCTTTTACCAGTGTTTCCATGGCGAGCATCAGGCCGCACATCAGTATTTTACAAAAACCATAAGGAAGAGGTTTCGGGCCAAGATTTCCGTACGGGTCCCATGTTTGGGAAATTTTGCCATCGCCTGCGATCAATTGGGAGAATGCTTTTTGTACGTCTTCGGGTTTGATGTTCGGGTCGCGTCCGCCCGCGCCGTAGGCAATGCGGAAAGCCATGAGTTTTGCGGAAGCTTGTGATGCGCTGTGTTGGATCAGACCGAGTGCTTCTTTGCGCTGTTCCGGATCGTCACCCATTTCTTCCATGAATTCGACGCCGTTGTTGATGGCACCCACTGGAGAAACCAGATCGTGACAGATGCGGCTGGCGAGCATTTCGATCACCGAGGCGTTCTTCTTGGTTTCCTGTGGTGCGGCGGGGGCTTCGGATTGGGGCAGGGTTGCGGTCATAGTGGCTCCTTTAAAATCTGTTGCCATTCTGGGGGACTATCGGAATTTGTCCAGAATTTTCCGGACGCTATCGCCAAGTTGTTCATCGGCAAGGCCATAGGCGATGTTGGCTTCGATAAAACCGAGGCGTGAGCCACAATCATAATGGCCGCCTTCAAAGCGCAGCCCATGGAAGGGTTGCTTGCCGATCAGCTTGGCCATGGAATCGGTAAGTTGGATTTCGTTGCCTGCGCCGCGCTCGAAAGCCGAAAGATATTCAAAGATCTCCGGTTGCAATATGTAGCGACCGACGACGCATAGTCTGCTTGGCGCAGATTCAGGTTTAGGTTTTTCAATCAACCCGTTGATTGATAAAATTTTTCCATCATCACTATCTGAAGCAATGATGCCGTATTTCGATGTATCTTCGAGTGGCACTTCTTTCGTGGCGACAACATTCCCGCCGCGCTCATTATAAACCTTCATCATCTGGGCGAGGCCGCCTTGCGGGTGGGCGATGACATCGTCGGGAAGAAGGATCGCAAATGGCTCGTTCCCTACGAAATCCTTCGCACACCAAATGGCATGGCCGAGGCCGAGCGGTTCTTCCTGATATGTGATTTTGATTGCTCCGTCAGGCAGATTCGATGCGCGGAGTTTTTTCAAGATTTCCGTCTTGCCGCGCTTTTCAAGCAAAGCTTCCAGATCTTCTTGTTTTTGAAAGTGTATTTTTAAAACTTCTTTGGAAGGGCTTGAAACAAAAATAAATTCTTCGATACCGGCCTTCTGTGCTTCTTCCACGGCGTGCTGTATCAGGGGCTGCTCGCCAACCGTCAGCATCTCTTTAGGAATGGCCTTTGCGGCGGGAAGAAAACGCGTGCCTAACCCTGCAACAGGGAACACAGCTTTACGGACGGGTTTGAATGTCGTCATGCCTCTTTGTGCGCATTAATGCCCTGAAAATCAAGCTGTTTTACCGAATTGACAACGGTGATACGCAGGCATAGCTTTATTTTTATACATAAAAGTAAAAAGAGTATTCATATGGGACATTATGCAAGCGAAATGCGAGATCCGGAACCTCGTTCATGGTTGGTAATAAAAAGACCTGACCTAGAAGCACGAGGTTTGGCAGCCTTGGAAGAAAAATTTGGTAGGGGTAGTGCGGGAGCTGCATTTTACATTAATTCGATTATCGAGAATTCTTTAAAATCGAGCATAGAAAATTTGGAAAAGACGTTTGGCAAAAATGCCATGGCCGTTGCTTTCTATATTGATTCAATCGGCAAAAGCTCTTGGGGCTTGAATGCGAAGAATTTCGAAGATTCCTATAAATGCGCACGTGATGCTGCTCTTAAAGAAGGGCTTATAACAGATACAAAGCCTAAGAGAGCAAAAGGTCCTTCGCCGCGTTGATTTTCTTGGCCAGCCAGTCCGAGCCCTTTTGGTCCGGATGGACTTTTTTCATCAAGCGGATATGGGCTTCTTTGATGTCTTCAATGCTCGCGCCGTCTTCTAAGCCGAGAATTTCATAGGCTTCTTTGCGGGTGTTGGGCAGATCCGACGGTTCATGCAATTTGCGGTTCCGAAGGTAGGACACAACGATGGGCCAGAGCGCGATGAGAATGGCGATGGCGGCAGGCAGGCGGCCAGTTACCGCAAGCACGAAAGAAGCGATCGCGATGGCGCAAGCCCCAACCGACAAGAGAAGTGCTTTAATCTGTTGCGGTGTCGCCTTCAGGAAAAAGCGATAAAATCCGTAAATGGCGAGTAGTGCGCCGATGGCCAGTAAGAGATAAGGCATATGTTAGACCCTTTCCAATATGCGCAGTGTAGCATACGATCTTTGCCATGAGTAAGGCCACGACATCACAAAAATTGAGCGATTTACGCAGCGTTCTAGAAAAAGAAGGCGTAGATGGATTTATCATCCCGCGCACCGACGAATATCAGGGCGAATATGTCCCCGAAAACGCCGAAAGATTGAAATGGTTGACGGGCTTTACAGGCTCCGCCGGTTTCGCGCTGGTGATGAAAGACAAGGCCGTTGTCATGAGCGATGGCCGCTACACAATTCAATTAAAACAACAGATCGATGCTTCGTTGTTTGAAACAAACGACAGCACAAAGGCGAATGCTGCCGAATGGGTTTTGCAAAACGGGGGAGGCGTTATCGGATATGATCCGCGCCTTCACACGCCGCGCGAATTGAAAACATGGGTAGAAAAAGGATTGAGCGTCAAAGCATTGCAGAACAATCCGCTGGATGCAATCTGGAAGGATCGCCCTAAATCTCCTTCGGCAAAGGTCGAAGAATTTCCGCTATCCTTTGCCGGTGTTTCCGCGCAAGACAAGCTGGATCAAGTGGCGGCGTCTTTGAAAGAGGCGAAGGTCGATGCGGCCATTATAGCGTTGCCAGATTCTATCGCATGGATGCTCAACATCCGTTCGAACGACATCGCTCATATTCCGGTTGCTTTGTCTTACGCAATTGTCAGAAATGACGGGACGCTGGATTGGTTTATCGCCGCCGAGCGTGTGCCGGATTCCGTACGTAAGTCTTTTGGCAATCGTGTGTCAATTGTGCCGCCAGATGATTTGGAAAAATCCATCGCGGCGTTGAAGGGTAAGAAAGTTCTGGTCGATGAACGACGGACTTCGATCTGGTTTGTAGATCAACTCCAGAAAAACGGAATTGAATATATCGATGCCAAAGACCCATCGATCATTCTAAAAGCACGCAAAAATTCGGTGGAGCAGGAATCTATGCGGCGCGCGCACATTCGCGATGGTGTGGCCGTTACAAAATTCCTGAAATGGTTGTCTGAGATGGATGAAATGCTCACCGAGATCGATGTCGAAAAGAAACTTGAAGCGTTTCGCAAAGAGGTCGCTGAGCATCGGGATTCCAGTTTTGATACGATTGCAGGGTTTGGGCCGAACGGAGCCATCGTCCATTATCGCGCCACGCCGGAAACCAACCTGACTTTGACCGAGGGCAATCTGTTGTTGCTTGATAGCGGCGCGCAATATGCCGACGGCACGACAGATATTACACGCACGATTGCGATTGGAACGCCGACACAGGAAATGCGGGAGCGTTTCACGCTGGTGCTCAAAGGACACATTGCCGTGGCTAGCGCGAAGTTTGCCAAAGGCACCAAAGGTGTTGATATCGATACGCTGGCACGTGCGCCGTTGCAGTCGCAAGGATTGGATTACGCGCATGGAACTGGGCATGGTGTGGGGTGTTATCTATCCGTGCATGAAGAGGCGGCGAGTATTTCCATTCGTGGTAACGATCCGATCGAAGCGGGGATGATTATTTCCAACGAGCCGGGCTATTATAAAGAAGGCGAATACG
>CAYYPX010000039.1:0-12736 GCA_964473655.1 uncultured Micavibrio sp.
AGGACGACCAGTATCTGTTTCGAATGCACATTCAAGTATTGCGCCTAGTTCTGGATCTATATGTTGTTCGATCGGTAAATCAAAAGCTTTAGCCAATGTGCGATAGTCAATATTTACAGTCGCAACGTATCTGTAATCCGCTCCCTTGTGACCTAACTGTTCCCATTCTTCGATACTGATTATACGCATAGCTACCCTCTTATGATTGGCGCTCTAGATAATCCTTTATCGCCGAAATCGCAAGATTCATTTCTTCTTCGGTGCCAATCGAAATTCTTAACGATTGGGGAAGTTTATAGGCCCCCATCTGGCGGACCAGAATGCCTTTGTCTTTCAAGGATAAGCGACAGGCTTCGGCTTGTTCTTCGTCTTTAAAAGACGTTAAAACGAAATTTCCGGCGGATGGCCAGACTTTTAAGCCCAGCTTGGTTAATTCGTTTACCGTCCATTGCCGCCATTGCGTGTTGTGGGAGACGGAACGTTCGATAAAGGCATCATCCGATAGAGCGGCCACGCCCGCGATTTGCGATGGAACGCTGACATTAAACGGCGAGCGTATGCGGTTTAAGATGTCGGTGACATCCAAGGGGCAATAGCCATAGCCCAAGCGTAATCCAGCAAGGCCGTAAATTTTTGAAAAGGTGCGTAGGACAACAACATCGTCCCTACCCTTTGCCAGTTCGAACCCATTTTCGTAGCCAACACTCGCGGCTGCATATTCGGCATAGGCATCATCGAGTACGAGCAGTATATCGCCGCGTAATTTTTCGCGAAAAAGTTTGATGTCGGATGACTTGTTGAAACTACCCGTTGGGTTGTTCGGATTTGTTAGAAACACAATGCGCGTTTTATCCGTTACTACCGCTAACATAGCATCGAGATCAGGTGTTAAATTCTTTTCGGGCACTTCGATAGGAATACCGCCAGAGGCACGGGCGTAAATACCGTACATCAAAAATGAGTGAGCGGCGTAGATGACTTCATCACCGGCAGCAAGATATGCGTGGCACAAAAGACCGATGATTTCATCGGAACCGGCACCGCATATAATTCGTCCATCTTCCAGATTGAATTTAGAGGCAATGGCCGCGCGCAATTCACCGCAATTTCCGTCGGGGTATTTTTCCAAATGAAGATCGCGAGATAAGGCTTCGAGCGCCTTTGGCGATGGGCCGAACGGATTTTCATTCGAGGATAATTTTATGATGCGAGATGTGCCGGTGGTTTTGCTCTCGCCGCCGACATAGGGTGCAATGTCGAGAATTCCGCGATTGGGGCGGATTTTCATGCGCTCGCCTTGACGATCGCTTCATCGGCGTCTGGCGATTTTACGGTGCGGGAATATTTCGGCGGTACGGGATAGCCGCCGACGCAGGTGATGTTCGCCCCGGGGTCTTCTAGAGCAGCGATAAAATCGGTAAGGCGTTTTTCATCCTTGCCGATGTAATCTTCTACTTCCATCAGATGAAGAGCCGGAGCACCTGATGCGTTATTGCGTTTGGAAGAAAGGCTTAGTGCAGTGAGTCCAACTTTTTTCGCAAGATCAACCAAGCGACCGCGACTGACGCTTGCATCACATTGGATCAACAAGAAAGAATTGTCTTCACCGGAGTCATCGAAGCCTGATTTCGAGACAACGAGCGCACGATGATCTGTATTCTTATTTTCAGGATCCTCGCCGTGGGGCAACGCGACGATGATTTGCATAGATTCAGGAGAATTGGGACCAAGGAATGTCCACCATGGTTGTTCTTCTTCCATTTGCGGTCGTGGCACCACGGCAAAAGTGACTTTGTTTTCTTTGAGCGCGGAAATAGCGGACACGGCCGTTGAGACTTTGGACATCGGCAAAGAGCTTCCGAAATAATCACGGGCCAAATCCCATTGTTCGTGCCCCGTATCCGGCATAGCGACGATAACTTTTAAGCCGGTTTGCAAAAGCGATACTGCACCGACAAGTTCACGCCAGATACGTACCACTGCCATTTCAGGAAGAACGCCAGAGTGACGCCCAAGCAAACGGCGGATCATTCGCGCTTCGCGAGCTGGTTGCACGATCTGGATATTGTTTTTCTTTTTTTCTTCGCCGACTTTTAAAACCAATTCGGCACGTTCCATCAGTGTGTCATGGATACGATTGTCCAGCTCATCGATTTTTTTGCGGATGTCATCAAGCGCGGGAGAATTATAGGGCTTGCCGGAGGTTTCTTTTTGATTGTCGGCCACGATGGTAAAAACCCCTTAAGTTAAAAAGCTTTAGATTTGTACAAGGGTTGGACGAGGAAATCAATTCTGTCTTAAACCGTATAGGTGGCAGGAAGATTGTCATTATGAATGGCAACCCAGAATTGCTTGTGCGGGTGCGGCTTTGCTTCGTTCTGGGTATTATGCTGTAAAGCCAACGATTCCGCCTCGGCTTGCGTCAAGTTTGCTTGCTGGAGCATTGCCACCTGCCCGTCGCCTTGGCGGACCAAATTCCATTCGCCCTTGATCATATCGGCTCCGGCGCGGACGTGTCTTTGACCGCATAGGATTTTTGCGATTTGACCATCTTACCCGTGCCCGCATAAATTTGTTTTGACGCCTCGACGAACACAAGGCCGCCCATGGCGGGGCACAAAATTTTTCCAATTTTTTCCCAAAGACCGGCAGTGCGTAGCAATGTCTGACTTTTAAATGGCGGAATAAATAACGCGCGTTCGGTGCGTTCACAGATAAATAAATTTTCTTTGAGGAACTCTTCGACCTGATGAGCGGAATACGGTGTACCATGACCAAATGGTGTGTGATCATTCCGCGCCCAGAGGCCCATGCGATTTGGCACAACAACAAGGATGCGTCCGTTGCTTTTGAGAACGCGGTAAAATTCTTCGAAGGCAGGTTTTAAAAAAACCGGTGAATTCGAGCGAGTGAATAAGCAAGATGCGATCAACCGAATTGGTTTCGAACGGCAGATCGGTTTCATCGGCAAGGCAGACAAGATTGCGATCATCATCCGGCCAGTGGTGCACGCCCTGCCCCGTGAACATCACCGCCACGGCGCGTTCAGAATGATCTTTGAAGTTTTTCAGATAAGGAACGGCATAACCGCCGCCAATCATCCGGAGACCGCGCGTATCCGGCCACAAATTCTTAATGCGTTCATGTATGAGCCTGCGTACTATCCGCCCGCCAAAGGTTTTATAAAAGGTGCGGAGATCGTAGGCAGTCGGCTTCATGAATTAGAGCCGTTCCATCAACTGCGAAATCAGCGGCACATCCGCATCGGGCATGGGCAGCGAATAAAGCTCGTTGATCTTCATCCATTTCAAATTCTGGCCTTCGCGTGATGTGGGCGTGCCTTTCCACATACGGCAAACATAGAGTGGCATGACGAGATGGAATGATTCATAAGAGTGCGAAGCGAACGCGATGGGCGTGAAGCAGCATTCGCGAACCTCTATGCCAAGCTCTTCTTCTATTTCACGGCAGAGGGCGAATTCAGGCGTTTCGCCTTCTTTCACTTTGCCGCCGGGGAATTCCCAAAGGCCCGCCATCTGTTTTCCTTCGGGACGTTGCGCCACAAGCACGCGACCATCTTTATCGATCAGCGCGGCGGCGGCCACCAACAAAAGAGGAAGCCCCGCAGGCGTTTGCGCGCGGGGCTTCTCCAAAGCTTCTAAACAGTTCATTTCCGATTATTCTGCGGCAGCAGGTTCAGAAGTCGCACCTGCGCTTGGGGCGACATCAGCTTGTTCTTTCACTGCATCGCCGTTGACATCAAATTTTTGAATGTCAGCAGACTTTCTCCATTTGTCGAGCATACCTTCGAGTTTCTCGCGGCGCAGTTCGACCTGAAGCTGCGGCTTCACTTCTTCGAACGTTGGCTTTGGACGGGAACGCTTGTCTTCAACCTTGATCACGTGCCAGCCAAATTGCGTTTTCGTCGGTGTTTTAGATATCTCGCCTTTGCCAAGTTTGAAAGCGGCTTCGGAGAACTCAGGAACCATGTCCTGTTTCGCAAACCAACCGAGTTCGCCGCCTTTATCCTTGTTGCCCGGATCAGCGGAGTTTTCGGATGCCAGTTTTGCAAAGTCTTCACCGGCTTGCGCTTTGGCGATGATTTCTTTCGCCTTGGCTTCGTCGCTCACAAGAATGTGGGCAGCGCGAACTTCTTCAACATCCGGCGTTTTGCCGATAGCTTCGTCATATTTGTGCTTCAGATCTGACTCGGAGATTTCCTTGTCAACCGCGCGCTGAACATAAACAGAGCGGATGATTTGTTGTTTCGCCAGATCGAGTTGTTGCTGAACTTCAGGATCGTTTTCCAAACCTGCGTCTTCAGCTTTGTTCTGAACAATGCGTGTGTTCACGACTTGCTCAAGCGCCAACGGATAAACCGCTTGTGGCGGTAATTGTTGAACTTGCGCGGGCATCATCTTGATGTAGCGGAATACGTCCACGCGGGAAATTTCCTTACCATCGACTTTTGCGACGATAGGGTTACCCGGTTTTACTTCGACGCCATCAATGCTGGCTTGAGCGGCGGCAGTCGCCTCTTCTTCTTCAGCAG
Source organism: uncultured Micavibrio sp. (assembly GCA_964473655.1). Taxonomy (GTDB): domain Bacteria; phylum Pseudomonadota; class Alphaproteobacteria; order Micavibrionales; family Micavibrionaceae; genus Micavibrio_A. Next base: position 4,553 of record CAYYPX010000039.1, read on the forward strand.
GTGTCGCGGCTGGTTCGCCAGAAGACGTGCCTGCCGATGGGGCAGCAGCCGTTTCCGACGTTGCCGGGGTGGATGCTTCGATTGCATTGTCTTTTTTCATATTGCCGGAGAGATAGACCGCCGCGCCGCCAGCAATGGCTAGAAGGGCTACGACACCTATAATAATAGGCAAATTATTCTTTTGTTCGGGCATTTCTTTAATCCTTTAAGAAATAGGCTTTTTGCGATGGGGACATTGTGCATAGCGCGGTTCAAAGGGCAACCGAAAAATTGACGCGACCCCGTTTGCAGCTTATATGAGTTTGGCTTTTGATATTTCAAGGATTACCTATGCTTTTAAACCTCGCCCTCAAGCTGTTCGGCTCCAGCAACGAACGCTACCTGAAAAGGGCTTTTTCCAAGATCGAACCGATCAACGCGCTTGAACCACAATTTGCCGCTCTATCCGATGCAGAATTGCAGGGCAAGACGGCGGAATTTCGCGCGCGTATCGAAAAAGGCGAGAAGCTTGATGACCTTCTTCCCGAAGCATTTGCAACGGTGCGCGAGGCATCCAAGCGCGTGCTGGGCATGCGCCCGTTCGACGTTCAGTTGATCGGCGGCATTGTACTCCACGAAGGCAAGATCGCGGAGATGAGAACCGGCGAAGGTAAAACCCTGATGGCGACCATGCCCGTTTACCTGAACGCGATCGCGGGTAAAGGCGTACACGTGGTCACAGTGAACGATTACCTTGCGAAACGTGATAGCGCATGGATGGGACAAATCTATAACTTCCTCGGCCTTAGCGTTGGCGTGATCACCGGCAATTTGTCAGACGTAGAACGTCAAGACGCCTATAATTCCGACATCACGTACGGAACAAACAACGAGTTTGGATTCGATTATCTTCGCGACAACATGAAATTCGGCCTTAGCCAGATGGTTCAACGCCCGTTCAATTTCGCCATCGTCGATGAGGTGGATTCCATTCTGATCGACGAAGCGCGTACGCCGCTGATCATTTCCGGCCCATCTGAAGGTTCAACAGACATGTACACGCAAGTGAACAAGTTGATCCCTCTTCTGACGCCGGCCGATTACGAGAAGGACGAGAAAACCCGCGCGGTATCCTTATCCGAAGATGGCAACGAGCATGTGGAAGAATTGCTCAGAGAGCACGGGATCATGGAAAGCGGCAATCTTTATGACGCCGCCAATATCTCGCTGGTTCACCACGTGAACCAAGCGTTGCGCGCGCACAAGTTATTCTCGAAAGATACCGATTACATCGTCAAGGATGGTAAGGTTATCATCATTGATGAATTCACCGGCCGTATGATGGAAGGCCGTCGTTATTCCGAAGGCCTACACCAAGCACTCGAAGCCAAAGAAGGTGTCAAGATTCAGAACGAAAACCAGACACTGGCTTCGATCACGTTCCAAAATTATTTCCGCATGTATCCGAAACTGGCGGGTATGACCGGAACGGCACTGACCGAACAAACCGAATTTGCCGAAATCTATAATCTTGGCGTTGTCGATATTCCAACCAATGTGCCCGTCGCCCGTGTTGACCGTGACGATCAGATTTTCAAATCAATCATGGACAAGTACGAAGCCATCGTCGATTTGATCGGTGAATGTGCAGAACGCAATCAGCCTGTTCTAGTCGGTACCGTATCGATCGAAAAATCGGAATTGTTGTCCGAGCTTTTGAAGAAACGCAAAATCAAACACAATGTTTTGAATGCGCGTTATCACGAACAAGAAGCGCAGATCGTGGCGCAAGCAGGACGTCCCGCCGCCGTGACCATAGCCACCAACATGGCAGGCCGCGGAACGGACATTAAGCTTGGCGGTAATGCCGACATGCTTTTGGAGCAAGCGATTACGCCGGACATGACGCCGGATCAGATCGCGCACTTAAAAAACAAAATCTATTCCGAAGTCGAACGCGACCAGAAGATCGTCAAAGAAGCTGGCGGTTTGTATGTGATCGGCACCGAGCGTCATGAATCACGCCGTATCGACAACCAACTTCGCGGTCGTTCGGGCCGCCAAGGCGACCCCGGCGCGTCCATCTTCTTCCTATCCGTTGAAGACGATCTGATGCGTATCTTTGCAAGCGACAAGATGGAAACGCTTCTGAAATCACAAATCGGGTTGAAAGACGGCGAAGCCCTTACCCACCCATGGTTATCCAAAGCGTTGGAGCGCGCGCAAGCACGCGTCGAACAGCAGAACTTTGAAATTCGTAAGAACCTTTTGAAGTTCGACAACGTGATGAATGATCAGCGTAAAGTGATTTACGAACAACGCCGTGAGATCATGGATGCGGGCGAAGAACTCGACGATCTGATCTTTGAAATGCGCAGCGATGTGATCGAAGGCATCATCAACCGTTGCTGCCCACCCGGTAGTTATCCGGAACAATGGGATGCGGACACTCTGCACCATGAATTCGGACGCTTACTAAACCTAAACCTTCCAATCGCCGATTGGGCGAAGGAAGAAGGGATGGACGAAAATGTCTTGCGCGAGCGCGTAGAGACAACGGCAAGCGATGTAATGGAGAAAAAAGTCAGTGTCGCGGGCACGGAAACATTCCGCCGCATGGCGAAAAACTTCCTGCTGCAACTTCTCGACCAGCACTGGAAAGAGCACCTGCTCACCCTCGATCATTTGCGTCAGGGGATCAATTTGCGCGCGTTCGGTCAACGCGACCCGCTCAACGAATATAAAGCGGAAGCTTTTGCGATGTTCGAACAGATGATGAATGGATTGCGCGAAGGCGTCACGCAAACATTGTCTTATGTCGAAATCAATGTCAGCCCGGAAGTAATGGCCGCCATTCAAAAGCAACAGCAACAGATGGAAGAATCGACGAAATTCATGAAAGAAGGACGTTCCGACCCCGCGCTTGCCGGACAGGAACAAAATCCGCGCCGTGAAAATGTCGCGCAAATTCGCAATGCCGCGTTCGACCAGAACGATCCATCGACTTGGACGAACACGCCTCGTAATTCTCCCTGCCCTTGCGGATCAGGCAAGAAGTACAAACATTGTCACGGGGTTGGTTGATCTTTGAAATTCAATAGATCTTGCTGGTGACCTTCGAGATCTAGTGAGAAGATTGTATCTTGGGTGAAGCTTAGGATTGTTTCTTCCTCGCCCTCGGGACATGAAGCGCCCATTCCATGTTCCATGTTGTAGAAAGCGGAGGATGCGCTGATCGCGGCTAGTGTTGCAAATGGATATGCCATTTTCTTCCCACTTATGCGGCCAATCTAAGTTGTTCCACCAATGTCTGCGATACTTGCGCGGCATCCGGCGCTGCGCGGTGGTCTTTGACTTCTTCTGGAAGTAAACAAAATTCCGGAAAGGCATCTTTGATCAAGCGCAGCGTGAATGAAGGCTCTATCCCCGCTTCTTTATAAAGACGCTTAATCCATTCCATATCCAATTCATCACCAACAAGACCTTCCATACCATCAAGCCTTTGGTTCAACCAGTGTGCGACCTCCAACACAGGACGCCCTGCACGAACGAGGAATTCTTTTGAAAGCTTGTGAAGATTTTCTGCTTCTTGTGTCCACGGCAAATGATCGAGCCAGACATCATGGCGGATAAATGAAAATTCGGTCGTGATTTGCCCGTCTTCCCATGTGGATGCAAAGGCAATTTCGACAGGATAACCAAACCAAGATTTGGCGGACGCTTCGACATCCAATACGGTTCTGACCAATTTCATGCCGTTATGATGATGGCCGATTCCGGTTTCATCAAGACGCAGTGCAATGGCTGCAGTGCATTCAAGAAAAAGATGCATAGAGCCATGCAATCAATGCAACGCTGCAAGTGCGAAATATTTTTTAATCGTTATATTTCTTGCGGATTTCTTCTTGGGACTTGATCACATCGCGGATGCATTTGTTTTGCTGTGATGTGTTGCGTGTACCGGCGCATGCTTGATTGACGGCATTATAGGGCGCAGCCCCCGGCAAAACAGGCGGCGGGTTGTTGCGGTAACGATAATGCTGTTCTTGATAAAACGGTTCGCGCAAATGCGGCTTGACGAGCGTGCGGTAAGCAAGGCTTTCGTCATTGTTACGAATAACAATACGGTTTGCCGGATTGGTATTCGCAGTGGTATTACCCGGCAGTTGCGTCGTTTGTGCAAAAGCAGGCGTAGAAAGTAACATCATAACAATGAGAATTTTTTTCATGCCATTACCAACGGTTTAAGGGCTTACTTGGTTCACATAGATTGTAGCACGATTTGGCGCACATCTTCCATGTTCACATCGGAAGATTGAAATGCCTGACCTATGCCACGGACAAGGATAAAGCCAATTTTGCCGCCACTCGCTTTTTTGTCGTGATACATGAGTTCAACGATCTCTTCGGCGGATTGCTTGAGCGCGGGTTGTATTTGCGAAATTTCGGTTTTGAGGCCGCAGGATTTAAGATGGTTTTCCATGCGGGTTGCATCTTGCCCCGTCGCCAGCCCCATTTTCACGCAAAGACGAAAAGCGAGCACCATGCCGATACTGACCGCCTCACCATGAAGCAAGCGACCATCATAACCTGCGGCTGCCTCTAGCGCGTGTGCAAAAGTGTGGCCGAGATTGAGCAGAGCGCGATTGCCGCCGCTTTGTTCGTGTTCGTCATCACCGACGATGTTGGCCTTGGCTCGGCAGGATGTTTCGATTGCGTTTGTAAGAACAGAATCAAGTCCAAGAACTTTTTGACCGTTTGCTTCCAACCATTCGAAAAATTTTGCATCACCAAGCAAACCGTATTTCACGATTTCGGCGTAACCGGCCTTCAATTCGCGTTCGGGAAGTGTTTTTAACGTGGCGGTATCGCAAAGCACGGCGATCGGTTGATAAAACGCGCCGACAAGATTTTTACCCTGCGATGTGTTGATGCCTGTTTTACCCCCGACGGATGAGTCCACTTGCGCCAGCAAAGTTGTTGGAACTTGGATGAACGGAATGCCCCGCAGAACGATGCTGGCCGCGAAACCGCCGAGATCACCAACCACACCGCCGCCGACAACAAACAAAACGGATTTGCGATCAACGCCGCGTAGCAGCAGCCAATCGACCACGTTTTGTAGTTGCGTGTAAGATTTTGTTGGCTCACCGCCTTCGATGGCGAGGTCTTGAATATCGTCGCCTAAGGATTTTTTCAAAATGGTGACGTGTTGTTCGACATTGCGATCATAGAGGACGAATATTTTACGGCCAGATAGATCAAGCGGCACCAATTCTTTCGCGAGCGCCAGAATCCCTTCGCCGATATGGATCGGGTAAGAACGTTCTTTCAAATCGACATGCAATGTAATGACGTCAGCCATGGGCAGTATTATCCTGTTCATGTAAATGGGCCGCAAGAGCGCCCAGTAATTTTTCCAGCGTGTGTTCTGGCGGCGCCTCATCGCTATCAATGACCAGATCAGCCTTTTGATAGACGGGATGGCGAATTTTCATCATATTGCCGAGAATTTCATATGGATCGCCGTTCTTCAGCAGCGGGCGTTTGGAATTACGGCCTGTGCGTTCAACCAGAATATCGAGATCAGCGCGCATCCAGATGGAAAACGCCCTGCTCCACACGATGTGCGCGGTTTGCTCGTTCATCACGGCTCCACCGCCCGGCGCGATGACTTTTAATTCATCTGATAACAGCCGCGCAATTACCTGACGCTCCAGATCACGGAAAGCCGGTTCACCATGTTGTTCGAAAATCTGGGCGACACTGAGGCCTGCCGCTTTTTCAATTTCGTGATCTGCATCGACAAAAGGCCAATCCAGAGCATCGGCCAGCATCGCGCCGATCTTGCTCTTGCCTGCGCCCATCAGGCCGACCAGAACGACGGGCTTTTTCAAATGCTTTTGTATCATTTGCAGATTGGTATCCATGTGCCACTTTTATGCCATGAATATCCGAAAATGTTCAATTGCAATCGGGCCAGCCGTTGATTAAGGTTTGCCCGTTAACCTTTCGCATAACTCTTCGTACAAACCCACGGGACCTTAGTATGTTTTTCAAAATTTTCTTCTTAAGCCTTCTTGTCATTATCGCCGGTGCTTTCGGATGGCTTGCCCTTACCGATATGCCGGTCGCCCAACAGGAAATTGTCGTCGATATTCCCGTCGCCCGTTAAACCAAAGCAGAAATGATACCCATGCGCCTTCTTCTTATCGCCCTTCTCTCCCTTCTCCCTACATTCGCCCTTGCGCAGGAAAAAGCTCAAGACGCGCCTCAAGAAGAAAAGCCGAAGATCAATTGGGTCGATGTGGAATCCACCGGCATATTGTCATCGGGCAAGGATGGCGGTTTTGAAAAGACGCTGTGGAAGGAACAATCGCGCACGCAGATCGAGCATTTGATTCAGAAAATGCCGAACCAGCCGGTGCTGCGTTCCATTCTAAGTCTTGAGCGTCGCATTCTTCTTTCTAAAGTAGATTCATCCTTGATCCATAACGATGTTGGCCCGCTGCGCGGCAACGATCTTTTGATCCAGCGTATCAATAAGCTAATGGATATGGGCCTTTATGACGATGCTTGGTCGCTCTACACGCAAAAGGCGGAAGAGCCATACGATGTTTCCATCGCGCAGACGGGTATGTTGCTGCTCGTCATGAAAGACGATCTGGCGACCGCCTGCCTTGAAGAAAAAGTTTTTGCGACGAGATATCCGAAAGACAAATTCTTTAACACGCTAGACAAAGCCTGTGCCGTGACGATGGGCGGTAGCGGCTCTCCACAATTTGCCGACAATGCGATCTTGCAGTCGATCTATAACAATAAGGCCTATAGCGTTTCGGCAAAGGATACGCAGAGCCTGATCAAGATGACAAAGCTAGAGCGTGCGCTCGTGCTCGCCAACGCCAAGATCAAATATGACGGATTGTCGGCGGAGACACTTTCGAACACACCGTCTTTCCTGATCACATATTTCCTGATGGACCGCGCGCTCCCGGAAACAGCGAAAGCTTTGTTGAAGGTTGAAGCCGACAAGCGCGGCCTAACTTGGTACACCAAGACGATCTCCCGCGATGAACAATGGGCCAAAGCGAAAGCCATCAAGGATGTGCCTTCCCAGTGGCCTTATGTCGAATCGGCGCTCAACAGCAATTTGAAACAAGCAGACATTGCCCTGTACTACGGAAAAATGCTGGCCGATGCCGAACCGGAAAACTTATCCACAGAGACTGTGCAAAAGGCTCTGGGTGTTTTTTTGGCTTCCGGAAAAGGTCTGCCTGACTTCTGGCTTAAAGAAGCAAAGAAGCGCAGTGCACAAAAACCTATATTTTCCATATATTTACAGGCTTTTAAGTCCCTGACCCCTACACCGGACGCCGAGGTCAAACTTGAGGAATTCTCAAAATCGTTAGAATCCCTGAAACCCGCGGATTCCGACCAAATCCTTGCAATTATTGATAGTCTTGACAAGTCGTCCGGAATTCTTAATAATCCATTAAGAATTTATGAAAAACATTCTAGCTTGACATTGGATGGTAATTATGTAATGCCTTCCATCGGGTTAAATGTATTGTTGGAAACGGCCCCCGAGAAAAAACAAATCGGGATAACCGTTCTGGCAGTTGTTAACAGTCTTGCCGCCCGTCCGGATAATATGTATTCCGGGACTATACGTAAGACGCTCTACAGTATGCTGAACGTAGGACTTATTGAGGATGCAAAGCTTATCGGTGCTGAAACCGTTGCAAGCGTTCTGAACAAATATTAACGGAGAAAAAAATTATGGCTCGTCCCGGTCGCCCAAAATTACCAAAACCGAACCTTCATGGTTCGATCGACGCGTTCCTTGATATGCTGACCGCCGAACGCGGCGCGGCATTGAACACACGTCACGCTTATTGGCGCGATCTTGCCGATGTTTCCCTCTACCTCAAATCCGAGCGCAAGAGCGACGTCGACACAGCCACAACGGCAGACATCAAGGCTTACCTTGAGCACCTCGCCGGTAAGAAGCACGTAAAGGGCAAGAACACATCCCAGATCGCCGTGCGCACAGTTGCACGCCGCCTCTCCGCTCTGCGTCAGTTCTACCGCTACCTCGTTTCCGAAAACATTCGTAAAGAAGACCCGACAACAACGATCGAAAGCCCGAAACAAGGCCGCACGCTTCCAAAGACGCTGAGCGAGTCCGAAGTTTCCACGCTGAAC
>CAYYPX010000040.1:0-12696 GCA_964473655.1 uncultured Micavibrio sp.
TAAAAGCCCATGTTATCGAGAATATGGATGGCCTGACAGTTTCAATGCGTCACGGTGAAATCAAGATCGATGCGTTCTATCAAGACCAACGCGCCGTTATTTTGTCGGATGCTTTTGTCATGAGCGACGTTGAAAACCCAACCTACATCAACATCGCCAACGAAGAAAAAGAATTGCAAAACGCATTGGGCAAACGTGCGGAGATTACGTTCTTACAATATAAAACCTGTATGTCGGCGCCTGTTTTCGCGCAAAATTAATTTTCAACGAACCTCCTTTGAAAGCCCCTTTGTTGCAGCAAGGGGGCTTTTTGCTATCTTATTGATCCCACATACAAAAAATCCCATTGATTTATGAAAAGATTACGGGATATGCTCTCTCCAATAAAAACAAAGAGAGAGTTATGAAACCCGCAACTTTTAAGCCTGTCGCAACCATATTCGCGGCGATGACGATGGGCGCAACACCAGCCGCTTCTTCCGAACAACCCCAAAAATTGTCCCAAGCCGATCTGGCAACATGCCTGACCGAGGGTGTAACGGCCTTTAGTCGTGAGACGCTCGTGCAGGTCGGTCTCGATGAAAATATGAAGGTCGTTTCTGTCACTGGCTATATCTCCCCGAATAACGGCATTACGCTCTCCGTGTCATTCGATGAAGTCCAAAAGCTCGATGTGCTTACGGCACATTCCTTCACTGCGAATGGATCGAAGGCCACCATGAGGGCTGTTTTATATGATTTCTCTGATACAGGAGATCTGATCGAACCAGCAACAGGGGTTAGTGCGATTGATGCGGGAGAGCGCGCTGCGGCTGCGCTGGATGCGGTTGCGGGTTGTATGCAGAATAAGTCTCCCGAGCTACTCGTTTCTATGCCTCAATAGGATTTCCTTTGATTCCAGTGCGCGGGACGGCTATAAAATTCCCTTGATTTGAAAGGGTTATAGACAATGCATCTCTACAGAACGCACAAATGCGGCGAGCTTCGTAAATCCAATGTGGGTGAGAGCGTAAAACTCTCCGGCTGGGTTCACCGCAAACGCGATCACGGCGGCGTTCTGTTCATCGATCTGCGCGATACATACGGCATCACCCAAATCGTGGCCGAAGGAAATGCGGAACTGGAAAAAGTCCGCAACGAGTCCGTCATCACCATCGAAGGCGAAGTTGTGGCGCGCGCCGAAGGCACCGCGAATGCAAAAATGCCGACCGGCGATATCGAAGTCGTCGTAAAATCTGTCATCGTTCAATCGCAATCCGATGTCATCCCGTTCCAGATCGCCGAAGATGATGGCGCGGGTGAAGAAGTTCGCTTGAAATACCGCTATCTCGATCTGCGCCGCGAAGGGATGCATTCCCGCGTTCGTCTGCGCAACAATGTCATCGCCGCCATGCGCCGCCGCATGTGGGCCGAAGGCTTTCAGGAATTCAACACGCCGATCTTGACGGCATCTTCTCCGGAAGGCGCGCGCGATTATCTGGTGCCGTCCCGTCTGCATCCGGGCAAATTCTACGCGCTGCCGCAAGCGCCGCAGATGTTCAAACAATTGCTGATGGTGTCGGGCTTTGACCGTTACTTCCAGATCGCGCCATGTTTTCGCGATGAAGACGGTCGCGCCGACCGCCTCGCCGAATTCTACCAACTCGATGTCGAGATGAGCTTTATCCAGCAAGAAGACGTGTTCAAAGTCATGACCAATGTTATCGGCGGCATCTTCGAAGAATTCAATGATTTCACGGGCACAAAACACCGCGTGGAATTCTTACCCAACATGAAATATGCCGACGCGCTCTACAAATACGGCTCTGATAAACCAGACCTTCGCAACCCGCTGGTCATCTGCGATGTGACATCCGTGTTCAAACGCGATGACGTCACGTTCAACGCGTTCAAGGGCGTGATCGAAAAGGGCGGCGTTGTCCGCGCCATCCGCGCACCAAAAGTGGCGGATCGTCCGCGCTCCTTCTTTGACAAGCTGAATGACTGGGCGAGAGGCGAAGGCGCCGTTGGTCTTGGCTACATCACATTCAAGGATGGTGCGGGCGCAGGCCCGATTGCAAAATTCGTCCCCGCCGAAGCACAAGCGGAACTGAACAAAATCGCCGGATTGGAAGAAGGCGATGCTATTTTCTTCGTCTGCGATAAGGAAGAAAAAGCCGCTAAATTCGCCGGCCGCGCGCGCGATAAAATCTGCGATGACATGGATATCCGTGAAAAGGGCGTGTTCAAACTTTTCTGGATCGTCGATTTCCCGATGTACGAGGCCGATGAAAAAACCGGCAAGATCGATTTCTCGCACAACCCGTTCTCCATGCCGCAAGGCGGGCTGGACGCTCTGGAAAAACAAGACCCGCTCACCATTCTGGCGACGCAGTATGACTGTGTCTGCAACGGGTATGAACTTTGCTCCGGCGGTATCCGCAATCACAAGGCGGAAATCATGGAAAAAGCGTTTGCCATCGCGGGCTATCCGAAAGAAGTTCTCGAGAAAAAATTCGGCGGAATGCTCAATGCGTTCCGTTACGGCGCACCTCCACACGGCGGCTGCGCGTTCGGCGTTGACCGTATTGTGATGCTGCTGGCGAACGAACCGAACCTGCGCGAAGTCTATGCCTTCGTGATGAACGGTCAATATGAAGACCCGATGATGAACGCACCAAGCGACATCACAGAGGCACAGTTGAAAGACCTGCACCTCAAACTCAACCTGCCCAAAAAATCAGAGGCGGCTTGATGGCTGATGATAAAGCCGTAAATATAAAATTACCGATAGAAAATTGTTTTAAACAATTTGACGAAAGCTTCAACCGCGTAAAATATTTTTCATGTATTTCAGATAATCTTAAAAAAACTGATCTCCCATTAGACTGGTCAATACAAAATCCTAATAGTATCTCTTATGGTATGGATAAGCCGGATAATCTTGATTATATTTTAAAAGGCTATCAGCATTTTATACAAAGGTATTTAGTAAGAGATTGCATTGAAAGCTTCTCTTTAAGTTTAGACGAACTCTTTTTTGCTCTTACGTTACACGGAAAAAGATTTCGATCTAATCAATCTATTAAAGAGGGATTGTCCGAATCTGAACTTGCAAGCATTTCAAGTTTTCAGCGGAAAGGCTTATCCGATAAGGTTAAAAAATTAGAATCTTCATATGATTTAATATTATCTGCCGAACATAAAGAACTAGTTGGCAGTTTAAAAGATATAAGAAATTGCTTTGCTCATAGTAATGGCATTGTTAGACCGATGGACGGTAAGGATTGTGATGAAGGACGTAAGTTTCAATGGAAATCTTTTCATGTTTTTCTGCAAGGTGTAGATTCCGGCGAAAAATCAGCGCTTGAAATAGGTGTTCCTTTAAAAGAAGTTTCAAATGTATGTATGCAATTTGTAGAATATTCACGCTCTTTTAAAGTTGGAGAATCTATGTCCTTTTCATCAAAAGAAACCTATGAAATTGCATGGTCGCTTCAAATGGTAGGGCTAGATTACATGCAAATCTTAAATAAAAAACTGAATACTGAGGTAGCCCCTTTTCCTATCAAAAACGTCGTATAAATCAGTTAAACAAAGGACACACCATGCCCCAACATTTTCAAAACCGCACACCGGACGAACGTCTCTATATCCTCGAAGAGCAGATGATCAAGGTGAACAAGATGCTTCAACCCGACGGCTTCATCGAAAACAAAGTCGTGGAGTATGAACGCCGGATCAAAGCGCTCGAAGACGAAATTAAAACACTGAAAAAATAACCATGTTGTCATCCTGAGGGCGTAGCCCGAAGGATCTCAAGAGATTCTTCGCTATGCTCAGAATGACAATATTAATGAGATCCCTCCGCTACGCTTCGCTCCGGTCGGGATGACGGGGAGAAGAGGGCGGTCGGGATAAAAAATGGATGATATAATTATTGTCATCCCAAGCTTCCCACCCCCTGTCATCCCGAGCGAAGCCGAGGGATCTGGCCATGTCCGATTACTACGTCTACTTTCTGACCAACAAAACCAATGATGTTTTGTATGTTGGCGTAACAAACAATCTCGAACGCCGGCTTTACGAACACCGCGAAGGTCTGGCGGATTCATTCACAAAGAAATTCCGGATAAACAAGCTGGTTTATTTCGAAATATTTTCCGACCCCACAAACGCCATCACACGGGAAAAACAAATCAAACGCTGGCGCAGGGATAAAAAGAACCATCTGGTGAATTTGCAAAATCCTGATTGGTTTGATTTATCGGAAGAATGGTACAAGCCAGATCCCTCCGCTGCGCTTCGCTCCGGTCGGGATGACAAAGTAGGAGCAGGCGGGGTGATAAAATAGACAACAAATTTACCCGTCATCCCGAGCGAAGCCGAGGGATCTGGCATTTTTTAAAGCCAAAGACAGTCCTTGACATCATATGAATTAATTCCTATAATATGCCCATGAAACTGTTGCAAGCGTTCTGGCGCTACTGGAAATCCTTGTCTGTTTGGTTTTTCACCGCCTTTGTGGTGCTGGTGATCCTCGCCGCCGCCGTGTCTTACGAACACCGCGAAGGTCTGGCGGATTCATTCACAAAGAAATTCCGGATAAACAAGCTGGTTTATTTCGAAATATTTTCCGACCCCACAAACGCCATCACACGGGAAAAACAAATCAAACGCTGGCGCAGGGATAAAAAGAACCATCTGGTGAATTTGCAAAATCCTGATTGGTTTGATTTATCGGAAGAATGGTACAAGCCAGATCCCTCCGCTGCGCTTCGCTCCGGTCGGGATGACAAAGTAGGAGCAGGCGGGGTGATAAAATAGACAACAAATTTACCCGTCATCCCGAGCGAAGCCGAGGGATCTGGCATTTTTTAAAGCCAAAGACAGTCCTTGACATCATATGAATTAATTCCTATAATATGCCCATGAAACTGTTGCAAGCGTTCTGGCGCTACTGGAAATCCTTGTCTGTTTGGTTTTTCACCGCCTTTGTGGTGCTGGTGATCCTCGCCGCCGCCGTGTCTTACTTCTTCCCCGCGTCAAAATCGGAAGATCCCGCACGATCCTGCATCGAATCCGGCGGCACTTGGGTGGCCGAGGAGGGGCTTTGCAAGCTCGCATCGTGAAAAAAACACGAAACGAACTAAGTGATTCCAGATTCCGGAAAACGCGCAACGTCCCGACGAGGGCCGGGATCCAGTTAAAAGGCAGAAAAATTTTTTTTGCGGGGAACGAACTAGACAAAACACCCATCCGCTATATGGTCATTACCATACCCCCCGCGAAAGGCTGCGCCTGATGAAGTTTGTCTCTCTCGTACTCGCGTTGATGTTAATCAACATTTCCGGCACGCTTGCCCAGACCCAGCCTCCCCCTGAACAAACCCAGCCATCCGTTGAATCTCCGCCAACGACCACCGAACAAAAAGAGGCCGCCAAACCCGCACCCGTCATGGGTACGCAGACCGCTATTTTTGCAGGCGGCTGCTTTTGGTGCATGGAAAGTGAATTTGAAAGCCAAGCGGGCGTTAGTGCTGTGACTAGCGGTTACGCGGGCGGCGAGGCCGAAACGCCGCCGACCTATGAAGAAGTCTCCACCGGCACGACGGGATTTAAAGAGGCTGTGGCTGTGACCTACGATCCATCAATTGTCACATACCAACAATTGATCGACATCTTCTGGAGCAACGTGGACCCGTTCGATGAGAAGGGGCAGTTCTGTGATAAGGGCGCGCAATATGTCGCCGCTATTTTTGTGTCATCACCGGAGGAAGACAAGTTGGCCCATGCGTCATTGGCTTCTGTCGAGGCGAAATTCGGGCGCAAGGTTGCCACGCAAATCTTGCCGCAGACCACATTCTACGAAGCCGAAGATCATCATCAGGATTACTACAAGACCAATGCGGAGCGTTATGAATCCTACCGTACTGGCTGCGGCCGTGATTCCACGCTGGAACGTATCTGGGGGCCAAAACCTAAGGCGCTAAAGGCGGCTCCGCCTGCGGCACAGTAAGGCCCCTTAGGTTGAGTTCCATGGCGTTGTGCCAACGCTCTCTCTGAAATTGCCGCGCTCTTGCGATGGTGGTGATATTGAGAAACTCTTCGGATTTATCCGTGTTTTCTCGTCTGTGGCGACGTATAGCTTCAATCATATCTATCGTGCAATCAGGCAACTCTTCGAACGTGGGCGTTGGCGGATTTGCCCAGTATTGAAACTGTTCGTCCGACAAATGGCTCTTGAATCCTCTGGCGGGGACGTTGAAACAATCGCGTATCAGCCGTAATCCAATGAATGCGTGGTTGCGCAAAAACTGCTCATACTTTTCGATGCGTATGTCCATATTGGGATTAATGGCAAAGAATGGTTCGATATCTGGAACGTATTCTTCAAAATTATTCTCATGCATCCGCTGAATTGTCGCGCGAACCACTGTTAAAGCAGCCTCACGGTTGCGTGAAAGCATAGCGTGATCGGCGGGTAACATACCGCATTTATCGGGCAAACATAATTCGGCACCATTGGAGATCAATATTTCCGCCAGTGTTTCTTGGTCCAAATGGGCGTATGAATCCTTGTCTTCGTTCAGCAAGGTTGTGATGGGCGGTAATCCTGATTGATCGGCGGGTATATTGAAGTTCCCTAGCCGCTCGAATTGAAGGATGTATGTGGTACGAAGGTCGCCGGTGGAAAGTGCAGTCTTCCATGCTGCATGAATCGCTGGCGCATCGATCTGCGTACGCGACATATAGAACTCTACAGTATCTATCCCCGATAATGACATAGCTAACTCCCGATATAGCAATAGCTCATCAAAGATCGAAGCAACCGTCAAAGGGTTTTTATAGATGTTCCCCTAAAAAGGCGGCCCGATGCTTGGGGAAACATCGGGCCTATAACGTCTGCCTAGGGTTTGGGTTCACGGTAGGGAGGGGCGGCAGACGGTATTCTGTTTGTCTTTTTTACAGGCTCGTGAAACCTCCGAGCGTTTGTCCTTTGTTGCGACGCTTGCTGGCGTAAAGCTTGTTGTCGGCATCACCGAAAATGGCTTCGACGGTGTCGTCGGAATCGTAATCTTCAAGCCCAAGGCTTGCACGGATCGGAATTTCCGCCCCGTACCAGATCAGCGAGAGACTGTTCAATTGCTTGATCAGGTTCTGCGCGCGTACCAAGGATTTTTCGCGTTCAGAATTGGCAAGAAGAAGAACGAATTCATCGCCGCCCAATCTCGCGCACATATCCATCGTACGGCTGTTGTCTTTCAATGTGCGGCCAACGAGGCGAAGTGCGGCATCGCCCGCTTGGTGACCATATGTGTCGTTGATCATTTTAAAATTATCGAGATCGACGAGGATCAGAAGCCCGCCATTGCTGTGGCCGCGGCGCGTACGATCCATTTCGCGCTCGAACGCATCAAAAAATCCGCGGCGGTTTAATATGCCGGTAAGCTCATCGATCGTGACTTGTTCTTCCAATTCACGAATGCGCTTTTCTTGTTCCGCCATTTTCTTGTCGGCGGCATCGAGGCGCAAATGCGCATAACGGATGAGGGCAAGGCCCGCACTCATAGTGCGCCACCATCCATCGCGCTCTAAATCGCGCTGCTCACCGCCGTCGCGTCCGACCTTTTGCAAGGCAGTCGCCAGCGTCGCTGGAACAGGAAAGTTGGGACCAAAGTCACGCATCGTTAAAACACCTCATTACACGTTGCAAACTAATCCTTGCGAATGATGTGCCAGTTTTGTTATTAAAATAAAATTGTTTTATAACAATAAGTTATATGATGATTGTTTTTGCCTTCCATCGTCATTTCGGGGCCTGATACGGTAGTCTTTTCTGCCGCACGGCAAGCTTTGCCGAAGGCTGGTTTGATTTTACAGAACCGTATCCACTAAGATCTATATATGAAGATTTATGGGACGGATCTGCGAAGTGTTTGGATGGATGTAACCGATCATCCGGGTTATCACGTTCCAGAGATAGAAAAAGAATTAAAGACGGTTCTCGGCTATGGAATGCCGTTCAAACCTAGCTTCATTGATGGCATCAGTGCCGACGGCGACAAAATGATAAGGTTTTCCTTCGACGTGCCTTTCCGGAAAGAGATTGGCCCGCCCATCATACAAGGTAATCTTATATTGAACGGCGCGCCGGATACGAATTCTTTGATTATAGAAGAATTGTATGTGAACGATGAATGGCGCGGTTTGGGATTCGCGAAACAAGTAACATCCAACATATTCAATCTAGCGCAAGATGTTGGGTACGATGGCGTTCGCTGTCTTGCGGGAAAATCCCACGGCGTTGCGTTCTGGCCAAGATTTATGCGTATTCATGAACATGATGCTGTTGTCGCCAACGGATGGTTTGGGCGGGACAAGGATTACTATGATGGTGATGCTTCCTTTAAGGAAAAAGTTTTGTGCAATCTTAAAAGATTGAAGGAGTCTATCGAAAGTGAAGATTCTTACTTTGTGGAAGGGGCGAATATAGATTTTTCTAAATACAAACTTGAAGATATAGATGATCTCGATTGGATAGATCGCTTGTATCAATACCATGACGATCATCAGCATTTGAAAATGCATGATCTGCTGGATTTGCGTCTTTCCTCACCGATGAAAGCCAACATGATCACCGATTTTTTAAACCCGCAGGATGTGGCGCGGTCAAAACGGTTTTTTGATATCGGCAGCCGCCCTGATCGCAATTTGGATTACCTGACGCGTCTGAACGGTTTGGTCAAAGAATCCCGCTCTCTAAGCATTTAACTTGCGATAAGACTCTGAAAAACCAGTATTTCGGGCTTTGAGGCCTAAGGGCTTTGCCCTACTATGAGGTATGACCTTTTCCCGCATTCTCCTTTTGACCGCGGCTTCGGCCCTGATCTCTTTTCCTGCATCTGCGGGGCCTTCTGATGCCGCCAAGGGCTTGGCCGCGCACAAGGCGCTCTATGATATCGATCTGATCGCAACCCACAGCGGATCGCAGATCGTCAATATCAAAGGACAGATGGCGTATGAATGGAAGCCAACTTGCGATGCGTGGGTAACGGATCATAAATTCAAATTATTCTATCAATATGCCGAAGGTCCGGGAATGCGGATCACATCTGATTTTTCTACGTATGAATCCTTTGATGGAACAACATTCGATTACACATCGCGTCGCGACCGCGATGAACAGATGTATCAGGAATTGCGGGGCCGTGCCGAAACCGATAAGAGCGGCAAGGGGATCGCAAAATTCTCTATGCCTGAAAAACTGAAATTCGATTTGGCCAAAGGCACGCTATTTCCAATGGGGCATACGCTGGAGCTAATCAAGCACGCGGAAAAAGGTGATAAGTTTTATTCGGCGCAAGTGTTTGACGGCAGCGATGAAGAAGGGCCGATCGAGATCAATTCTTTCATCGGAAAACCGGCGGACATTAAAAAGATTATTCCGGATGATGTGAAGATCGATCAATCGCTGCTGGCTGGTAAGGCATGGAACGTGCGCATGGCCGTGTTTCCTGTGAAGGATCGGGAAGAGGAGTCGGATTACGAAATGGGTCTGGTTTTCCATGAAAACGGCATCATTTCAGACATGACCATCGATTACGATGATTTTTCCGTAAAACAGAAATTGGTGGCATTGCAGGCCTTGCCGGCGGACAAATGCGACGAAGCCGCGCTGGCCAGCCCCGCCAAACCTTAAACACCCGTCCTATTAATCTTTTGGTAACCAATTCGCTGGTAGCATGCCTATGGGTAAAATATTTTTCCGCACAAAGGCTTAAGGACTTCCCATCATGACAAAGACCGTTCTCATCGTTGAGGACAATGAGCTGAACATGAAATTGTTCCGCGATCTATTGGAGGCGCATGGAATCGCCACCATAGAAACGCGCAATGGCATGGAAGTTTTGGCGATCGCGCGCGAGAAAAAGCCGGATCTGATCCTGATGGATATCCAGCTTCCCGAAGTATCCGGCCTTGATGTCACCAAATGGCTCAAGAACGAAGAGAGTTTGAAAAAAATTCCTGTCATTGCCGTGACCGCCTTTGCAATGAAAGGCGATGAAGAAAAAATCCGCGAAGGTGGTTGTGAAGATTATATTTCCAAGCCGATCTCCGTATCGCGTTTTTTGGAAGTCATCCAAACACATTTGAACAAACCGGCCGCAGAAGAAGCGCCAACAGAAACAACAGAAGAAAATGAGAGTGCGCCGGAGTTTCAAATCCGCGACGCATCATCGGAAAAAGAAGACTACACGGAAGAAGATGCCTTCGACGATCTTTTGATAGAAGACGACGAAGATGTATCCGGTGAACTGAGATAGAGGATAGAGAAACACCATGTCAGCGCGCGTACTCGTCGTCGATGATATTTTGCCGAACGTAAAATTGCTCGAAGCCAAGCTTGCGAGTGAATATTACGATGTTTTAACGGCCACAAACGGGCCAGAGGCACTGGAAAAGGTTAAAAACGAAAGCCCAGATATCGTTCTTCTCGATGTGATGATGCCGGGTATGGATGGCTTTGAAGTATGCAAACGCATCAAGGCTGACCCTGCAACAGCCCATATTCCTGTCGTGATTGTAACGGCATTGACGGATTCATCCGATCGCATCAAGGGATTGGAAGCCGGTGCTGATGATTTCCTCTCAAAACCATTGAATGATACGGCGCTTATGAGCCGTGTGCGATCATTGGTGCGTTTGAAAATGACGGTCGATGAATGGCGTGTTCGTGAAAACACAGCAACGCAACTCGGTGTGTCCGAGAATACTGCCAATGCGATGAATGAGCCTGTGGAGCACGCACGCATTCTGGTGATCGAAGACCAAAGTTTCGAGAGCAAGAAATTCGTCGAAGCCTTGCGTGTTGACTCTGACATTGTGATCGTGGCCGAAACGGGGCTGGATGCCATGAGCAAGGTCAGCCAGAGCGATTATGATCTTCTCTGTGTCAGTTTGAATTTGAAAAACGAAGATGGATTGCGCCTTTGTTCGCACCTTCGCTCCAGTGAGAAAACCCGCGCCGTGCCGATTCTGATGATCGCCAACGAAGAAGATATGCAACGTATCGCCCATGGCCTTGAGATTGGTGCACATGATTATATTCTGCGCCCGGTAGACCGTAACGAGCTTTTGGCACGTGTCCGCACGCAAGTCCGTCGCAAGCGATTCCAACAACGTCTCCGCTCGAATTTTGAACTCAGCCTATCTATGGCTTTGACGGATTCACTGACCGGTCTGTACAACCGCCGCTATTTCGAAGTGCACTTGCAAAAGCTGATGCAAAAGAACGCGGCCAACAAAAAGACGATGTCTGTCCTGATGATGGATATCGACCACTTCAAATCTTTCAATGACACGCATGGCCACGCTGTGGGTGACGAAGTGCTCAAAATCTTTGCCCACCGCATTCAAGACAGTTTACGAAGCTTCGACCTTGTCGCCCGTCTGGGCGGGGAGGAATTTGTGGTCATTCTGCCGGATGTATCGGTGGAAATGGCCTACTTCATTGGTGAGCGTCTACGCCGAGCGATTGCGGACGAACCGTTCAGCTGCGCCGTCGAAGGCGGGAAGGTCAGTGTAACCACCTCTATCGGTGCCACGCTGATAAATGGTGACGATGTGACGACAATGGACGATATACTGAAACGGGCCGACGATGCGCTCTACAAAGCCAAAGAGAGCGGCCGTAACGCCACCGTATTCGAAGGTAAGGGCAAGCTGGACCCTGCCGCCTATCAACAAGAAGCCAGAGCTTTTATCGAATAATAAAAAGGCACCCGAAGGTGCCTTTTTAAATTCGTAAGCCCAAAGAACCTTAGTTCTTTTTGGATGGTGGCATTTTCTTTTCTTCGAAAACGACGTGTTGGCCGCGTTTGCCCGTTTCAGCATTCGTCGCCCAAGGATCGTATTTCTTGAGTTTCAGCTTCTCGGTCGCTTTCGCGCCTTTTTTTGTATAGTAGCGGAAACCTGTTCCAGCCGATGATTCCAGACGAACTTTCGTTGCGCCGCCGCCTTTTTTAGCCATTGTCTTAGCCCTTTACCTTTAAATTAGACCTGCAAAATACGGATTTCCGCCGGATTGTCAAGAATTAAGCGATCTTTCGGTCGAACTCCAAAACATTCGGTTTTGGGGCATTTGCGAATAGGGCTGGATAAGCATTCTTAACGGGCTTGATATATTTTTCATAAGTCATTTTGGCGACTTCTTCAAGGGTTTTTTGCGCTATGTTCGTTGCTTTTGCAAAGGCTGCGGCAATATCCGGTTTAAGACGTGCGCCCTCGACGGTTTTCATCAATTCGTGGAATTCGGCCGCTGGGGTGTTTTCCTTAGGCTCACTGAAGGCACTTAGAATAGCTGGGAGCAGCCGGTGACGTGCCGCCGAGTCTGCATCTGTAAATCGAACAAAAGCCATATGGCGCTCGTGGTCTTTGCTGTCATTAAGCATAGCGCCGCCTTGATAAGCTATGAGGTAGGCAAGTCCCGGGTATTGCCCTTTCAGATCGTTTTGTTCGTTGCTGATGTCGCCATTGATAATCAGTTTGGATCCTTTACCAATCCGCGTGATCAACATTTTTGCCTCTGCGATGGTAAGGTTCTGTGCTTCGTCAACGATGATGATGCTATTCAAATGCGTTTCACCACGTTCATTGTCTGGGGGAAGCATATCAACCAAACCTTCAAATTGGTTTGCTTTGCCGCCTTTATGAT
>CAYYPX010000041.1:0-12687 GCA_964473655.1 uncultured Micavibrio sp.
AAAGGCGGCGTTCTTGTCCTGATCGGGCGCAAAAGCGCGCAGCAAAGTCGGCAATTGCTGCGAGTTACCAGCCGCCGTAAATGTCACGGACGGGTCCGCGTAAGTAACGCCGCTTTTGCCGGATTGCGATGTCGTCGCATAGACGATCGAGCCTTTGGCATTGGCGGTCGTCTTGCCCGGAATTTCCATCGCCTTACCGTCCGCTGCAATCGTGCCGCCGGTCTTTGTGATGGTGGCAACGATGCCTTTATAAACCGTGCCGTTGGTCTGGATACCGTCCGCCGTAAATTTGAATGTGCCTTCCAACGGGAATGGTAGGCTCAAAGTTTCAGGGATGAACCCACCGGAATTCTTGGAAAGTGCTTCGCCCTTGGCGACTTTTTCCTCGACGCTCTTTTCCTTGTTCTTATCACCCAGACCCTTGGTCATCTGGTCCAGATTGATGATGCCCTGAAATGCCATATCGGCGGTGAATTGAACGGGGTTCTGATCCTTCAGGTTGGACAGGCTAAAACTCCCCTTACCCTTGGCATCGCCGAACGAGGCGTCGATTTCTTCGGATTTTACGGCCGTCTCATTCGCGGTCACGAAGCCGGAGAAGGAAAGTTTTTGCGCGAGCGGGCCTGAACCACCACCCATGACTGCGGCCAGATTGTCGGCCTTCAATTCCATCTTGCCCTGAATTTCGATCGGCTCCATAGCGGCGACACCTTTAAAGGAGGCTTCCGCTTTCGCGTTAGGCAACCTGATGGAGACATCAACCGGCATCTCTTTCTTGCCGTTTTCCATCTTCTCGGTCTCGGCCTTTAACTCGATCTCCTTACCGTCATAGGCCAATGACCCATCGGCGCTGAACGGTCCGGTCAGGCTCTTGGCACCGACCTTGGCATTGATGTTTTCGACAATCTTCTTTGAACCGGCTTTGCGGTCATTATAGGTCACACGGCCATCTTCGATGATCAG
Source organism: uncultured Micavibrio sp. (assembly GCA_964473655.1). Taxonomy (GTDB): domain Bacteria; phylum Pseudomonadota; class Alphaproteobacteria; order Micavibrionales; family Micavibrionaceae; genus Micavibrio_A. Next base: position 964 of record CAYYPX010000041.1, read on the forward strand.
CTTGTCGAGGGAGATATTTTTAGAGTCACCTGAACCGCCCTGCGCCGAACCGGCCCCGCCTTGGGTGGCTGTATTTTGGTCAGCCAGAAGCTTATCCGACATCCATGAGTTCGATCCATCGGGGAGCACTTCAAGCGCAATATCAGGATTTACGAGACGAACCGTATCTATCACAATATCCCCGGAAATCACGATTGATCTGACCACAGACACGGTTGATATCGACCATATCCAATCCCGTATGGGCGGCCAGAAGAAAGAGGTTGTGCAAAAAGACACCGCAGCAAAGGTGGATGCCAAGAAGGCGTTGGAGCCGGTGCGTAATTTCGAAATGCCGGTCAACCTGACCTTTGATCTGAGCGCGCAAAAAGCCATTTATAATGCGCAGCAAATCACCGGTATTCACGGGTAAGGCTTCGGGAGACTCCCTCACGCTCACCAATGCTTCCGCCCAAGATTACATGGGCGCGGTCGCGAGCTTGAAAGGATCGGTCGCCAGCCTGAAAACCCTGAGCGGGATCGATATGTCCTTCTATGGCAAGACGAGCGATGTCAAAGCCCTGATGCAAACGTTTAAAGTGGATGCATCAAAAATCCCGCAAACGATCAGCGGGGCGGAAGCCAATATTGCGGCAAAAGGCACGGCTGACGCTTTGGGATTCGATGCGAAAGTCACGGCACTTAACGGTACGCTGGAAGCGGCGGGCAATGCGAAAGGCCTTCTCGATAAACCGACCTTCAGCGACCTGACCATCGGCGCGAAGCACCCGAACTTTGTCAAGGCGATGCAGATATTGAATCCTGCTTTTAGTGGCGGACCGGGGATGGAGCGTCCGTTCGATTTCTCGGCCAAGGCCGTGAACGACAACAATGTCTACACGCTCTCCGACCTCAAAGCCAATCTGGGGCCGACGACTTTGGGAGGGGCTCTGAAGATCGATATGACCGGCGATAAGCCTTCGGTGAACGGCTCCGTTCAAGCTGGCAATATTCCGCTGGATGATCTGCTCGGCGCAAAAACCGGTGCAGCAAATTCCGGTGGCGGCGGGGGCGGTTCTTCCTCCGGCGGCAGTGCGGGTGGTGAAAAATGGTCGCGCGCTCCTTTGGAAACAGGGTGGATGCACAGCGTAAATCTTGACCTCGCCCTATCCGCACAATCGATCACCTATGGTGGCTGGAACTTCCAGAAACCCAATACCAAGATCGTTCTGAAAGACGGCAATCTGAATGTGGACAATCTAAAGGCCGGATTGTTCGGCGGCGATGCTACGCTTAATGCCCGCGTACAGGACCCGGTTGATGCGAAACAGCCACTCAGCCTTGCTGTCCAAACCAAGATGGCGAACGTCAATCTGGAACCTTTGGCCTATGCCATGAGCGGATCGAACCGCATCAAGGCGGCGGGCGACGTTTCCCTCGATATGGATGTGAAATCGAGCGGGCTAAGCTCATACGCTCTGGTCAGCGGTCTGAACGGCAAGTCGACCCTGAACGGTAAGAGTATCGTGATGAAAGGATTCGACCTTGCACAAATCGGTCTGGCCTTTGTCGATACTGGCAAACCGATGGACCGTCTCAGCAGCCTCATGACCGGCGCGGTGAGCGGGGGTGAAACCCGTTTTGACACCGTCGATGGCGTCTATGATATTGCACAAGGGATCGCAACAATCACCTCCATGCAAATGGATGGCCCCGCCGCAAACATCAAATCGAAGGGCAATGTGAACCTGCCGCAATGGTATATCGACACAATCCACACCATCACCTTTAAACAGGCGAAGGAAGCGGGCGCGTTCGATGTGTCGATCAAGGGTTCTTTGAGCAACCCGGGCAACACGTTCGGCAAGGGATTGTTTAACGACGTTCTGACCCGCCGCCTGCAAAGCACGGTGCAGGAAAAGCTGGGTGAGAAAATCCAAGACAAGCTGGGCGAGGGGCTGGGTGGCAAATTACAGGATCTTGGTATTCTGCCGAAGAAGCAGCCGGTGACGCCAACGCCAACACCGGCACCGACCACTCCAGCTCCTGTTGCGCCGACACCAACGCCAACACCCGCGCCTGCACCAACCGCGCCGCCGCCGACTTTAAATCCGGTGCCGGATGCGAATACTCAGGCGCCAGTGTTGCCAGATCCTGCGACCCCAGCTCCGGCGGCTCAACACGTTCGGCAAGGGATTGTTTAACGACGTTCTGACCCGCCGCCTGCAAAGCACGGTGCAGGAAAAGCTGGGTGAGAAAATCCAAGACAAGCTGGGCGAGGGGCTGGGTGGCAAATTACAGGATCTTGGTATTCTGCCGAAGAAGCAGCCGGTGACGCCAACGCCAACACCGGCACCGACCACTCCAGCTCCTGTTGCGCCGACACCAACGCCAACACCCGCGCCTGCACCAACCGCGCCGCCGCCGACTTTAAATCCGGTGCCGGATGCGAATACTCAGGCGCCAGTGTTGCCAGATCCTGCGACCCCAGCTCCGGCGGCTCAACCCGATCCTGCTGCACAGGCTCCGGCGCAGCAATTGACGCCGAAAGAGCAAAAGCAACAGGACACGGAAAAAGCGATTAAGGGTGTTTTGGAAGGATTGATGCGTTAACGCTGTAATTTATCAAGGACGTATAAACGCAAGGCGCTGGACAGGTTTGTCCCGCGCCTTTCGTCTATGTCGGCGATGAGAGCGGCGAGTGAGCGGCCTTCGGATTTAGCGATGGATCGAAGCGCGGCCCAGAACGGTTCTTCCAAACTCACGCTGGTTGTGTGACCGGCGATGGTCACAGAGCGTTTCACGACCTTGGCGGAAAGGATGTCGCCCATGGGATGGATCAGCCTTGCGGCTTGATCATGTCTTCCGGTTTGACCCATTGGTCATACTGCTCCGAGGTGAGCAGGCCGAGTTGCATTCCGGCTTCGCGAAGCGATAAGCCTTCCTTGTTCGCCTTTTTGGCGATTTTGGCGGCATTGTCATATCCGATATGCGGGTTCAGGGCCGTGACCAGCATCAGCGAGTTTTCCATCAGATATTTGATGCGCTCATGGTTCGGTTCGATCCCGACGAGGCAGCGTTCCGTGAACGAGCGGCAAGCACCGGCGATTAGTTCGACCGATTGCAGCACGTTATAAATGATGACCGGTTTGAAAACGTTCAGCTCGAAATGGCCGTTGGATCCGCCGACCGTGACGGCGACATGATTGCCCATAACTTGGGCGCAGACCATGGTCATGGCTTCGCACTGGGTCGGGTTTACTTTCCCTGGCATGATAGAAGAGCCCGGTTCGTTTTCAGGCAGCAGCAATTCGCCAATACCCGATCTTGGGCCAGAACCCATCAGGCGGATGTCGTTCGCGATCTTCATCAGGGAGACGGCCAGCACGTTCAGGGCACCGGACAATTCGACGAGGGCGTCATGGGTGGCCAGAGCCTCGAACTTGTTCTCGGCGGTGATGAAATCAAGGCCGGTAATCGAGGATACTTCAGCGGCGAATTTCTCGGCAAAGCCGACCTTGCAGTTGATGCCTGTGCCGACGGCTGTGCCGCCTTGAGCAAGTTGCAGCACGCGGGGTAATGCTGCGTTAATGCGCGCAAGGCCGAACTTGATTTGTGCAGCATAACCGGAGAATTCTTGTCCCAGAGTAAGCGGTGTAGCGTCCTGTAAATGGGTGCGGCCGTTCTTGACAATATTCGCGAATTCCTTGGCTTTGCCGTCCAATGCTGCGTGCAGCATTTGCAGCGAAGGGATGAGATCGTGATAGACCAATTCGGCCGTGGCGATATGCATGACGGTCGGGAAAGAGTCATTGGAAGATTGGCCCATATTCACATGGTCGTTCGGGTGAACTGGGGCTTTTCCGCCGCGGTTTCCGGACAGGATTTCGTTCGCGCGGCCCGCAATAACTTCGTTGGCGTTCATGTTGGTTTGCGTGCCCGAACCGGTCTGCCAGACGGAGAGCGGAAACTGGTCGGCAAGGGTGCCATCGATCACTTCGTCGGCGGCCTGCACAATCGCCTGTGCCAGTTTCGGATCGAGGGCTTTGAGTGCAGCATTTGTGGTTGCTGCGGCTTTCTTTTGCACACCGAGGGCACGGACTAGTGCTGCTGGCATCTTCTCAGTCCCGATGTCGAAATTCTGCATGGATCTTTGTGTTTGCGCACCCCAATAGGCGTCGGCGGGGACTTCGATTTCACCGAAAGAATCGGTTTCGATGCGGGTTTTTGAGGTATCGGTCATTTTGGCGGCTTTCATAAGCTATTTTCCTAGTGGTTTCAAAAGGTTGACGTGTCCCATCTTGCGGCCCGGGCGGGCTTCTTCTTTACCATAGAGGTGGATACAAGCATTGTCCATGGCGCGGTATTCTGGGAGTTTCAAAACATCGTCGCCGATCAGGTTCACCATGGTTGCGGCGGAATGCGGGATTGGTTCAAGAATCGGTAGGCCGCAGACGGCGCGAACGTGTTGATCGAATTGTGACACGTTGCATGCATCCATGGTCCAGTGTCCTGAATTATGAGTCCGTGGTGCAATCTCATTCGCGACCAATTTTCCGTCTTTCGATACGAATAGTTCTAGAGCTAGAACGCCAACAAGCTGAACCGATACGGCAAGTGTCGAAGCCAAGGACGTGGCGTCTCTTATTATAGAGTCCGAAAATGGGGCTGGAAAGACACTCTCGGAGAGAATATGGTTCTTATGATTGTTCAGCGTTACAGGGAAGGCGTGAACGGTTCCAAAAACGTCTCTGGCGACCACCACGGAAGCCTCATAAGCAAAATCGACTATTCCTTCAATCACAGCTTCTTCAGTGGCTAATTTTTGCCATGAAGTAGAGCTGGATGAACTAACATTATGTTTTAATTGGCCTTTTCCATCATAACCGAAACGTGCCGTCTTAATGATGCAATCAGACGCGTTCCAGAGCCTTAAAGTGTCATCAATATCGGCAGGTTTATAAGCTGGCGCCCACGGGGCGGTCGGGATACCGATATCGTTCAAAAACTTTTTTTCTTTCAAGCGGTTCTGCGAAACTTCCAGCAGGTTGCGATCAGGGTAAACGGGCTTATGCTGAGATAAAAAATCCACTGTTTCCAATGGGATATTCTCAAATTCATACGTGATGACATCAACTTGATCAGCAAAGGCCTTTAAAGCCTTAAGATCTTCGTAGTTGGCGAGCGTGAAACGGTCCGTAACCTGCGAAGCGGGGCAGTTTTCTTCCGGACAGAATATATGAGTGTGGATGCCGAGCTTGGCAGCAGCGAGTGCGGACATCCGGCCCAATTGACCGCCACCGAGAATTCCAAGTGTTTTGGATTCCATTTTCATTTGAGTGGTTTAACCATTTTGTTTCACGTGAAAGATCAGGAAAGATAGCGAGTTTTAGTGATAGAGCAATCGCCCTGTGGAAAAGTAATACACATATCCACAGGTGCAAAGAACCTTTTTGCGCCGAATTGCGCCTTTCTTTATTTTGATGATTTTATGGATTGTGGATAACCGAATTTTTTATCCACAGCCTGTGGATATTAATCTTTAGGCGTTTCGGCAACCTGATCGGTCTGATTTTTGCGGAATGCTTCAATTCGGGTCACTAAAGTCTCATCCGCGGTTCCCAATATAGAGGCTGCCAGAAGTGCCGCGTTTTTGGCTCCTGCTTCACCTATGGCAACGGTCGCGACAGGCACGCCGCCGGGCATTTGAACGATGCTGAGAAGGCTGTCCATCCCCTTGAGAGCCTTGGTTTTTACAGGCACGCCGATGACAGGCAGGGTGGTGAGAGAGGCGGTCATGCCCGGTAGGTGGGCCGCGCCACCCGCACCAGCGATGATAACCTTCAATCCGCGATTTCTAGCCGTGCTGGCGTAGTCAAACATTCTCTTGGGGGTGCGGTGCGCTGACACGATTTTGACTTCGTGAGGAATTTTGAGTTCTACCAGTAACTCACTGGCGATCTTCATGATTTCCCAGTCTGATTGGGAGCCCATGATGATTCCGACAACGGGTCTTGGATCGTTTTGCACCATTATGAACCGCCTTTGATCCGTATTTGGTTACGCTATGATATCCGGTAGGATATCGCTCTTTAGTTTCGAGATTTGGTCCTTAAGGGCCAGCTTTTTCTTTTTGAAGCGCTGAATCATCAAAAGATCGACCGGTCTGCTATTCATCAGCCGGTCTATCTCTGTGTCAGTCTCTTTGTGCTCGCGCTCTAGGGCGGCGAGCTTTTCCATCAAGTCGTCAATATCTTCCATGAACCAATCGGGGGCCAAGAATGTAAATTTGAGTTTCGAACCATATCAGCTTTTTGAGCTTTTGATAAGAAGAAGAAAGCGTTGGAAGCCAAAATCCTTTGGCAAACCAGTCCAGTTTGAGATAAAACATTTAAAAATCCCTTACGCATTCCAAGGACAATATGAGCAAGAAAATCGGTATTTTGACGAGCGGTGGCGACTGTGCCGGCCTGAACGCGGTTATCCGCGCGGCGGTTCATAAGGCGGACCTGCTAGGGTGGGAGGTTTATGGTATTCTCGACGGTACGGCTGGTCTGCTTGAAAAAGAGCCTCAATACAGGCTTCTGAAACCCGCCGATATGGACAGCAATGTCCTTCGTATGGGCGGCACGATCCTTGGCACCACGAACAAGGGCAACCCGTTCGCGTTCCCCATGCCGGATGGTTCGGTCAAAGACCGCAGCGACGAGATCATCAATAATTTTAAAAAGCTGGGCCTAGAGGCCGTGATCGGAATCGGCGGCGATGGCAGTTTTGCGATTTTAAGAAAGCTCACCCAACAGGGCGGAATCAAGATGGTCGGGATTCCCAAAACCATCGACAACGACCTCGGTAAAACAGAACGCGCGATCGGATTCGACACCGCGGTTGCTGTCGCGACCGAAGCACTCGATCGTTTGCAACCGACAGCAGCGAGCCATGACCGCGTAATGATTTTGGAAGTGATGGGCCGCGATGCGGGACACATTGCGCTATCCGCCGGTATCGCGGGCGGTGCGGATGTCATCCTCATTCCGGAATTGAAATACACACTGGAAAACGTCGCCGCAAAAATCAAACGCGTGAAAGATTCAGGGCGTAACTTTGCGCTCGTCATTGTTTCCGAAGCGGTGAAGACGCCGAACGGTGAAAAATTCGAAATCACATGGCATGGCGGCGAAAAACGTTATGGCGGGATCGGCAACTATCTGGCCGCTAAGATTTCCGAGACAACGGGTTTTGAAAGCCGCGTGACGGTGTTGGGGCACGTTCAGCGCGGCGCACCGCCGACATATAATGACCGCTTGCTGGCATCAGCCTTTGGCGTTCGCGCCGTCGACTTGATCAACGAGGGCAAATTCGACCGCATGGTCGCGTGGCAGAACAGAAAGCTGGTCGATTACCCGATCGAGGAATGTATCGCCGCTTATGAGGCCATAGACCCCAATGATGCTTTGGTTCATACTGCAAGAGGCCTCGGAATTTCTCTGGGTGACCAATAAAGGATCATGACCGGTGGGGCTGGATTACATACGTCAGTCGTTGGGTGAAGACGAAGAATTGGTCCATATCGGCCATTTCCACTGGATGTATACTTTTGCAGCCATCCTTAATGTGCTGATCGGTATTTTTCTGGCGATTGGAATTATCGTCGCCGCGATCATGGTCGAACCATCCTTGCCGTCTTTCCTACGCGCTGAAATTCCCGCCGATGCCGGTTGGTTGGAGAAAGTTCGTGCCGTTAATCCCGCACTCAAAATTCTCGCCTTCTTTATTCTGGTTATGGGGCTGTTCCGTTATGCCCGCATGATGATCATCAAGGTCACGACAGAAATCGCCATTACCAACAAGCGTCTGGTTTTCAAGCGAGGCCTCGTGGCCCGTTATGTTGGCGAGATGAGCGTCGATAGAATCGAAAGCGTCAATGTTCTGCAAAGCGTTTGGGGCCGCATTCTGAATTATGGCCGTTTGATCGTTCACGGGATGGGCGTTGGTGAAATCATCCTGCCTCCGATCGAAGATCCGATAAAATTCCGCAAAGCGATCGAGCAAGCACGCAACATATAAGGATTTCTTTTCATGAAGCAGGCGATAGGGACGGATGGCGACAAGACACACGCTCTACTGCTCGCCGGTATTACGCTGACCGAGGATGAAAAATTGATCGAAACGGCCGTCATTCATGACGGCATATATTGGAAGGGCGTTGCCGTTGTTGTTTCCGGGATGTTGTTGCTTCCATCCTTTGCGGCGCGTCTTGGCATTTTCCTGATGTTCGTCGGCGCCATTCTGATAGGCCTTGCATGGCTCACCCAAAAATATCTGATCCTCGCCGCGAGCGACAAACGCATTTTCATCCGTAGTGGTGTTGTCTATGCCGATATGATCGAGATGAGATATGCGCAAGTGGAAAGTATTGAGCTTGGGATCACGCCGATCGGCCAGATATTCGGTTATGGCAGCGTGATCGTGACAGGAACGGGCCAGCGGCGCATTATCGTCCCATTCGTTACCGATGCGGTGCTTTTCCGCAAACGTATCAACGATATTCTGGTTGCTCGTTAACCCTTGCATAGGCAAATTTGCCGTCTTATGGAATAATATAACGACACGCGTTTGCCGATCTATAACGGTTCATCTTTTTAGAAAGGCGCATTTCCCGGCTTTTTTCATGGTTCATTGACCCATCACGGAACCGAATAGCTTCGTAAACCTTTATTTAACCAAGAAGGCGGAAAATAAAGCCGTAGAAACGTCTTAAAGGGTCAGGGGTCATGACCGAAGTTACGAAGAAAACTATCCGTGGGTCCTTGTTGTTGCTTCTGGCAACGGCAGCCATTGGCTATGGATTGATTTCTTGGGCGTTTCCAACTGAATCCCTTGCGCAGCCGACCATGTCGGCACAATTCGAAACCAAAGGCATTCACGACGCTGAACTTTTGCAGGCGTTTTATCAAGAGCAAGGTATGCGCACGATCTGGCTGCGCGGTCAGACAAAATTCCAACCGCGCGCAGAAGCGGTTTTGAATATCCTGAAAAAATTCATGGACCCAAGGTTTGAACCCAGAAAATTACCATGTCGCGAAATTGGAAGAGATTGCGGCCAACCCATCGGCAAGCCGTCATGAGTTTGACGTTCTGATGACCGATGCGGTGATTCATTATGTGCGCGATCTGACCGGTATGCGCGGCAAACACAATCCGAACGACCGCGCCGACAAATATTGGCGCCAGCCGATGGAAGCGAAAGATATCCTTCAACAAGTCGCTTTGGCCGGTGATCCGGTTCACAAGATCAAGGATCTGGAGCCGAACAGCAAATTATATGTGGCGATGCGCGAAGAATTGATCCGCCTCAGTAAGGCCGAAAAAGATTCTGCCGCGATCAAAATTTCCGGCGCATTGAAGCCAAAACAGACGCATGACGCGGTAGCATTGATCCGGACCAAGCTTGGTCTGCCGGCTTCTGAATCCAAAGTCTATGACGATGCTCTGGCCGCCGAGGTCATCAAATTCCAGCGTGTAAACGGTTTGAAAGCCGATGGCATTGTCCGCGCCGACACGATTTCTGCATTGAATCGCACCAACGAGAGCAAGATGACGCAGATCATCGCGAATATGGAGCGCATTCGTTGGATGGAGCAGGGACGCCCAGACCGTTATATCCTCGTCAATATTCCATCGGCCAGTTTGTGGGCGGTTGAAAACGGCGAAGTTGCGATGGAGATGCCGGTGATTGTCGGCAAGACCGCGCGCCCGACCTATAGTTTTAAAACCGAAATTACCGGAGTTCGTTTGAACCCGAACTGGACCGTTCCACCGACCATCAAGAAAGTGGATTTCTTGCCGATGCTCCAAAATGATCCGAATGCTTTGGCAAAGCGCGGTATCAAAATGGTTCACAACGGCAAGACGATCGACCCTGCCTCTATCGATTGGGGTAATGTCGGGAACCGCGGTTTGAGCAATATCAGTATGGTTCAAAATCCGGGTGATGATAATCCGCTCGGCAAGGTGCGCGTCATCATGGAAAACCCTTACAATATTTATCTGCACGACACGAACCACCGCGAATTGTTCGACAAGGACGAGCGCCTTTTGAGTTCGGGATGTATCCGCGTGTCGCAACCAGAAAAACTCGCCGACTTCATTTTGAAAAACAATGAAGGTTGGAGCTGGAACGGTATGCAGGAAATGATCGACTCGGGCCGTATGCGCGATATCAAAACCGAATCAAAATTGCCGGTTTATATTACGTATCAGACCATCTGGCTTGATTCTGAAGGCAAGCTGATTTATGGCCGCGATGTGTATGGACAGGACGAAAAACTCTCAAAAATCCTGCAAAATGCGGGCGGTATCCACATTCCGCAAAATACTCAGAACGCAGAAATTTCCCTTTAGTCAGAGCGTGTTGTAAAAATACGTCTTTTGGAATATATTGGTTAAGACGTTTTCGTCTTTGACACTCCGCATCTATTTGCTACAAAGCATATCTTCGTGAGGCTCTCGCCTCGACAACAACTATAGAGGTTACATGACTTCCCAGACTAAAGGCGATATCGCCCCATCTGTGAGCCGTCGCAAATTTCTTGGATTTGGTGCTCTTGCCGCAGGTTCCATCGCGGCTTCTTCCATCATACATCCTGCGTCCGCTGCTATCATGAGCAATGGCGGACGTTTCGACGGTGCGCGCAAAATTTCTTTCCGCAATTCCCATACCGGCGAAACATTCTCAGGCGTGTATCGCGTAGGCGATAAATATCTTCCCGATGCGTTCGATAGAATCAATGTTGTGCTTCGCGATTTCCGCACAAATGAATTGTTTCCAATCGACCCACGCGTGATGGACATTATCTTTTCGGTCCACAACATGACGCAGCAGGACGAGCCATACGAAATTCTGTCCGGTTACCGCTGCCCGAAAACAAATTCCGGCTTGCGTTCGCACGGGGAAGGCGTTGCCAAGAATTCGCTTCATATGACAGGTCAGGCGATCGATTTGCGTCTGCCCGGTTTCAACACCAAACAAATACAGAAACTGGCCGTGTCCTTGAAGGCCGGCGGCGTTGGTTATTATCCAAAGAGCGATTTCGTTCACATGGATTCCGGCGACGTTCGTACTTGGTAGGAATTTTCCGAAAAAACAGTTATAAAAGGGGCCTGAGTTTTCGGGCCCTTTTTGTTTTGGAGTAATAATGAAAATCATCGCCCTTGGCGCGAACCTGCCCAGCCGGTTCGGAACGCCACAACAGACATTATATGCAGCACTTAAGGCGATGGCGCAGGTGGAAATCTGGGCGGCGCAAATATCGCGCATCTGGAAAACCGCGCCGGTGCCATTTGTGGAAGGTGATCCTTGGTATTACAACGCGGTGGCCGCGGTGGATACGGAGTTGGGGCCGGAAGAGCTTTTGTCCGCTTTGCTCGCGATCGAGGAAGATTTCGGCCGCGTGCGCACGGTGAAGAACGCACCGCGTTTGCTGGACCTCGATCTCATTGCCTATGACGACCAAACTATAACGGATGGCGAGCGGTTGATCGTGCCGCACCCGCGCATGGATTCCCGCGCGTTTGTTTTGATGCCGATGAGCGATATTCTGGACGATGATTGGAAGCATCCGCAAAGCGGCAAGACTTTGGGCGAATTGATTGCGGCGTTGCCCGCCGACCAAAAGGCGGAAGCCACCGAGGATGGTTGGAATGAATGATCTTATCCTGAACGGTGATGAGCCGGTTTTGATG
>CAYYPX010000042.1:0-6041 GCA_964473655.1 uncultured Micavibrio sp.
AACAAAGATGCAGCTACGAAAGTAGGCAAGCTGGTTGCTGACCGCGCGAAAAAAGCCGGCGTTAAAATCGTACAATTTGACCGTGGATCCTTCCTGTACCACGGCCGTGTGAAAGCACTGGCCGAAGGCGCACGCGAAGCTGGTCTGGATTTCTAAGGAGCTCATGATAATGGCAAAAACAGACAAGCAACCACGCGAAAAAGAAGAATCCGAGTTCATTGAGAAACTCGTTGCCGTCAACCGCGTATCCAAAACACAAAAAGGCGGACGCCGTTTCGGTTTCGCTGCTCTGGTCGTGATTGGCGATGGTAAAGGCCGCGTTGGCTCCGGTCACTCCAAATCCAAAGAAGTTCCAGATGCCATCAAAAAGGCAACGGAAAAAGCGAAAAGCAACATGATCCGCATTCCATTGCGCGAAGGCCGCACGCTACATCATGACGTAAAAGGCACCTTCGGTGCTGGCCGTGTTGTTATGCGTACGGCTCCGATGGGTACTGGTATCATCGCCGGTGGTCCAATGCGCGCCGTGTTCGAATGTCTTGGCATTCAAGACGTTGTTGCAAAAGTTGTTGGCTCCAACAACCCATACAACATGGTCAACGCAACACTCGAAGCATTGAAATTCATGCAATCTCCACGTCAAGTTGCGACACGTCGCGGCAAGAAAATTGGTGATGTTGTTGCTCAACGCGAAGGCACGAAGGCCGGCGAAGCCGCAGTCGTTGCTGACGAAGAATAAGGGTAAAGACAATGGCTGAAACAAAAGCAAAAAAAGCGGCACCGAAAAAATCCGGCGCGACGATCACTGTAACGCAAATCGCATCACCTGCGGGCCGCGTTCCTGTGCAACGTCAAACCTTGATCGGTCTTGGCTTGAACAAAATTCGCCGTACACGCACACTGGAAGATACTCCAGCCGTTCGCGGTATGATCAATGCGGTCAAACACCTCGTGAAAGTTGAAGAAGCTGCTTAATAAGTCGCTTTAGGAGATAGAACATGAAACTGAATGAATTGAAACCAAACGAAGGCGCGAAGCACAACTACAAGCGCGTTGGTCGTGGTATCGGCTCCGGCAAAGGCAAGACCTGCGGCGTCGGTGTGAAAGGTCAGAAAGCCCGTTCCGGCGTAGCCATCAAAGGCTTCGAAGGCGGTCAGATGCCTTTGTACATGCGTTTGCCAAAACACGGCTTCACGAACTTCTTCGGTAAAGAATACGCCGAAGTAACCCTTGGCCGTCTGAAACAAGCAATCGATTCCAAATTGATCAGCGCCTCCGGCACGATCGATGAAGATGCTCTGCTGAAAGCCAAAGTCATCAGCCACAAGCGCGACGGCGTTCGTCTGGTTGGTAAAGGTTCTCTGAAAACGAAAGTGGCCCTGAAAATCTCCGGCGCGACGAAATCGGCTTCCGAAGCTGTTTCCAAGGCGGGCGGTTCGGTTGAGATCATCAAGATCGAAGTCGCTCCGGTGGTTCGCAAAAAAGCGAAGTAAGCTCTGAAAATTCCAACAAAACCCCCGCCCAACAGCGGGGGTTGTTTTTTGGGAAAAGCACTTAGTTTTTTGTGCAACCGCTCTTGTTAAAACCCCTCAAATTTCCTAAAACAAATGGGTAATTACCTCCTTCATTAGAAAGTGAAAGACCATGGCCTCAGCCATCGAACAACTCGCGAAAAATGCCAATTGGGGTGCGTTCTCCAAAGCCACCGAACTCAAGAAAAGAATCTGGTTCGTGCTCGGCGCATTGCTCGTTTATCGCCTCGGCACATATATTCCTGTTCCGGGCATCGATCCTGTCGTTTGGGAAGATATCTACAATCAAAAAGGCGGCGGTATCTTGGACATGTTCAACATGTTCTCCGGTGGCGCTTTGCAGCGTATGACTATTTTCGCGTTGAACATTATGCCGTACATTTCGGCATCGATCATCATGCAGTTGGCAGCAGCCATGTCTCCAAAACTCGAAGCCTTGAAAAAAGAAGGCGAGAGCGGCCGCACAAAAATCAACCAATACACACGGTACTTAACCGTGCTTCTGGCTTCCGTTCAAGCTTACGGTTTGGCGGTCGGTCTGGAAGGTATGCAATCCTCGATGGGCTCGGCCGTTATTGATCCGGGCTTCTTCTTCCGCGCTTCCACAGTCATTACGATTGTGGGCGGTACAGTGTTCCTGATGTGGCTTGGTGAACAAATTACACAGCGTGGTATCGGGAACGGTATCTCGTTGATCATCTTTGCCGGTATCGTTGCGGGCTTGCCGCGCGCAATCGGATCGGTGCTGGAATTGGGCCGTCAGGGGCAATTCAACCCGATCGAAATGCTGGCACTGGCAATCATGGTTGTCGGCGTTATCGCCTTCATCGTGTTCATGGAGCGCGCGCAACGTCGCGTGACGGTGCAATATCCGAAACGTCAGGTTGGTATGCAAATGTCCGCAGCACAGCAAAACCACATTCCATTGAAGCTGAATACGTCGGGCGTTATCCCGCCGATCTTCGCATCATCTTTGCTGCTCTTGCCGCTGACGATTGTGAATTTTACGGGAACCAGTGCCGATGGCGGCATCATGTCGCAAATGGTGGCATGGCTTCAACACGGCCAACCACTTTATATGTTCATGTATGGCGCGTTGATTGTGTTCTTCGCGTTCTTCTACACGGCGATCGTCTTTAACCCGCAAGAAAACGCGGAAATGCTCCGCAAATACGGCGGCTTCGTTCCGGGTATTCGCCCCGGCAAAAACACGGCCGATTATCTCGATTATGTTCTGACACGCATCACTTTCCTCGGTGCGATCTATCTGGTGTTCATCTGCTTGTTGCCGGAACTTCTGATCTCGCACTATGCAATCCCGTTCTATTTCGGCGGTACATCTCTTTTGATCGCGGTGTCGGTGACGATGGATACGGTGGCGCAAGTTCACTCGCATTTGATCGCGCATCAATATGAAGGTTTGATCAAAAAGGCCAAACTCAAAGGGCGCAAATAACAATGAATGTTATTTTAATTGGGCCTCCGGGCGCAGGCAAAGGAACGCAAGCACAAATTCTGGAAGCAGAATATGGTTTAAAGCAGCTATCGACAGGCGATATGCTGCGCGCAGAAATCGCTAGCGGCACTGATCTTGGCAAGCAGGCAAAAGCCATCATGGATGCTGGCAATCTTGTGTCCGATGACATCATGATCAGCATGATTGCAAACCGCATCGAGCAAGCTGACTGTACCAAGGGCGTGATCTTTGATGGCTTCCCTCGCACCGTGGATCAAGCCAAAGAGCTTGATAAAATGCTGGCCGAGAAGGGTCGCCCTTTAAAGGCTGTTATCCAGTTCTCTGTTGATGAGACCGAATTGGTCAATCGCCTCCAAACCCGTATCCAGCAGACTCTCGACGCCGGTAAAGAATTGCGCGGCGACGACAATGTTGAAACCTTCAAGAAACGTCTTGGCGTTTACAAGGACCAGACCGCGCCGATCCTCCCTTATTACGAGGCTTCTGGACTGCTCAAGAAGGTCGACGGAATGCAGCCGATCGACTTCGTCACGCAAGCCGTCAAAGCCCTCCTAAAATAGCTCTCAAAGGCCCGGAAAACCGCCAAAAATAGGTATTGACGGGGGCTTTCAGACTTCCTATATTGCGGCAAATCTTAAAGCCCGCTACGTCCGTGTTTATCCTATAAGCATATGATTTATAAGGCTTTTTGATGGTGTAGGAACTGGCGTTACGGTTCCGTTTAGATGATCAAAAAGGAGAAAACATGGCTCGTATTGCAGGGGTTAACGTACCCGACAACAAACGCGCGCTGATCGCCCTGACCTATGTTCATGGTCTGGGACGTTTTTCGGCTCGTCAAATTCTGAAAGCTTGCGGTATCGATGAGACACGCCGCATGAACTCGCTGACCGAGGATGAGCTGAACGCCATCCGTGCGGAAATCGATACAGACAGATATCAGATCGAGGGCGATTTGCGTCGTACGATTGCACAAAACATCAAACGTCTGATGGACATGGCCTGCTATCGCGGCATCCGTCACCGCAAACATTTGCCTGTTCGTGGCCAACGCACGAAGACCAATGCGCGCACGCGTAAAGGTCCTGCGAAAGCCATCGCCGGCAAAAAACAAGTGACGAAGTAAGGGGTAGACAACAATGGCTAAACCAGCAGCAAAAACCGTTAAAAAGGTAAAGAAAAACATCACGAGCGGTACAGTCCACGTGAATGCTTCGTTCAACAACACGCAAGTCACGATCACAGATGATCAAGGAAATACGATTTCTTGGTCTTCCGCAGGTCTGATGGGCTTCAAAGGCTCGCGTAAATCCACACCATACGCCGCGCAGATGGCCGCAGAAGATGCTGGCCGCAAAGCACAGGAACATGGTTTGAAGGATGTTTATGTCGAAATCAAAGGTCCGGGTTCGGGACGCGAAAGCGCACTTCGTGCTCTTGGCATGATCGGCTTGAACGTTCGTGCGATCAAAGACATCACGCCGGTACCGCACAACGGTTGCCGTCCGTGCAAACGCCGCCGCGTTTAATCTAAAAGAATAAGTCCGCACGGAATAGTTTCGTGCGGGCCTTTTAACCAGAGGCCGGTTAAGAACCGGATGACGTTGATAAGAAAGGGACTACCATTATGATCCAGAAGAACTGGCAAGAATTGATCAAGCCGCAAAAAATCGAAATCGATCACGGCGCGAACACAAAAACAACAGGCAAGATCGTTGCAGAACCACTAGAGCGCGGCTTCGGCTTGACGCTCGGCAACGCATTGCGCCGCATCCTGCTGTCTTCGCTTCAAGGCGCAGCTGTTACAGGTATTCAAATCGATGGCGTTTTGCATGAATTCTCGAGCATCGAAGGCGTTCGCGAAGATGTCACAGACATCGTTCTAAACGTAAAAGCGATCTCCGTGCGTATGCACGCTGAAGGCCCAAAGAAAATGCGCGTATCCGCAGAAGGTCCATGTGAAGTAACGGCTGGTATGATCGAAGCTGGTGCCGACATCGAAATTATGAACCCAGACCTCGTCCTTTGCACACTGGACAAAGGCGCGAAGTTCAACATGGAAATGGTTGTCAACACAGGCAAGGGCTACCGTCCTGCTGCTCTGAACCGTCCGGAAGAAGCGCCAGTGGGCCTCATTCCAGTTGATTCCGTATTCTCGCCAGTTCGCAAAGTATCTTACGAAATCGAAGATACACGCGTTGGCCAGATCACAGACTACGACAAGCTGACACTGCAAATTGAAACAAATGGTGTTATCAGCCCGGAAGACGCTGTTGCTTACGCAGCGCGCATTCTGCAAGACCAACTACAAGTCTTCATCAACTTTGAAGAGCCAGATGCAAAAGAAGGCGGCGAACAGGAAGACGAACTTCCATTCAACCGCAACCTGCTGCGCAAAGTGGACGAACTCGAATTGTCTGTCCGTTCGGCAAACTGCCTGAAGAACGACAACATCGTTTACATCGGCGACTTGGTCCAGAAATCGGAATCCGATATGCTGCGCACGCCGAACTTCGGCCGTAAATCTCTGAACGAGATCAAAGAAGTTCTGACCAACATGGGTCTGCATCTGGGTATGCAGGTCGAAGGTTGGCCGCCAGAGAATATCGAAGACCTTGCAAAACGTCTGGACGATCCGTTTTCTAACTAATTCTGGTCGTCCCCGTGAAAGCGGGGGCTTCCAAAACAAGGACATGATGTCCGCCCCCGTTTCCTATCGAAAGATGCTAACGGGTAGTACCATGGGACCGATGCGTCGGCCCGCCACTAAAAAGGAGAACTGCCGTGAGACACGGAATGAAGCAACGTAAACTGAACCGCACATCGCAACACCGCACGGCGATGTTCGCCAACATGGCGGCGGCACTGGTAAAGCACGAACAAATCGTAACGACTTTGCCAAAAGCAAAAGAACTGAAGCCGATCGTTGAAAAACTGATCACGCTTGGTAAAAAAGGCGGCCTTTCCAATCGTCGTCTGGCAATTTCTCGCATGCGCGATGAAGAGCAAGTGGCAAAACTGTTCGACACACT